>NZ_JBSFYP010000020.1:0-118913 GCF_053599835.1 Micromonospora sp. NPDC005163
TCGAGGTGACCGCCGCCGAGCCCCAGTGCCCGCGCCACCGTGTGCTGCTGGGCGGCGTCGGTGGCGCTGGTCAGCTGCGACAACCTGCCGGCCAACGGGCGGCGGCTGCGCGGCCTCGTCGACCAGGCGGTCGGCCGGGCCGTCGGGGTGCCCGCCGGGCTGGTCGACTGGGTGGCCGGCAACGTCACCTGCCCGGGCACCATGGTGGACCGGATCGTGCCCGCCAGCACTCCGGAGACGATCGACGCGGCCCGCCGGGCGCTCGGCGTGACCGACCTGGCGGCGGTGGCTGCCGAGCCGTACGCGCAGTGGGTGATCGAGGACGACTTCCCGGGCGGGCGGCCGGGTTGGGAGCACGCCGGGGCGGTGCTGACCGGCGACGCCGGCCCGTGGGAGCGGTTGAAGCTGCGCACCCTCAACGGCGTGCACTCGGCCGTCGCGTACCTGGGGGCGCTGGCCGGCCGGGAGACGATCGCCGACGCGCTGGAGATCCCGCACCTGACCGACGTGCTGCGCCGGCTGATCGCCGAGGAGGTGGCGGCCAGCTTCACCCCACCGGACGGGGTGCGGGTGGTCGACTACGGCGAGCAGGTCCTGGCCCGGTTCGGCAACCCGGCGATCCGGCACCGCACCCTCCAGGTGGCGATGGAGGGCTCGCAGAAGCTGCCGCAGCGGGTCCTGCACACCATCGCCGACCTGCGCGCGGCCGGGCGGTCCGCACGCTGGGCCGCGCTGGTGGTGGCCGCCTGGTTACGTTTCGCGCTGGGCCACGCCGACGACGGCCGGCCGCTGCCGTTCCAGGATCCTCTGGCCGAGCCGATCCGGGCCGCGCTGGCCGCCGGCGCGCAGAGCGCGGCCGGCGCGGTGGACGCGGTCTTCGCGCTGCGCGAGGTCGTCCCGGCCGAGGTGGCCGAGGACGACGAGGTACGGGCCGAGGTGACCGGCTGGCTGACCGCACTGTCGCGGCACGGCGTCGAGGCGACGCTGGCAGGTGCCCGGTGAACGGGCCGGCGCTGGCAGGCGCCCGGTGAACGGCCCGGCACTGGCAGGTGCCCCGTGAACGGGGCGGCAGCGCCGACCCGGGTAGCGGTGATCGGGGCGAACGGGCACGGCCGGTGGCACCGGCGGGTCATCGCGCCGCTGCACGCCGCCGGTCGGCTGCGGCTGGTCGCCCTGGTCGACGTCCGGCCGGTGGAGGTAGACCCGGACGCGCCGGTGCCGCCCGGGGTGGACGTGTTCATCGACCACCGCGCGATGCTCGCCGCGACGCGCCCGGAGGTGGTGGTGATCTGCACCCCGCCACACACCCACCTGCCGATCGCCCGGGACGCCCTGGCCGCCGGCGCGGACCTGCTGCTGGAGAAGCCGCCGGTGCTGTCGCTGACCGAGCACGAGGAGCTGACCACGGCGCTGGCGGCGGCCGGTCGGGTGGCCCAGGTCGGTTTCCAGGCCCTCGGATCGGCGGCGCTCACGGCGCTGACCGACGCGCTGGCCGCCGGCCGGCTGGGCACGGTCACCGGCATCGCCACCGTCGCCGCGTGGCAGCGGCCGGACGGCTACTACGCCCGCTCCCCGTGGGCCGGTCGCCGGAGCGTGGACGGCCGTCCGGTGCTGGACGGCGCCCTGGCCAATCCACTCGCGCACGCGGTGATGCAGTGCCTGGCGGTCGCCGAGGCGCTCGGCGGTGCGCCGCCGTGGCCGGTCGCGATCGAGGTGGAGCGCTATCGGGTACGACCGATCGAGGTGGAGGACACCGCGGTGCTGCGGGTCCGGTTCCGCGCCGGGCCGCCGGTGCTGGCCGCGGTCACCCTGGCGGCGGAGGAGTTCGTGGCGGGCGAGGTGGTGGTCACCGGCACGGCGGGCCGGGCGGTGCTGGAGTATCCGACGGACCGGTTGCGCCTGCCCGGGGACGTGGTGACCCGCCGGGTCCCCGGACGGCGGGGGCTGCTGGAGAACCTGCTCGCCCACCGGGCCGACCCGGTGGGGGTGCCGCTGATCGCGCCGCTGACCCGTACCGCCCCGTTCACCGCGCTGCTGGACGCGCTGCGGGCCGCGCCGGAGCCCCGACTGCTCGACGGCGAACTCGTCTCCGTGGTGGGCGACGGCGGGGAGCGGGTACGCCACCTGCGGGACGTGGTCGACGTGCTGCGCCGGGCGGCCGAGCGGGGGTTGCTGCCGGGTGAGCTGGCGGTGCCGTGGGCGGTGCCGGCGTACCGCGCGGAGCTGGCGGGATAGGAGGCGACGGCAACCGGAGTGCAAACACCGCCCGGACTCGTTCGGGCCGCATCGGACGGATCCCCGGATACCCGACCCGCGACGGTCGGGGCAATGCCGGTCGAGCCCGACAACTGCAACATTCCTGCACACATCACATATTGACTCTCATAAATCTATGAACCTACCGTTCCTGGTGACTGCCGAACCACCACCAGCGAACGGGAAGAATCGATGCGCAGAGTCCTCACCGCCGCTACGGTGACCGCCCTCCTGCTCGGTGCCGCTCCGGCCGGCGCCGCCCCCCGCCCCGACCCCTCAGGCGCCGCCGACCGGCTGTCCCGGGCGGCCCACCACCTGGGCCGGCAGGTGCTGCCCGAACGCGACGGCTGGGCGGCCGAGGGCACCGGGACCACCGGCGGCTCGGCGGCGACCCCCGAGCGGACCCGGGTGGTCCGCAGCCGGGCCGAGCTGGTCGCCGCGCTCGGTGGCGACAACGCCAGCAACGCCACCGACGCCACCCCGAAACTCATCTACGTGGACGGCGCTGTCGACGGCTTCGAGGGGCCCGACGGCACGCCCCTGAGCTGCGCGGACCTGGCCGACCCGGAGTACCGGCTGGACGCCTACCTGGCCGCGTACGACCCGGCGGTGTGGGGCCGGGTGCCGCCGGCCGGGCCACTGGAGGAGGCCCGGGTGCGCTCGGTGGCCAGCCAGACCCGGCAGACCCAGCTCAACGTCGGCTCCAACACCACGATCGTCGGGCTGCGCGGCGCCCGGTTGACCGGGCTCACCCTCATGATCGACCGGGCGTCGAACGTCATCGTCCGCAACCTGACCTTCGTGGACGCCCGGGACTGCTTCCCCGCTTGGTCACCGACCGACGGCGAGGCCGGCAACTGGAACAGCCAGTACGACCAGATCTCGGTACGCCGCAGCGAGCACGTCTGGGTCGACCACAACACCTTCACCGACGGCGACAACCCGGACAGCGCCCAGCCTACCCACTTCGGACGGCCGTACCAGGTGCACGACGGTTCGCTGGACGTCACGCACACGGCCAGCCTGGTCACCGCCTCCTGGAACCGCTTCATCGGGCGCGACAAGCTGATGCTGATCGGGTCGTCCAACACGGTCGGCCCGGACGTGGGTCGGCTGAAGGTCACCCTGCACCACAACCTGTTCGACGGCGTCCTGCAACGGCTGCCGCGGGTGCGCTTCGGCCAGGTCGACGTCTACAACAACCACTACCGGCTCGGCGGGGACGACTTCCAGTACGCGCTCGGCGTCGGCGTGCAGTCCGCGCTGTACGCCCAGGACAACTTCTTCACCCTGGACGCGGCGGTCGACCCGGGCGACCTGCTGTACGACTGGGGCGGCACCGCGCTCACCGAGCGGGGCACCTGGGTCCGCCAGGGCGGCGGCCCGGCCCGGCCGGTCGACCTGCTGGCGGCGTACAACGCGGGCCACGACCCCGACCTGGGCGCCGACGCCGGCTGGACGCCCACCCTGCGCCGCGGCCCGGTCCTGCCGGCGCCGCTCGTCCCGCTCCTGGTCGGCCCGCTCGCCGGCGCGGACCGGCTGCCGGTCTGACCGACCGCCGGCACCCCACCCCACCCCACCCCGAGGAGATCCCGTGCGCATCCCGCACCTACCCCGAGCGGCGCTGGCCGCGGCCGGCGCCGGCCTCACGGCCGTCGCGCTCGCCGCCGGCGTGACCACCGGCGCCCGGGCGGCCACCCTGTTCGGCGACACCTTCGACGACGGCAACGCCGACGGCTGGTCCAAGTCCGGCGGCGACTGGTCGGTGGTCACCGACGGCACGCCGGCCTACCGACAGGCCAACACCGGCAGCGAACTGGCCCGGGCGTTCGCCGGGCAGACGAGCTGGACCGACTACCAGGTCCAGGCGCGGGTCAAGCCCCTGTCGTTCAGCGGCGCCAACCGGCTGGTCGCGCTGGCCGCCCGCTCCGGCAGCGCCACGAAGATGTACCGGCTCGCGCTGACCAACGCCAACCGGGCCGAACTCCAGGTGGTCAACGGAAGCTCCATCACCGTGCTCGGCTCGACCGCGCTCACCGTCACCACCGGCACCTGGTACACGCTGCGCCTGGAGACCGCCGGCAGCACCGTGCGCGGCTTCGTCAACGGCGCGCAGGTCGGCGCCGGCACGGACACCGCGTACGCGGCCGGCCGGATCGCGCTGGTCACCGCGTACGCCAGCGCGGTCTTCGACGACGTCGCGGTGGACGGCGCCGGCGGCGGACCGACCACCCCGCCCACCACCACGCCACCGCCCACCGACCCGCCACCGACCGACCCGCCGCCCACCACCCCGCCGCAGACCGGACTGGCCGGATGGGCCACCCAGAACGGCGGCACCACCGGTGGTGCCGGCGGCGGCACGGTGACCGTCACCAGCGCGACGGCGCTGGCCAGCGCGGTGCAGGGCGACGCGCCGGCGACCGTTCGGGTGAACGGCACCTTCAGCTGCTCGACGGAGATCCGCAGCGGCTCGAACAAGACGATCATCGGAGTGGGTGCCAGCTCCGGATGGTCCGGCTGCGGGCTCAACCTGCGCGACGTCAGCAACGTCATCGTCCGCAACCTGAACATCTCCAGGGTGCGGGCCGGGGTCGGCAACGGTGACGCCATCCACATGGACAACGCCACCAACGTCTGGATCGACCACAACGACCTGTCCAGCGACACCACCAGCGGCACCGACTACTACGACGGTCTGCTGGACATCACGCACGGCTCGAACTACGTGACCGTCTCCTGGAACAGGCTGCACGACCACGTCAAGTGCTCGCTCGTCGGGCACAGCGACAGCAACTCCGGCGAGGACACCGGCCGGCTGAAGGTGACCTACCACCACAACGCGTTCAGCAACTGCTTCCAGCGCAACCCGCGGGTGCGCTTCGGCAACCCGGTGCACGTGTACAACAACTACTACGTGAACACGGCCAACCCGTCCTACAGCTACGGCATCGCCACCACGAACGGCGCCGGCGTGCTGGTCGAGGGGAACTACTTCGAGAACATGACCGACCCCACGCACGTCGGCGAGGGCTCCTCCCCCACCGGCAACCTGGTGGCCCGCAACAACCAGTTCGTCAACTCGGGCACCCCGCAGACGGCCGGCTCGGTGGCCGTCATTCCCTACCCGTACACGATGGACGCCGCGAGCGGCGTCAAGGCGACGGTGACCGCCGGCGCCGGCACCGGACGGATCACCGGCTGACCCCGACCGCCCCCACGACCGGGTCGACGCCCGCACGGCGTCGGCCCGGTCCGGTGCGGTCGGGTCGGCGACGCACGGGACCATCAACCTGGTGAAGATCGGCTATAAGTGACGCATGGACTTCCCGCCGCACCTGGGCAGCATGCCGATGCACGCGATCACCGAGATCCACGGCGAACCGGGCCTGCTGGAACGCTTCCGGTTGGAGATCCACCAGTTCGACGACGCCGCCCGGGCCCGGCTGACCGCCGCGCTCGACCTGGCCGCCGACCTGCACCGCGACGACCGGCGGGTTCGCGAGCCGTACCTCAACCACCTGCTGCGGGTGGCCATCCGGTTGATGCACCACTACCAGGTGCGCGACGTCGACGTGATCGTCGCCGGGTTGCTGCACGACGCCGTCGAGGACCACCCGGCCGAGTTGGCCGACGGGGGCGGCGACCCGCGCGCGGGAGCGCTGGCCACGCTGGCCACCCGGTTCGGGCCGCGGGTGGCGACGCTGGTCGCCGCCGTCACCAACCCGGTGTACGACCCGCAGCGCGACCGCAACACGCAGTACCGCGAGCACCTGAGGGTCAGCCTGGACCGGGAGCCCTGGGCGCGGGTGATCAAGGTGTCGGACTTCACCGACAACGGGGTGGGCGTGATCCACACCGTCGGGCCGAAGGTCGTCTCCTCGGCGATCAAGTACCGGCCACTGGTGCCGCTCTTCCGCGACCTGATCGGCCGGCCCGACACGCCGCTCTCACAAGCGGTGAAGCGACACATCTTCAGTCAGCTCGACCTGGCCGAGGAGCGGTTCAGCGCGATCCTGGACCAGCCCGTCCACCCGAACTGACCGGCCGGCATCGCCTTCATCGGCCCGGTCGGGGCTCGCGGTGCACCACCTCGCGGCCGGCGGATCAGCGTCGAATCCGGGGCGGGGTGCGCCCGATGGCGATATACCTCTGAGTCATAGATATACCCGTGAGGTATATCGGTCTGCCGCGAGTCCCCGCCTCGTCCGTCTGCGGACCGCGTGGTCCGGGTGATCGACTACCGTGCGACCCGCCCGGCTGGCTCCACTGATGCGCCCTCATCCGAGTGCAGACCGCTCCGCACCAGGTGCGCCAGCCAGGGTGTCGGGGCGACGCCGAGCTCCCGGCCCAGGTCCGCACGGAACAGCTCGAATCGGCGTACCGCCTCGTTGATGTTCCGCTCGGCCAGGTGTACGGCGATCAGCGTCCGGGTGGCGCTCTCCCGCAGCGGCTCCAACTGCACGGCGGTCAACGCCACCTGCACGGCCTCGCTGAACCGGCCCTGCGCGGTGAGCCGCTCGGCGAGCGCCTCCAGCGCGTGCATCTGCGTCTGGCGCAGCCGTTCCCGCTCGGTCAGGACCCAGTCGTCGTACCAACCCGGCAGCAGCTCGCCGGTCGCCAACGCCGGCACTCCGTCGCCGGCGCTCACCGGCGACCCGCCGGCCAGCAGCGCGGCCGCCGCCGCACCCAGGGCGGCCACGTCGCTGGTCACCCCGGCGGCCAGGGACAGCCGGTCGTCCTCCTCCAGCAGCGGCTCGGGGGTGACCCGGTGCAGTCGCCACAGCATGGTGCGCAGGTTGGCCCGGGCCCGCTCCTCGTGCGAGCCGGGCCAGAGCGTGCCGGCGGCCTCCGCGCGGGCGCACCGCTGGCGTACCCCTAGGTAGGCCAGCAGCCGACGGGCGCCCTGCGGCACCGCCACCGGCCGACCCTCGCGTTCCAACCCGAACCCGCCGAGCAGGCGCAACGCGTACCGGGGAGGCGGCCCCGCGTCGGCCTCGGGTGCGCCGGCGCGGAGGTCGTGTGTTACCTCGTGAACAACCATGCCTGCGCCCTTTCGCACCCGATCGTACCGTGGCAGTTCCACGCTCGGGTGTGGACGGTCGACGCGCCAGCGCTGTGTCGTCACACCGACCCGGCGAGCGGCGTGGAGCAACCGTTCGCCGGAGTCGGTACCGGCCGTTCAGCGCAGCTTGCTCAGCGTCTGGGCGTAGCCGGTCCACTCCGCGGCGTCTCCGACGTCGGCGCGCACCTGGGCCTCCTTCATGATGGCGAGGACCTGCTCGGTCGGCGCTTCGGCCAGCTTGCCGAGCGTGCTGATCCCGGCGCGGGCCAGCGCCGCCCGGGCGTCTTGCCCACCACGGCGATGACGCCCGGCGAGCGCTGGGCCAGCGGCGCCGGTGGCGGCACGATCCGGACCTCGATGAACGGGAATGCTGCTGTCGGTGCCACGGGTCCTCTCGGACGGAGTTGCTGCTGCGGTCGGTAGGCGGCTCCCGGCCGCTGCGGCGTCCTGCGGCCGGGAGTCTCAGGTGTTCACGGCGGCCAGTCCGATGCCACTGCGGGCGAGCCACTGGCCGGCCCGCGCGAACCGGGCGGCCCGCCGCTGCGCGTCGGTGCCGCTGTCGCCGCCGGGCCAGCCGTCGTCGTCGAACGTCTCGATGGGAACCACCCAGACGGCGACGACCCGGTGCCGCCGCCGGACGTCGTCCGGGGCGGGCACGTCCAGCCCCAACTCCTCGGCGCGCGCCCGCACCAGGCGGGTCTCGACGAGCAGGTCGGCCAGGGAGAAGCCCCGGTCGCGGACCAGTACGGCGGCGGCGAACGGCAGCGGGCGCGGGGTCGGTGGGGCGGCCGGCGGGGCCGCGTAGCGCAGCTTGACCGTGGCGCCGGCGGCCTGACCGCGCATCCGCGCCACCAGGTCACCGGCGTTGGCGGCGCCCACGCCGGCGAGCAGCCGGTCCAGGTGCACGTCGGTGAACGCTGCGGGCTGGTGCAGCCCGGCCCGCAGCCGGGTCACCAGCCGGGTCCGGCGCTCGGTCTCCAGCTGCGCCGGGTCGGCCGGCAGCGCGCCAAGGTCGGCGATGATCTGCGGGTCGACGTCGAAGGCGGGAACCGCGACGTCGAGGTCCTCGACCCGGTCCCGGGCGGCGCTGGTCCGCACCACGAGGCTGCCCCGCCAGAGCGCGTCGATGCGCAGCGCCGAGCCACCGAGACCGTGCAGGCTTACCCGCAGCTCGGTCCGGGTGGTGCCGCCGGAGCCCAGCCACTCCCCCTCGGCCAGGGTGACCGGGGCGGCGGCGAAACCGAGGGTCAGCTCGTCGAAGACCGCCGCGTACGGAGGCCCGACCGGCATCGCCTCGGTGTCGTACGCGGCCTCCACCAGGTGGGCCAGCGACGCGTCGTCGAAGACCGCGGCGCGGGTGCCCGGATCGGCCAACCGCACCAGCACCCCGTCGACGAAGTCCACCGCACCGGCCTCCCCGCTGCCCGCGCCGGTGCACAGTGCCCGGCTCGGCACGAGGATCGCGAAGGGCGCGTCACCCGACCGTCACCGCCACCGTCGCGCCCCGGAGCGACCCCGACTGTCGGGATGTACGTAGCCGCACAGCGGGGCGGCGTGACCGGGCCGCGGTGTTGCCGAGAAGCGTTATGACTCAGAGTCATTCTTATACCTCTGAGTCATAACGCTCGTTGGGCCATACGCACCCCGACCCGGCCGCCCTCCGTGAGGTGGTGGTCAGGAGAGCGAGGCTTCGTGCAGGACGACGCGTAGCGGATGCGGTGCGGTGGTGGCGACGTCGCCGAGAACGGCGAGCAGCAGGGCGTACTGGCCGGCCGGCTCGTCGGCGAGCAGCTGGCCGGCGTCGTTGATCAACAGGGTGAGCGGGCCGGCGTCCAGCCGGTCCCGGAGCACATCGGCGAGGGCGTCCCAGGTGCTGCCCAGGTGGGCCGGCAGGGCCAGCGCGTCGGTCAACGCGGCGAAGAACGCGGGCCGGGTCCGGCTCGCCCCACCGGCCAGCACCGACGCGCCGGGTACCTCCGGGGCGCCGCCCCGGCACACGGTCAGCCAATCGGGCGTCCGACCACCGTCCTGGTCGACCATCTCCCGTACCTCCTGATCTGGCCTGAGCTGACGGCGGGACCGGCCGCGGTGACCAGCCGGCCCCGGGTCGGTCAGAGCCGGTAGAAGTCGGTGTAGTGGTTGGGCGAGAACCAGGTGACCCCAGTGCTGCGGTTCACCACGATCCGGTACGCGTCCCGGGCGGCGCCCTGGGTCCGCGGGTACACGTCGTACTCGTAATAGGTGGCGTTGGTGGGCAGTTGACCCTCGTAGTTGTAGAACCGGCCGCCGGCGAAGTTGGATTTGCCGCCACTCCAGGAATACCAGGCGCGGATGGTCGGGAAGCCCTTGGCGGACCATCCCGAACGGGCGGTACGGGCATCCGCGCAGCGGCTGATGGTGCAGGAGCTGTAGACCGCCGCCGAGGCGGAGTCGGTCAGTTGGGGGGCCACCACGGACGGGCCGACCAGAGCGGCCGCGACCATGGCGAGGAGCAGGGCGAGGGTGGTGGTACGCCGGCGGATCGCGCCGAGCGTGGCCAGCGGGGACACGAGGGTGGACACAGGCTGCCTCCAGACCATCCGATCCATCGATCCGCATCACTGTCGGATCGGAACCAGTCTCATCGTTGACAGTCCCCCGGCAACAGTCCTCGGCGCGCAAACTGCTCCACAATGTTCGGTGAACCCCCGGGCAATCCGTCTTTTCGCTGGCGCAGCGGTGCGGGCTCGTGGCGGCGTGGCGGCGGACATATCGGTCACGGGTTGTTAGCGTGAGATGGAGATCCGTGACGATGGAGGGGTGGCATGACGGACGCCCCCGACGGGACGCCGAAGCCCGCGGATCGGTGGCGACAATGGGGTACCCGCGGGCTGATCGTCACCCGGGACGCGAGCGTCACCGGTTGGCGCTGGTGGACGCGGACCTGGGACCGACTGGTCGCCGCGCTCCAGGACGAGGCGCCCGTGGGGCCCGGCGCAGCAACGGCGCCATCCGGCCCGCTCGTCGAGCAGCGCCACGTGCCGCGGCTGATCGCGGTTCCAGCCCGCGGGTACGTGTACTCCTTCTACGTCCGCGCCACCTTCGCCTGGTCGTCGCCGAAGAGCCTGCGGGCCGAGGTGCTGAGCTGGTACGTGCGGTACTTCCAGCCGAACGCGATCCAGCGGCTGACCCGGCTCGCCGCCGACGCTGCCCGGGACCTGGCGCCGAACCGGGCAGGAGACCTCGAACTGGCATTGCAGCGGGCGCTCGCCGACGACCCTGTCTGGCGCTACCAGCGGGGCGACATCGTCATCACCTGCCAACCCGACGCATCCGTCCGGCTCGACGAGCGGATCATGCCGGCGCTCCAGCCGCACATCGACCGGCTGGTCAAACTCGAGTACCAGTTCGACGAGCAGCTTCGGCGGGCCCGATACGCCGAGGAGCTGAGCCGGCGCTGGGCGGAGATCCTGGCCCAACACGCCAACGTAACCGGCGACCAGGACTTCGCCGACGCCCGCGACCACATGCTCACCGCGCAGAAGGAGGCCGCACGCTGGATCAGCGAACTCCTTCACCACCGCTCCACACACCCCACCGACCCGATCCCCTCCCCCTTCATCCCACCCCAGCCGAACCGCCCCAGCCCCTGATCCGCCGCCCTTCCCGACCCTGACTGGCCCATCTCATCCCTCGGCCTTGCGTCCTCGGGGTGGCTTTGCCGGGCGCCATGACGCCGCCGCCTCGTCGACGGTGCAGCCAGTTGGCAGCCGTTTCAGGCGGCTCGGACGTCACGACCCGAGCTGCCAAGCAGTGCCTTCCGCAGTGCCGCTGACTGCTCCACCGATCCACCCCGGACGCCGAGACTCTGCCGGGCCGCCCGGTAGTAGCCGTCGCGGGCCTCGTTGACCCGGGTGAGCAGCTCGGAGATGTCCTGCGGCGCATCGACGATCCCCCTCGCGAGCCGTTCGACCTGCCAGACCGCGTCCCGCCAACCGGCGGCAGCGACGACCGCCGGCTCGTCGCCGAGCAGCAGCAGGTTCTCCCAGACGATCGTGCGTCGGGCGTCCGCCTCGGCCAGCCGAGCCAGGCCGTCCTCGCGGTCGATGGGGTGGCTGTGCGATCCCGGCCGGTGGTCGGCCGTCATCCGCAGCGCGATGGCGTGACTCTCCTTGATGGCGTGCGCGTAGTCAACGTACGCGTCCAGCCGCCGCTCGTCCCAGCGGACGCTCTGGCTCCGCCGCCACCGCGCCCGGTCGGCCAACGAGGTGGCGAGGATCGTGCCCAGGGTGCCGACCAGTACGCCGAGGAGCGCCGGAAGCTGCGTCAGAAGGGTGCCCACGCCGCCGAGGCTGCCAGCACGGAACAAGCCCCGCCAGCCCCTACCCGGTGTGCCGCACACGAACGCTATGCGTCGCCGATCAGTGCTCTCAGTGCCGCGCAGTGCTGTTCGTAGGCCTTCTGCCCGGCCTCGACTATCCGATAGGTGGTACTGCCCCCACGGCCACGACCGACCTTCGTCGAGGCGACATAACCAGCCGCCTCCAACGTTGACATCTGCTTGGACAGATCCGACTCAGTGATCTGCAGGTGGTCCTTCAGGAACCGGAACGAGACCGAAGGGGCGTTGGCCAGGACGGCCATGGCCGCTAGGCGCTTGGGCACGTGGATGATCGGGTCCAGTCCGTCGATCATCGCAGGCGTGCCCGCGTCCTGGCGGCAGCCGCGGCATACCGCCGCTCGTAGACGGCCAGGCCTACCGTCACGAGGACGAATGCCGCCCCGGCGGCAGCCGGGACGCCGACCAGCCACCAGACGAGCCCGACGACGAGAGTGACCACGGGTAGGGCAGCAACGTATTCGCGCCACACTGCGGCGATCTCGGTGGGCGGCGTTCCCTTGCCCGGCATCGGGAGCGCGCCGTGCCGACGCCGCATCCAGACGACGAACAGGGCCTCGACGGCGATCAGGACGGCGAGCGACGCCACGAACAGGACAGCATTCTCACGCCACCAGACGAACGTGCCGATCATGGCGGCGGCCCAGGCGCCAACGGAGGGCGCGTACCACCAGGGGGTGGGCGGATAGTTCACGTAGGGCGCGGCGGCACCGCGCTCGGCCGCTGTGAGCTGCTCCTCCACACCAATACTTTCCATGGCGGAAAGCATAGGCGAACACTTTCCACTTGTGCAAGTTATGGGTCCAACGCGCTGGCCGGCGCGGATGCCCGAGTCATCAGCCCCGGAAGATGCGGGTCGCGAGGATGGCCAAGGTTTCGCGGCGTACCGCGGCGGCCTCGCGCACCAGGCGACGGTGGGCGAAGCGGACCACCAGGATCCCGGTGGTCGCCAGCAAGGCGTCCCGGCGCAGGTCGATCTCCCGCTGGTGGGGGTCGCCGTGGGTGGCGGCCCCGTCGAGTTCGATGTTGACCCGCTCCCGCTCGGCGAACATGTCGAGGTAGATGGTGCGTCGCCCGAGGCGCATGGGCACCTGTCGGCGGAACGCCGGCATGCCCGGGCCGGTGAAGACGTGCTCGTGCCCCCAGATCTCCAGCGGGCTGCGGCAGCCGTCGGCGAGCCTGGTCAGCAGCCTTCGCAGCGCTGCCCGATCGACCAGCTTCGGCGCACCATCCAGGGCCTCGGCCAACCGCTCGGGCGTGGTCAACCAATTGTTGACCGCCTGGATCACCGGTGCCCGCCGCTCGCTGTGCGGCAACGCCGGCCATGAGTCGATGAGGGCCTGCTCGAGCCGGGTGACCGTCAGTCCGCGTCGGATCACCACGTGCGGCGGGCTGATGACGAAATCCCGGCGCCGATGCACGACCAGTCCGGGTCGGGTGCGCAGGCTGGCGCTCGCCGGTGTGCTCAGGTGCACCAGGTCACCGACAGCCTGCGGGCACAGTCCCCACGCGCCCAGCGCGCTGAGATGACTGAGTGCGCCGCGGCCGTCAGCCCAGGCGAGAGCCGCACGCTGCCCCAGGGCAGGGTCGAGCCGACTCAGGGCAGGACCATCGGAGCGACCATCGACCAGGTGCACCGCCACGAAGACCTCGGGCAACACCCGCACCAGGTCACCGTTACGGCACGCCTGATCCAGCGTCCACTGTGGCACCACCTGCGTGGCCGCTCCACGCGTCACCAGCCCTGCGCCCAACTCCACCAGTTCCCGAAGCACCGAGTTCACGCCACGAACCGTGCAGCCCCACGCCAACCTCCCGCAACCAGTCACCCCTGCCCCTGTGCACACCCACCAACCTGTGGACGACGCCCCTCGCCGCTCGATTTCTGCTAGCCGCACCGATCGGTGGCAGCTCAGCGGGGAAGGCGTCGGCGTGTCGAGTTGCTCAGCTGCCAACGATCACGAAGAGCAGGTCAACTCGGGACGTCGCGGTGGCGGAAGGCGGCGACGCCGACGGCGAGCAGCGCCGCCGCCACCGCGGCGAGCACCACGAGAGGCAGCACCGCCGGGTCGACCGCGGGCACGGACGGCACATGGGTGTACGGCGAGACGTTGAGCGCGACCTGCGGCAGCTCCAGCACCGCGCCGAGCTGCCCCAGGAGTAGGAAGACCAGCAACGCCGTCCAGGAGAGCACCACCGACAGGCGGGGCAGCAGGCCGAAGAGCGCGGTCACCACCCCGGCCACCACGAGCAGGGCCGGCAGCCGCAGCAGCGCGGCACCACCCAGCGCGATGGCCTCGCCGAGCGGGTCGCCGGTGACCAGGCCGTAGCCGAGCCCGGTGGTCAGGCCGGCGAGCAGCAGCAGGGCGAGCGCGCCGAGCGCCGCGGCGAGGACCTGGGTGCCGAGCCATCGGGTACGGCTGACCGCCGTGGCGAGGGCGGCCTCCAGCACCCCGTCGGCTTCGTCGCCGCGTACCCGGAGCAGGGCCTGCACCACGTACGCCCCGATGGTCAGGGCGAAGAGCCCGAGCATCGCGGCCAGGTACGCGTCGACCAGGTCGGCTCCCCCGCCCATCGCGTTGATCGCCTCGGCGGCGGCCGGATTCTGCTCGATCATGGCGTTGAACTCGTCGGCGGCGACGCCCATCGAGACGCCGAGCACGGCGATGCCGACCGCCCAGCCGAGCAGGGTGCCGCGCTGCATCCGCCAGGCCAGCCCGGCCGGGCTGAGCAGCCACGCCGCACCGTTCGCGGGCTTGCGCCGGGGGGCGACCAGCCCGGCGCCCTGGTCCCGCTGCTCCGCGAGGGCGTACGCCAGCGCCACCCCGGCGAGCAGCAGCGCGACGGGCAGGGCGAGCACCCACCAGCGTTCCCCGCCGAAGGCCCGCACCTGGTTGCCCCAGCCGAGCGGGGAGAGCCAGGACGGCCAGGCGCTCTCCACCCGGGTGCCGTCGGCGCTGGTGTCGCCGAGCACGTCGCCGGCGGCGCGCAGCACGAAGGAGAGCCCGACGACGGCGGCGGCGAGCGCGTTGGCGCCCCGGGAGCTGACCGAGACCTGCGCGGTGACCGCGGCGACGCCGGTGAAGGCCACCCCGACGCCGCCGACCGCGCCGGCCGCCGCGACGGAACCGGCCAGCGGCAGACCTGCGCCGGTGAGGGCGACGGCGAGCAGCGCCGCGGCCGCCACGTTCGCCGCGACCACGACCAGCAGCGCGGCGGTGAGCGGCGCGTACCGGCCGACCACCGAGGCACCGAGCAGCTCGGCGCGCCCGGTCTCCTCGTTCTGCCGGGTGTGCCGGATCACCGCGAAGGTGCTCAGCAGCGCGATGATCAGGGCCAGCGTCACGTACGTCTCGGCGACCACCACCGCACCGACGTCGGTGCCGGCGATGGGGCCGTTGAAGGCCCGGGCGACCAGGCTGGACGCGGACGTGGCGGCGTAGCCCTGACGGGCCGCCTCGTCGGGGTAGATGCCGGCGACGCTGCCGGCGAGGGCATAGCCGAGCAGGGGCGTGCCGAGCACCCAGATCGCGAGGCGGATCCGGTCGCGGCGCAGCACGAGCCGGGCCAGCCGGCGGGTGCCGGTGAGGGCGGTCACCGGACACCGGCCTGCTGGACTTGCGCCGACTCGGGGTCGGCGGTGGCGCGGCCGTCGCCGTAGTGGCGCAGGAACAGCTGCTCCAGGGTGGGCGGGGTGCTCGTGAGGGCGCGGACGCCGAAGTGGATGAGCTGCCCGAGCAGCTGGTCGAGGTGCGCCGGCTCGACCTCCAGGTGGGTACGCCCGTCGACCTCGCGTACGTCGTGCACGCCGGGCAGCGCGTCCAGGCCGGTCACCGGGCGGGCCGTCTCGACGATCACCGCCGTGCGGGTGAGGTGGCGCAGCTCGGCCAGGCTGCCGGACTCGACGGTGCGACCCTCGCGGATGATGCTGACCCGGTCGCAGAGCGCTTCGACCTCGGCGAGCACGTGGCTGGAGAGCAGCACGGTGGCGCCGGCCTGCTTGATCCGCCGCACCTCGTCCTGGAACACCGCCTCCATGAGGGGGTCGAGGCCGGAGGTCGGCTCGTCGAGCACGTACAGCTCCACGTCGGAGGAGAACGCGGCGACGATGGCGACCTTCTGCCGGTTGCCCTTGGAGTACGTGCGGCACCCGCGGGTCGGGTCCAGATCGAAGCGTTGCAGCAGCTCGTCGCGGCGACGACGGTCGAGGCCGCCGCGCAGCTCGCCGAGCAGGTCGATCGCCTCCCCGCCGGAGAGGTTCGGCCAGAGGCTGACGTCGCCCGGCACGTACGCCAACCGGCGGTGCAGGCGCACCGCGTCGCGCCAGGGGTCGGCGCCGAGCACCCGCGCCTCGCCGGAGTCGCGGCGGAGCAGCCCGAGCAGGATCCGGATGGTGGTGGACTTCCCGGATCCGTTGGGCCCGAGGAAGCCGTGCACCTCACCCGCCTCGACCCGCAGGTCGAGCCCGTCGAGTGCCCGGATGCCGCCGAACGTCTTGACCAGGTTGTCGATCGAGATGACGGGCATCGCCCCTCCAACTATTGGATGCGTCGACCGTCCCCACTGTACTGACCGTCGGTCAGCACAATCAACGGTGACGTCAGCCACCGGGTCAGGACGCCGGTTAGGCTGGCCGGCATGACCGCCGATCCCGCGGACGACACCCGCAGCCGGATCCTGCGCGCCGCGCTCGACCTCTTCGCCGAACACGGCTACCAGCGCACCTCGCTGCGGCAGATCGGCGAACGGCTGCGGTTGACCAAAGCCGCGATCCTGTACCACTTCCCGGCCAAGGAGCACCTGCTGGCGGCGCTGGTCGAGCCGATGCTGGCCGACCTGGAGGCGCTGCTCGACGCGGCCCAGGCGCAGCCCACGGAGCAGGCCCGGTGGACGGTGCTGGAGGGCTGGGTGGACACCATGCTCGCCCACCGCCGGCCGCTCGGCATGCTCTTCCACGACATCGCGCTGGTCGGGCGGAACGACACGTACCACCGGTTGATGGGGATCGCGATGCGGGCCAACGACCTCATCGCCGGACCGGACGCCGGGCGCCGGGAGCGGGTCCGGGCGGTGCAGGCGGTCGCCACGTGCAGCGACCCGATCGTCTTCTTCACCGACGTGCCCGACGAGGTGCTGCGCGCCGACATGCTCGACGGCGTACGCCGCCTGCTGGCGGGGCCGGCGGCGGCCGCTGCGGTCCCGGCGGGCGCGGCCTCAGGGTCCGGGCGCTCGCCGGATGCGACCCTTGGCACCGACGCGGGTGACCGTCGGCGGAGACCGGGCCGGCCGCGGGCGATGGGCCGGGAGCAGGTCGAGGTGGCCCGGCGGATGCACGCGGCGGGCACCCACTCGGTGGACGCCATCGCCGCCGCCCTGGGCGTCTCGCGGGCCACCGTCTACCGCCACCTGGACGCCGAATAACGAGACGGTTTTAGCGACGGTTTCGAGACGGTTGTGAGTCAGGCGGCCAGGGTGGCGTAGCGGCCGTTGCGGTGCAGCAGGCTGTCGTGGGTGCCAGCCTCGACGATCCGCCCGTGGTCCAGCACCGCGATCTGGTCGGCGTCGCGCACTGTGGAGAGCCGGTGCGCGATGGTGATCGTGGTGCGCCCCTCGGCGAGCACGTCGAACGCCCGCTGCACGGCCCGTTCGGTTTCGGTGTCCAGCGCGCTGGTGGCCTCGTCGAGGACCAGGATGCGCGGGTCCCGCAGCAGCGTGCGGGCGATGGCCAGCCGCTGCTTCTCACCGCCGGAGAACCGGTGGCCGCGCGAGCCGACCACCGTGTCGTACCCGTCGGGAAGGCCGGCGATCAGGTCGTGGATCTGGGCGGCGCGGGCGGCGTCCTCGATGTCGGCGTCGGTGGCGTCCGGCCGGGCGTAACGCAGGTTCTCCCGGACGGTGGTGTGCAGCAGGTACGTCTCCTGGCTGACCACGCCGACGATGGCGGCCAGGTCGGCCAGGCGCAGGTCACGCAGGTCGACCCCGTCGACGGTGACCCGGCCGGCGGTCGGGTCGTGCAGCCGGCTGACCAGCCCGGCGAGGGTGCTCTTGCCGGAGCCGGTCTCGCCCACGAGGGCGAGGCTGGTGCCGGCGGGCACGTCCAGGGTGACCCCGGCGAGGGCGGCGGTGTCGCTACCCGGGTAGCCGAAGGTGACGTCCTCCAGGCGCAGGTGGCCGCGGACCCGGGCGGGGTCGAGTCGGACCGGCTCGGCCGGGTCGGCCACGTCGATCGGCAGGTCGAGGTATTCGAAGATGCGGGCGAACAGCGCCAGCGAGGCGGTCAGCGACACGCCCACGTTGAGCAGGCCCATCAGCGGCCGGAACAGGCCGCCCTGCAATGCGGTGAAGGCGACCAGGGTGCCGATGCTCAGCGTGCCGGCGGTGCCGGGCAGGCCGGCGGCGAGGTAGATGACCGCCGGTACGGCGGCGAAGATGATGCTCATCGAGGCCATCCGCCAGCGACCGGCCAGTTCGCTGCGCAGTTCCAGGTCGACCAGGCGGGCCGACGAGGCGGTGAACCGGTCGATCAGCGCGGGCCCGGTGCCGAGGGTCTTGGCCAGTTGGACGCCGCTGATCGACAGCCCCTCCTCCACGGTGACGTTGAGGTCGGCGAGCTCCCGCTGGCGCTGGGCGGTGATCTCCCGGCGCATGCGGGCGACCCGGCGGGTCAGCCAGATCGCCGGTGGCAGCACCACGAGGGAGACCAGGGAGAGCTGCCAGGAGAGCGCGACCATGGCGACGGCGGTGGCGATCACGGTGGTGAGGTTGGCCGCGACGGCGGTGGCGGTCGAGGTGACCACCGACTGCATGCCGCCGATGTCGTTGGTGATGCGGGACTGCACCTCGCCGGTGCGGGTCCGGGTGAAGAAGCCCAGCGACTGCCGCTGGAGGTGGCTGAAGACGTCGGTGCGCAGTCGGTGCATGATCTGCTGCCCGACTCGGGTGGAGATCCAGGTCTGGATGACGCCGAGGGCGGCGGTCACCGCGGCGACCGCGACCATGCCGAGGACCAGCCAGACCAGCAGGGTCACGTCGCCCTGCGGCAGGGCCCGGTCGATGACGGCACGCAGCAGGAACGGGGTGGCCATCGCGATGATCGAGGAGGCCACGATGATCGCGGTCACGGCGGCCAGCGCGGGCCGGTGGGCGGTGAAGAGCCGGCCGATGCGGCGCAGTGACACCTGGCGGGCCTGCGCCTTCTCGTCGGCGCTGACGGTGCGGTGGCCGCGGTCGCGGCCGGTGGGGGTGGATTCCAAGGGGCACTGCCTCTCGTCGGGAATATTGCTGAGGTTACCTCATCATGAGGTAGCAACCGCATCCCCTGCTACCGTATTCCCCGTGACGGAGCGCACGGCGGACGGCGACGACGAGAGCCTGGCGGAGACGTTCTGGGCGGTGGCCGGGCGACTGCGCCGGCAGGCGCGGGAGTCGTTGGCGCCGTGGGACGTCACCCCCAGCCAGTCCCGGGCGCTCGGGGTGCTGGCGCGGCACGGTGAGCTCCGCCCGGGCGCCATCGCCGAGCACCTGCGCATCGCGCCCCGCTCCGCCACCGAGGTCATCGACGACCTCCAGACCCGGGGGCTCGTCGAACGCCGGCCCGACCCGGCCGACCGGCGGGCGACCCTGGTCGCGCTCACCGGGGAGGGCAACCGGGTCAGCGCCGCCATCCGGGCCGCCCGCCGGGCCGAGGCCGACCGCTTCTTCGGCCACCTGGACGACGCCGATCGCGACCAGCTCGCCCGCATCCTGCGCACCCTGCTCGGCTGAGCTGCAAGGAAGGGCACCTTGTTAACGCCTGGTGTAGAGGAAGGGGCCCTTCCTAACAATGAAGCCGTGTTTGCCCACCCCGCGCCCGGGTAGCCAGCGCGGCCCGTCCGGTAGGCGGGACCGGCCACCGCACGGTCGGGCGAGGTGACAGGAGGATGTCCGTGCCGCTGGTGTCCCATCTGACTCACCACCCCGCCTGATGTGCGGGATCAGCGGCGAGGCTCGGTTCGACGGCAGGCCGCCCGACGCGGGGGCGGTCACCCGGATGACCGAGGCGATGCGGTCACGCGGCCCGGACGGCGAGGGCCTGTTCACCGACGGCTGGGTGACGTTGGGGCACCGCCGGCTGACCATCATCGACCTGTCCGACGCGGGCGGCCAGCCGATGGTGCGCGAGGACCTGGGCCTAGCGCTGGTCTTCAACGGCTGCATCTACAACTATCCCGAGCTGCGCGAGGAACTGACCCACGCCGGGTACGCCTTCCACTCCACCAGCGACACCGAGGTGATCCTGGTGGCGTACGCGCACTGGGGTGACCGCTTCGTCGACCACCTGGTCGGCATGTTCGCGATCGGGCTGGTCGACCGGGCCCGGCGGCGGCTGGTGCTGGCCCGTGACCGGCTCGGCATCAAACCGCTCTACCTCGCCGAGACCCCCGGGCGGCTGCGGTTCGCCTCCACCCTGCCGGCGTTGCTGCGTGCCGGCGACGTGGACACCAGCGTCGACCCGGTGGCGCTGCACCACTACCTGTCCTGGCACTCCATCGTGCCCGCGCCACGGACCGTGCTGCGCGGCGTACGCAAGCTGCCGCCGGCCACCCTGCGGGTGATCGAGGCGGACGGGCGCAACCGGGAGGAGGTGTACTGGCGGCCGGACTACGTGCGGGAGCCGGCCGACGCCGGCATGGACGCCGCCGACTGGCGGGCCGCCGTGGGGGACGCGCTGCGCACGGCGGTACGCCGGCGGTTGGTCGCCGACGTGCCGGTCGGGGTGCTGCTCTCCGGTGGGCTGGACTCCAGCCTCATCGTGGCGCTGCTCGCCGAGGCCGGCCAGCGGCACCTGCGCACGTTCAGCATCGGTTTCGACAGCCGCGGCGGCGAGTCCGGCGACGAGTTCCACTACTCCGACCTGGTGGCCCGCGCGTACGACACCGACCACGACCGGATCCGGCTGTCCAACGACGACCTGGTGCCCGCCGTGCGGCGCGCCGTCCAGGCGATGGCCGAGCCGATGGGCAGCCACGACGTCGTCGCCTTCCACCTGCTCTCCGAGCAGGTGGCCCAGCACGTGAAGGTGGCCCAGTCCGGGCAGGGCGCCGACGAGGTGTTCGCCGGCTACGGCTACCACCAGCCACTGACCGAGGCGCCCCGGCACGGCGCCGCCGAGACGTTCGCCACCGCGTTCTTCGACCGCGACCACGACGAGCTGCGCCGGATCGTCGGCCCGGCGTACGCGCTGGACCACGACGCCAGCCGCGACCTGCTGACCGAGCACCTCGCCGCCCCCGGTGCGCAGACCGCGCTGGACGCGGTGCTGCGCCTGGACACCCACCTGATGCTGCCGGACGACCCGGTCAAGCGGGTGGACAACATGAGCATGGCGTGGGGCCTGGAGGTGCGCACCCCCTTCCTCGACCAGGACCTGGTCACCCTGGCCGCGCACTGCCCGCCGGAGCACAAGGTGGCCCAGGGCGGCAAGGGCGTGCTCAAGGAGGTCGCCCGGGGGGTGGTGCCGGCCGAGGTCATCGACCGGCCGAAGGGCTACTTCCCTGTGCCGGCGCTGCGCAACGTGGACGGGCCGGTTCGGGAGCTGGTGGCCGAGGCGTTGCAGGCGCCGGCCGCGCGGGAGCGGGGGCTGTTCCGCCCGGAGTACGTGGGACGGCTGCTCGCCGAGCCGGACCGCGCCGAGGCTGCGGCCGGCAGCAACAAGCTGTGGCAGCTCGGGCTGCTGGAACTCTGGATCCAGACGCACGACATCCGCTGAGCTGTCAGCCGGCGCGGGGTGGTCAGTCGGTCGACAGAGCCGCCGCCCGCCCGCTGAGGAATGCCTGTTCGGCCGCGTTGTCGGTCAGCGCGGCTGCCCTCCGGTACGCCACGGCGGCCTCCCCGCCCCGGCCGAGCCGAGCCAGCAGGTCGGCGCGGACCGCGTGCCGTACGTGGTAGCCGTCCAGGTCGAGCCGGTCCACTTCGGCCAACGCCACCGCCGGTCCGGCCACCTCGGCGAGCGCGACCGCCCGGTTCAGCGCCACCACCGGGCCGGGGGCCACCGCCAGCAGGTGGTCGTACAGCTGGAGGATCTGCCCCCAGTCGGTGTCGGTGGCGCGCGGCGCGGCGCTGTGCACGGCGGCGATCGCGGCCTGGATCTGGTACGGCCCCGGCTGGTCGCGGCGCAGACAGCGGCGGACCAGCGACTGTCCCTCGGCGACCAGCGCGGCGTCCCACCGGGCCCGGTCCTGCCGGGGCAGCGGAACGAGGTCGCCGTCGGTGGTGGTCCGCGGGTCCCGACGGGACTCGGTGAGCAGCATCAGGGCGAGCAGGCCGAGCGCCTCCGGCTCGTCCGGCATCAGCTCGACCAGCAGTCGGGCCAGCCGGACCGCCTCGGCGCACAGCTCCGTGCGGACCAGTCGCCGTCCGGTGCTGGCCGTGTACCCCTCGTTGAAGATCAGGTAGAGAACCGCGAGCACGGCGTGCAGCCGGTCGGGCAGGTCGGCGTCGCGCGGAACGCGGTACGGGATCCGCGCGTCGCGGATCTTCGACTTGGCCCGGACCAGCCGCTGCGCCATCGTCGGCTCGGGCACCAGGAAGGCGCGGGCGATCTCGGCGGTGCTCAGACCGCCGAGCAGGCGGAGAGTGAGCGCGACCCGGGCGGCCGGGGCCAACGCCGGATGGCAGCAGGTAAAGATCAGACGTAGCCGGTCGTCGCTCACCGGTGTCTCCTCGACGGGTGGGTCGGCGGCGTACAGCAGGGCCGCCTGGGCGTGCCGGTCGGCCCGGGACGCTTCCCGGCGCAGCCGGTCGATGGCCCGGTTCCGGGCGGTGGTGATAATCCAGCCGGCCGGGCTGGGTGGCGGGCCGGTCTGCGGCCACCGTCGCAGCGCGATGGTGAAGGCGTCCTGGACGGCCTCCTCGGCGAGGTCGATGTCGCCGAGGAGGCGGACCAGGACGGCGACCGCGCGGCCGTACTCCGCGCGGAACACCGACTCCAGGTTCTCCACGGTCAGTCGCCGGCTCCACCCTGGAACGGGCGGACCTCGACCGGCAGGGTGGTGGCCAGCGCGTAGCGGCGGCCCCAGTCCAGGGCGGCGTCCAGGTCCGGAACGTCGATGATGGTGATGCCGCCCAGGTACTCCTTGCCCTCGACGAACGGCCCGTCGGTGACGAGCACCTCGCCGTCGCGGGGGCGCAGCACGGTGGCGGATTCCGGGCTGTGCAGGCCCTGCCCGAAGACCCATGACCCGGTGGCGGTCAGCTCGTCACGCAACTCGCCGAGCTGGCGCATAACCCCGGCCAGGAACTCCGGCTCCGGCGGCAGCTCACCCTGCGGCTGGTGGATGCTGAGCAGGTAGAGAGTCATCGTTCCTCCTCGCGGGGCGGCCGGCCCGTCGCCGACCTCTCATCCTCCACACGAACGGCCGCCGGCCGGATCGACAGACCGCCCGGAAGAAATCCGAACGCCGGCCACGTCGGCCGAGGTCGCGGGGCGGCACGACGGCGGCGGTGGTACGCCAGGTGACGGCGGGGTGGCCAGCGTGTGCGAGCTGCGGTGTCGCGCCATCCCGGGCCGGGCGCGATGGTGTAGAAAGGCGGAGTGAGCGCAGCGGTGACGCAGGTGCCGGTCGTTGACCGTGGGGCGGTCCACGGTGGCTGAGCACGCCCAACCGCCCACGCCCGTCACCGCCGGCGCCGCCCTGGTGCGGCTCGGCGACGTGCCGTTGGCGGATCTGCTGGCCGGCGCCGGTGACGGTGTGCTGGCCCACGTGCTGGCCACGCTGGTCACCGAGGGTGACCCGGCCCGGCCCGGCGACGTGTCCGCGTTCGAGTCGAGCTTCTGACCGTGTCGGCCGACGCCTCGCCGTCGGCCGACCGACGCCGCCCTGCCGCGGGCGTGGCACCGGCGGCCGCACCGCCCACTGCCCCGACCGCGCCCCGGGTACGCCAACTGGTGCTGAAGGTGCACTCGCGCTGCAACCTGGCCTGCGACTACTGCTACGTCTACCGGCACGCCGACCAGGGCTGGCGGGACCGGCCCCGGGTGATCGCGCCGGCCACCGTGGCCCGGGTGGCCGACCGGCTGGCCGCCCACGTCGCCCGGCACCGCACCGACCGGGTCCGCGTGGTCCTGCACGGCGGGGAGCCGCTGCTGGCCGGCGTCGCCGTGCTCGACCGGACGGTGCGTACGCTGCGCGCCGCGATGCCCGCCGGCACCACCCTCGACGTCACGATGCAGACCAACGGGCTGCTGCTGGACGAGGCGGTGCTCGCCTTCTGCCACACGCACGGCGTCGACGTCGGGGTGAGCGTGGACGGCGACCGCACGGCCAACGACCGGCACCGCCGGCACGCCGACGGGCGGGGCAGCTTCACCGAGGTGGCCGCCGCGCTGCGCCTGCTGGCCCGACCCGAGCACCGGGCCCGGTACGCCGGCCTGCTCTGCACCGTCGACCTCGCCAACGATCCGGTCAGCGTCTACCGGAGCCTGCTGGAGTTCGATCCGCCCCTGCTGGACCTGTTGCTGCCGCACGGCAACTGGAGCACTCCCCCGCCCGGCCGCCACCCCGACGACCCCGCCACCCCGTACGCGGACTGGCTGATCGCCGTCTTCGACACCTGGTACCGGGAGACGCCCCGGCGCACCGGGATCCGGCTGTTCGAGTCGCTCATCGCGGTGCTGCTCGGCGGGCGCAGCGGCACCCAGGCGCTGGGCGTTGCCGAGCCGGACATCATGACGATCGAGACCGACGGCACCATCGAGGGCACCGACACCCTCAAGACGACCACCACGTCGGCGATGCGTACCGGGTTGGACGTCTTCCGGCACAGCTTCGACGAGGCGCTGCGCCACCCGTCGCTGGCCGGGCGGCCGACCGGGTTGGCAGCTCTCGCGGCGGCCTGCCGGGCCTGCCCGGTCGTCGGCGCCTGCGGCGGTGGCCTGTACGCGCACCGCTTCCGCGACGGCGCCGGCTTCGCCCACCCGTCGGTCTACTGCCCCGACCTGTTCCGGTTGATCCGGCACGTGCGGTCGGTGGTCGCCGCCGACCTGGACGCGCTGCGCCGCCGCGTCGCCGCCCAGCCCGGCCCGGCCGAGGCGGCACCGCGCGACACGGTCCAGACACCGGTCGCGGGCGGCGCGGCGGAGGCGGTGGGCGCCGGGGCGATCGTGCCCGCGGGGCGGTGAGCCGTGTCGGGGCCGCTGTCCGGGATGCAGTTCGCCGGGCTGGCCGGCGGGCACGGTGACCCCACCGCCCTCGACGTGCTGCGCGGCGGGCAGTTGGGCCGGCGCAGGCTGCTGACGGTCGCCGCCGCCCGCGCGTACGGCGACGACCCGCTGGCCCGGCGCGGCCTGGAGCTGCTCACCCGGGCCGAGCGGGCCGACCCGGCGGCGGTCGCCGAGGTGCTGGCGCACCCGCCGCTCACCGGCTGGGCGCGCGCGGCCATCGACCGGCCCGCCGACGCCGGCTACCTGGCCGCGCTCGCCGCTGCCGCGGCGACCCGGGCGGGTCTCGCCTTCGAGCTGACGCTGCCCTGCCCGGACGGCACGCTGCTGCTGCCCACCCTCGGCGGCGCGGTGGATCTCACCCCCGGCCCGACGGTGGTGAGCGCCCGGCACGGCACCGTGCGGATCGTCCCGCGGGACGGGCCGGCGCGCTGGCTGCCGGCGCGGCGGATCGCCCCGGCCGCCGGCGTCGAGGTCACCATCGACGACCAGGACCCGTGGCGGCGCCGGTACCACCACCCGCCCGCGCCCCGACTCGCCGACGACGCCGCCGCCGACCTGAGCCGGCTGACCGGGCAGGCGTGGCGGTGGCTGCGCGTCAACCTGCCGGCCCACGCCGACGGGCTGGCCGGGTTGCTGCGCTCGCTGGTGCCGCTGCGGCCGCCGCCGTCCGGGCACGCGGTGAGCGCGACCAGTCGGGACGCGCTGGGCGCCATCGCGCTGTCCGTGCCGGCCGACCCGAAGACCCTCGCCCTGCTGCTGGTGCACGAGCTGCAACACACCAAACTCGGTGCGCTGCTGGACCTGGTGCCGCTGCACGGCCCCGGCGGGCCGGCCCGCTACCGGGCGCCGTGGCGGCTCGACCCCCGCCCGGTCGGCGCCCTGCTCCAGGGCGCGTACGCGCACCTGGGGGTGGCCGAGGTGTGGCGCTGCCGGCGGGCGGAGGGCATGACCGCCGCGTTCGAGTTCGCGTACTGGCGGGAGCAGACCGCCCGCGCGATCCGGCAGCTCACCGACGCGGTGGAGCTGACCGACGCCGGGCGGAGCTTCGTGGCCGGCATGGCGGGCACCCTGCGCGGCTGGCGCGAGCCGGTCGACGAACGGGTCGAGTCGGCGGTGCGGGACATCGCCGACGGCGGCGCGGTGCGCTGGGGCCTGGCCAACCTGACCCCCTACCCGGATGAGGTCGACCGCGCGGTGCGGGCCTGGCGGCGCGAGCAGCCACGCCCGGACGACGGGCCGCCGCCGACGGTCGCGCCACGCCCGGCCGCCCCGGCGCTCGCCGTGGAGACCGGACCGGAGGCTGCGGTACGTGGGCGACTGCTGACCGGCGACACTGGTCCGTCCATGCTGGACCCGTCTGACCGGGCTTACGCGGAAGGCGATCCGGTGCGGGCACTGGATGGGTACCGACGACGACTGAGCGACGATCCCGGGGACACCGACGCCTGGGTGGGACTGGCGCTCGCCGCCCGGCGAACCGGGCATCCGGCCGCGGCCGTTGCCCTGGCGACCCGCCCGGACCTGGTTCGCGCGGTCCACCGGGCGGTGCCCGACGCCGACCTGCTGGCGTTGGCGACGTGGTGCCTCGACGCCCCGGCTTCTCCATGACCCGCGCCGTGCGCAGGTCGTCGCTCATCTCGCCTCGCCTCCGGTGGCCGCCGGGTAGCGGGCGCCGTTGAAGGTGACTCGCAGCGCGTACACGGAAGCGCCGGCGGTGATGAACAGGTGGTTGCGTTTCGGCCCGCCGAAGGTGAGGTTGGCGACCGATTCGGGCAGCAGAAGCTTGCCAATGAGGGTGCCGTCGGGGTCAAAGCAGTGCAGGCCGTCCCAGGACGCGGCCCACACGCGCCCGGCGTCGTCGACGCGGAGGCCGTCGAAGCGGCCGAAATCGCATTCGGCGAAGACCCTCCCGCCGGTCAGGGAGCCGTCGGCGGTGACGTCGAAAACGCGGATGTGGCTCGGTTCCTGCCGGGTGTCGACGATGTAGACCTGCTGCTCGTCGCCGGAGAAGGCCAGGCCGTTGGGGCGACAGAAATCGTCGGCGACGATCCGCAGGTCGCCGGTGGCCGGGTCGAGGCGGAACACGTGGCACGCGCCGCCGAACTCGTTCTCGCCCTTGTTGCCCTCGTAGTCGGAGTGGATGCCGTAGCTCGGATCGGTGAACCAGATCGTGCCGTCGGCGCGTACCACGACGTCGTTGGGGCTGTTGAGCCGCCGACCCTCGTAGCGGTCGGCGAGCACGGTGATCGTGCCGTCATGTTCGGTGCGGGTGACTCGCCGGTTGCCCTGTTCGCACGTGACCAGCCGGCCCTGGCGGTCCACGGTGTTGCCGTTGGCGTAGCCCGAAGCGTGGCGGTAGACGCCGACCGCGCCGGTGGTCTCGTCCCAGCGCAGCAGTCGATCGTTGGGGATGTCGCTCCACACCAGGTACCGGCCGGCTGGGAAGTACGCCGGGCCCTCGGTCTTGCGTGCGCCCGTGTGCAGCCGTTCGACGACGAAGTCGCCGTCCAGGTAGCGGAAACGCTCGTCGAGCAGGTGAAACTCCGCCGGAACAGTCTCGACCATCGCCATGCCTCCCAGATTTCGCCGATCACGTTCGGGCCAAGCCTACTCGGACCGAACCTGGTATGGTCAACAGGCTGGTTTGCGGGATTATGTTTTGAAGGAGCGGCTGCGTGGTAGACGACATCGACCGTGCGTTGTTGGCGCGCCTGCAGGACGACGCCACCCAGTCCTACGCGGCGCTGGGGAAGGCGGTGGGTCTGTCGGCGGGCTCGGCGCACGACCGGGTGCGCAAGCTCCGCGAACGCGGCGTGATCCGCCGCACCACCATCGACGTCGATCCGGCCGCCGTGGACCGCGGCGTGTCGGCCTTCGTGATGGTCGACGGCAACACGTGGATGGGCGACACCTGTGCCGCCCTCGCGGCCATGCCCGGCATCCAGGAAGCTCATGTCATCGCCGGCGCGGCCTCGCTGCTGGTGAAGATCCGCACCGCGACAACCGAAGACCTTCAGGCGGTGCTGCGCGGCATCTTTGACATCGACGGAGTCACCGGCACCCAGACCATCGTCGTGCTCGAGACGTTCTTCGAGCGTCCGGTGAGCGTGCTCGACCAGGCCACCCCGCCGTCCCCGCCGGGTGTGCGGACAACCCCCTAGAGCAGGGCCGGTTCGATGTAGGCGTTCGCGCGCTCCCGCTGGCGGGCCTGCACCACCCGCGGGTTGTCCCCCCCGAAGAGCTGCACCAGCTGCCCGAACGCCTCGTCGTAGAGGGCGCGCCCGGCGTCCGCCTCGCTCTCCGTGGCGAGCCGGCTCAACGCCAGGTTGACCGACGCGGAGAGGGTGTCCGGGTGCTCGGCGCCCAGCGCCCGGGTCAACTCCACGTACGCCGTGGTGTCCAGCAGCAGCGCGGTGTCCCGGTCGCCGAGGGCGAACAGGTCGTTGGCGAGGTTGAGGGTGGCCAACAGGGTGTGCGGGTGCCGCTCGCCGAGGGTGGCCAGCAACTGGTCGCGGACCCGCTGGGCGAGGTCCCGGGCCTGGACGTGGTCGCCCTGCTTGCGCAGCAGCACGCCGAGGTTGTTCAGGCAGGCCAGGGTGATGGCGTGTGTCTCGCCGAGCACCTCGTTGTAGCCGTCCCGCAGCCGCCGGGCCACCCGGAGCGCGGTCTGGTTGTCGCCGACCGCCGACCAGGTGGTGGCCAGCGCCATCTCGGCGGACAACGTGTCGGCGTGCTCGCCACCGAGGATGCGCTGGTAGCGGACCACGGTCCGTTCGATCAGCCGGTGCGCGTCGGCGAAGCGGCCGAGCTGGCGCAGGGTGAGCGCCAGCTCCTTGGCCGTCCGGAGGGTCTCCGGGTGGTCCGCGCCGATCACCTTCTGCTGGACGGTGTAGGTGCGTTGCAGCACGCTGTGCGAGCGCCACAGCTCGCCCGTGTCCCGTAGCCCCCGCCCATAGTTGCTGGCCGAGGCCAGGGTGGACGGGTCCTCCTCGCCGAAGCGGGCCCGCCGCCGCTCATGGATGTGCTGGTCCAGCAGGGCGGCACCGCGAAAGTCGCCGACCAGCCGCAGCGACACGGCGAGGTTGTTCTCCGCGGTGAGGGTCCGGCCGCTGTCGTCGCCGAAGGTGCGCACGCTCAGCTCCAGGGTGCGCCGGTCCTGCGCCTCGGCATCGTGGTAGAGGCCCTGGGCACGCAGGTCGGCGCCCAGGCTGCGGGCGGTCATCAGGGTGTAGAGGTGCTCCTCGCCGAAGATCCGCCGCTGCCGGTCGTACACGTCCCGGTCGATCTCGTACGCCTGGTCGAAATGGCTCTGCGCGCGCAGCACGTTCGCCAGGTGGAAGCGCATCCGCAGCTTGGTCGGCTCGTCATCGTCGGTGTCGCGCCAACCGGCCAGCGACTCCTGCGCCAACGCCCGGCTGGTGTCGTAGTCGCCGCGCCGGTAGAGGTAGCGCACGATGTCCACGACCAGTTGCCGCGCCTCGTCCATGGTGGACAGGTGCAGCCCGCTGGGACGCACGTGCGGCCACAGCTCGGCGTACCGGGGCCAGTTGACCGGCTTGTCCGGGTCCCGTGGGCTGGCCGCCGCGAGCAGCGACTGGGCCTGCCGGCGGGCCTCCTCCGCGTCGTCGAGCTGATCCTGGATGACCAGTTGGACCAGCCGGTGGATGCGGACGGAGTTGTTCTCCGCGTCCACCTGGGCCAGCCCGTAGCGACCCAGCTCGGCGGTGACCAGGCCCTGCAGGATCGGGTCGGTCAACGTCGGGTCGAACGGGGCCATGAAGCTCGCGAAGCGCTCGCCGGTGAGCATGGCGACCGGGATGGGCTCCGGCGCGTAGAACGAGCAGAGTTCCAACAGCCGGGCGGCCGCCGGCTTCTCAGAGCGGAGCTGGGCCAGGGTGACCAGCCAGGTGGCGGCGAGCGTCTTGGAGTAGCCGGCGGACTGCCGGCCGTCGAGGATCCGCAGCAGCCCTGGCGTGTCCAGCGAGGCGAGGTACCGGTCGACCTGCATCGCGGTGGCCCGCAGGTACGCCGCACCCTGCTCGACCGCGAGCGGCAGGTCCCCGAGTTTCTCGGCCACCTGCGTCGCCTCGCCGTCAGTGAGCCCGCGGACCCGGTCACGCAACAGCTGGACGCTCTCGGCGCGGTCGAAGACGCTCAACTCGGTCGCGGTGGCGTACTCGCTCCAGCTCTGGTCGCGGGTGGTGAGCAGCACGTGGCCCGGGCCCTGCGGCAGAAGCGCCCTGGTGCCCCGGGTGGGTTCGTTGGCGTTGTCCATGATGATCAGCCAGCGCCGGTCCGGGCCGCCCCGGCGCAGCGCGTCGAGCACCCGGCGGACCGCGTCCGCGCCGCCGCCGCTGCCCAGCCCCATCGCCTGGCCGAGGTCGGCGAGGCCGCCACGGATGCGGTCCTCGCTGTCCGCCGGGATCCACCAGACCAGGTCGTAGTCGCGGCCGAAGCGCAGCGCGTACTCGGCGGCGAGCTGGGTCTTGCCGACTCCGCCCAGGCCGTGCACCACCTGTGTCGTCGAGTCCGGTGCGGCGGTGAGCCGGTCGCGCAGCGCCTCCAGCTGGGCGGCCCTGCCGACGAACGGGGTGCCGTGCTGGCGGACGTTGGACACCGCCGGGAACGGGCCGGGGAACCGGCCGACCGCGCGCCCGCCGACCGCGACCGCCGAGGCGCCGGCCGCCTCCAGCAGCCGGGTCCGGGCGGTGGATGGATCGACGTCAGTGAGGTCCACGGGGCTGCGGTCGCTGTACGGGACGGGCAGCCGCGACTCGTCCACCCGCAGCGGCACCAGCAGGCCCCCGCCGCCGAGCTGGTCCCGGCCGGAGGCGGTCTTCCACACCTCGGCGGCGAGCGAGGTGCCCGCGTAGTGCCGGGTGAGCACGGCCAGCACCCGGCTGGCGCCGCCGACGGCCCGGTCGAACTCGGCCCGCCCTCCGGCACGCAGCGGGACGTCCACCGCCCGGCGGTCCACCCGCAGCCCGGCCTCCTCCAACTGGTCGGTGATCCACTCGGCCCAGAGCCGGTCGGCGGACGCGTAGCTGACCAGCACGGCCTGCTCGGCGGTGAGCCGGCTGCGCTCGAACTCGGTCAGCGAGCGACGCCGGTCCTCCTCGGGCATCGGGTGCAACGTGGTGACCCGGCCCCCGGTGACCACCGAGGCGAGCTGCTCGTACGCGGCGAGCAGGGTGCCCACCTGCTCGGGCCGGTCGCCGAAGGCGGCGAGGATCTCCTCGTAGGCGTAGAAGGCGCGGTACGGCACCTCGATGGTGTTCCAGTAGCGGGCCGCCGCCGAGTCGGAGAGGTGGTCGAGGAAGGGTGCGAACTCGGCCCGGACTAGGTCGCGGCCGGTCTCCAGCTTGCGCAGTTCGGCGTCCTCCACCCGCATGGGCACCGGCAGCAGCAGCGGCGGGTCGTCCGGGCGCTGGCCGCGGATGGAGCGGGCCACCGCCGCCGCGCCGCGGATGCTCTGGGTGGACATGGTGAAGCAGTTGACCACCAGGTCGGGCAGTTGCACGGTGCAGATGCCGGCCACGTCGCTGAGGCCGGTGCGGCTGTCGATCAGCACCACGTCGTACTCGGCGCGCATCTGCGCGCGGACCGCGTCGATGAACGACGCGCCGCCCTGCCGCTCGTAGAAGTTGGCCCAGTCGAACGTGCTCACCAGCCGGGAGTACGCCGAGTCCTGCTGCCCGGCGGCCACGAAGTCGATGACGCCGCCGTGGCTGAAGTCCCAGTTCAGGGAGACCGCCCGTCGCTGGATCTTGCCGTGCCCGGTGAGCAGCTCCTGGGAGTCCTCGTCCCGGTTGCGTTGCATGGTGGCGATCGAGTAATCCCAGATCATCTCGATCACGCCCGGGGTGGCCCGCAGCTCCTTGTCCCGCAGGAACGGGTGGAAGTAGCGGTGCAGGCCCGGGGATTCCAGATCCCAGTCGACCACCAGCACCTGCAGGCCCTGACTGGCGAGGATCCAGGCCACGTTGGCGAGCGCCATCGTCCGGCCGGTGCCGCCCTTGTACGAATAGAAGGTCACGATCTGGCCGCGTGCCGTCTCGTTCACCGCCATGGCCTGCCTCCCCTAGGGACCTTCGAGGATCGGGCGTTGGCCGGAGCCGTCCGTGGGTGGCTCCTGGTAGACCGTGCCCGTGCGGTAGATCCGGCCCTGTTCGACCACCAGCACGTCCTCCAGCTCCTCCTGGAAGCGGGCGGAGGTCGCGATCTCGGTGCGCCACAGGTCGCGGGTGTTGTGCAGCACGTGATGCGGGAGCACCCGGGCCAGCGTGTCCCACATCTTGCGGTTACCACCGGACGCGGCGTCGTCGGCGGCCGTCCAGGGTACGAGCACCGGCGCCCGCGGCGAGGCCACGTCGCGGTCGTAGCGGATCAAACTGAGCTGGTAGCGCGGCAGGTCGGCCGACCAGACGTCGACCACCAGCACGACGATCTGGTTGTGGGCCCGGGCCCATTCCCGGACCGCGGCCAACTCCTCCGCATCCTCCACCGTCCAGCCGTAGCTCTTGGTGGTTGCGATGGCGCCGGCCCAGCTGCCGATCGGCACCTCCAGCTCGGGCCGGTACGGCCGCCAGTCCCGGGAGACCGCGCCGTAGCGCTCCTCGGCGCCGGGACGGCTGTCGGCCAGCTCGGCGGAGCTGCCGGCGACCAGCACGATGTGCACGTGCCGCGCGCTGGTGGCCCGCTGCACGGCGCCGGCCACGGCCGGCCCGGTCTGCGCCTGCGGGCGGGCCGGCTGACCGAACGCGCTGGTCACCTTGGCCAGGGTCGGGCGCTGCGCCGGCTGGTGCAGGGTGTGGTCGCGCGCGGTCTGCACGATGTGCTTGGCCAGCGCGTCGACGAAGTCCCGGTACTCGTCCTCGTGCCGGCGGCGTTGCTTGAGGGTGAGCAGCCCGTCCTGGGCGTAGACCGTGCCGGTCGGGAAGTTGCGGTACTGGTAGGTGCCGACCACCTCGGGCAGCCGGTCGCAGGGGATCCACTGCACCGGTACCAGCGCTGGCGGGCGGACCTGGAACTGCCGCTCGTGCTCGTCGATCCGGTCGGCGAAGACCCGGAACTCCCGGCCACAGTAGTCACTGACGACGTACCGGGGGGAGGTGAGCGCGATCAGGCAGGCGCTGGTGGAGAGAGCGCCGGCCAGGGCGTCCGTCCAGGTGGTGCCCAGCAGCATCTGCCCGTCGATGAACCCGGCCTCGTGCCAGCGGACCCCGGCCAGCCCGGCCACCGCCTCGCTGAGATCGCCGAAGAACGCCTGCACCTGACCGTTGCGGTTGTCCTCTTGGGCGTAGCTCAGGAAGAAGAGTGGCACGCCCGCCTCCGCTCACGGGTCCCACGACCGGTGCGCCCAGTATAGGACCGTCGATGCCAGCCCAGCCGTCACGCGATCATCGCATTGGGCGCGCCGGGAGTCACATGCCCGACGTTTCGCGGCTGAGCGGAGGCGCGGAGGCGGCCGGGCCGGCCCGGTTCGTCGGCGCGACCGGGCCGGTCGGGGCGCCCCGGTCAGGGATAGGTGGTCAGGTACACCTGCTGGGTGGCCGCGTTCGCGGTGCCGCCGGCGTTGTTGATCACCCGGTTGATGGTGCCGACACCGCCGAGCGAGACGGTGACCATGTTGGTGAACCGCACGTTCGGGTTGGTGGGCGCCTCGATGGCCCGGTCCGCGACGACGGCCGGGTTCACGTTGAAGTAGCAGTAGCCCGCCGGGCTGGACTTCTACGACCGGCTCGTCGACACGCTGCTCGCCGACGGCATCCGGCCGTTCGTCACGCTCTACCACTGGGACCTGCCGCAGGCCCTGCAGGACAAGGGCGGCTGGCCGAGGCGCGCCACCGCCGAGGCGTTCGCCGACTACGCGGCCGTGGTCGCCGCCCGCCTCGGTGACCGGGTGACCGACTGGAACACAGTCAACGAGCCACTCTGCGTGTCCTGGATCGGGCACCTGGAGCGGCGGATGGCACCCGGCGAGCAGGACCTGACCCGCGCGGTGCACACCTCGCACCACGTGCTCCTCGGGCACGGCCTGGGCACCCAGGCGGTACGGGCCAACGCCGCCAAGCCGGCCTCGGTGGGGCTGGTGCTCAACCTCAGCCCGATCGAGCCGGCGACCGACCGGCCCGAGGACGTCGCCGCCGCCCGGCGGGCGGACGGGCACGTCAACCGCTGGTGGCTGGACCCGGTGCACGGGCGCGGCTACCCCGCCGACATGATCGCCACCTACGGTGTCGAACCGCCGGTACGCGGCGACGACCTGGCGGTGATCGCCACGCCCACCGACTTCCTCGGCGTGAACTACTACTTCCGGCAACTCGTGGTCGACGACCCGGCCGGGCCGCCGCCGTACGCCCGGCAGGTGCCGGTGCCCGGCTCGGTGGAGACCGCGATGGGCTGGGAGGTGTACCCGGCGGGGCTGGAGCGGCTGCTGGTCGAGGTGAGCCGGGAGTACCGGCCGGGCCGGATCATCGTCACCGAGAGCGGCTCGGCGTGGCCGGACGAGGTCACCGCGGACGGCACGGTGGAGGACAAGGAGCGCACCGACCATCTGGAGCAGCACCTGGCGGCCTGCGCGTCGGCGGTGGCCCGGGGTGTGCCGCTGGACGGCTACTTCGTCTGGTCGCTGCTGGACAACTTCGAGTGGGCGTACGGCTATGACAAGCGCTTCGGGTTGGTGCACGTGGACTACGCCACCCAGCGCCGGACGGTGAAGGCGAGCGGCCTGCGCTACGCCGAGCTGATCCGCGCCCACCAGCGCCTCGCCCGCACGACCGGGACCGCCACGCCGGTGGCCTGAACGGGGGTGGGCGAGACCGAGGCACCCTGGGCGCCGCGCCGATCGGCGCCCAGGGTGCCCTGGTCTCGCCCGGCGCTCAGTCCAGGACGCGCCGGGACAGCGACGGCGGCAGCCGGCCGGCGAGCAGCCATCCGGCGCCGGTGGCGACCACCAGCAGCCCGCTGACGATCGCGACGAGGTGCGCGACGGGCACGGCGCCGAGCGGGTCGAGGTCACGGTGCAGAGCAGCGGCCAGCGCCAGGTACGCGCCGGCCACGCCCAGCACGGCGCCGAGCAGCGCGAGCGCTCCGGCGGTGGTGGCGGTGAGTGTCCGTCGTACCCGCCTCGGCGCGCCGGTCGCGGCCAGGGTGCGTAGGTCCGCCGCCGCCTCGCCCCGGATGAGCCCGACGGTCGTCGCCAGCACCCCGAGCGCGAGCAGTACGCCGGCGACGGTCGCACCGGTGCGCAGCGCGGTCAGCGAACTCTGCGACCGGCGTGACTCGATGGTGAGCCCGGCGGTGGCGGCCATCTCCTGGGCCGTGGCCAGCTGCGCGCCGGTGAGGGGGTGGTCGGCCGCGAGGAACCAGCCGACCCGGGCCGGCTGCCAGCCGTGCCGGGCGAGCGCGGCGGGAGTGATCAACGAGTCGGGCAGCCCGGTGTAGCCGGACCGGGGCAGGGTGCGCACGCTCGGCCGCACGCCCCGGGCCGGGATGTTCACCAGCTCCAGCTCACCGGTGCGGGCGGTGAGCACGTCGGTGTCGGCGTCGACCGCCATCCCGTCCGCCCCGTTCAGCCGGAGCAGTCCGGGACTGACCACGTAGAGCGGATGGGAGGGGGTCGACTCGCCGGCCGCTGCCGGAACGGCGATCTCGACGGCCGGGTGGCCGGTCGGTCCCCCCTCCCGACCCGGGTCGGTGTGCGAGGCCACCACCGCCATGTCGAGCGGAATGACGGTGGCCGCGCCAACGCCGGCCGCGATGGTGTCGGTCCGGGTCTGGAGAGCGGCGATCTCGGCCGCCGTACGCTCCGGAATCACCGGATCCGGCTGCCCGATCCGGATCAGCAACTGGCTGTCCGCCAGGTTGCCCAGCCCGGCGGCCTCCCGGCTGCGGTACTCCGCCGCGGCGGAGCCCACCACGATGGCCGCCGACAGGCCCACCGCGAGACTGATGGCGGCGAGCGCCGCACCGGCCCGAACGCGATACCGGGCCAGGTCGGCCAGTGCGAGCCGGACGGCCACCGGCAGGCCGCCCCGGGCCGCCGCCAGAGCCGGGATGGTCAGCGGGCTGGCGAGCAGCACGCCGAGCACGGTGCCGACGCTGCCCACGACGATGAGCAGCGGGTTCGACCCGTCGGAGAGCACCAGGGCGGTGAGGCCGGCGGCGAGCAGCGCGGCCGCGGCCACGGCGGTCCGTCGCGCCGCCGGCGGGGCCGGTGGCCGTGCCGACAGCGCGCTCATGATCGGGGTACGCGCCACCGCGCGGGCCGGCCACCAGGCGGCGGCGGTCGCGGTGACCACGGCCAGCAGCATGCCCACGCCGATGGTGAGCCAGGGCAGGTCGAAGCGGCCGATGCGGTGCCCGGCGGCGGTCTCGACGAGACCGGCGGTGACCAGCCAGGCGGCGACCCCGACGGCGGTGCCGCAGACTGCGGCGACCACCCCGACAGCCGCGCCGTTGACCAGCAGCACCAGCCGCAGATGTCGGCGGGTGGCGCCCATCGCCGCCAGCATGCCGAGCTGACGCAGCCGGCGCTGCGCCAGCACCACGAACCCGGCGGCGGCCACGAGCGACACGAGTAGCAGGCCGACGGTTGCCAGCGCCAGCGCGGCGAGGGTGAGCGCGGTGCGCTCGGCCGCCGGCCGGGACTCGCGCACCAGCGGGCCGTCGATGGTCCGGCGGAAGGCCTCCATGGTGTCGCGGTCGCCGGCCACCAGCACGGTCACCGACTGCGGCCGCTCGGCGTGGGCGGGGTCGGTGAGGGCGAACTCGTCGTGCAGGTCCGCCGGATTCTCGACCACCCCGACGATCAGGCGGTCGGCGTCACCGAGCGGGACCCGGGCGCCGAGCCCGGCGCGCAGGGCTTCCGCCACCCCGTCGGTCACCGCCAGCTCGGCGGGCCCGGTCGGGTAGCGGCCCTGCCGCAGGTCGAGCATCGGGCCGCCGTACGCGCCGGCGGGGTCCTGGGCCCGGACGTCCACCGGGTCGAACAGTCCCGGCACCGGCACGCGCCGGTGACCGATCACGTCGATCGTGCCGAACCACGCCCGAGCGGCGGTGACCTGGGTGTCCAGCTCGGCGGGGTCGTCGCCGGGGATCCGGATGAGCTGGTCGGCGCGGCCGAACGTGGCGTCGCTCGACGGGGGGAGGTTCCAGGTCGCCGCCAGACCGAAGGTGGCGCCGGTGACCGCGACGGTGAGCAGCGCGATGGCCAGCAGTTGCTGCCGCCACTCGCGGCGGAACAGTCGTACCGCCCAGCGGATCACCGCGCGGCGGGCCGGGAGTCCGCCGCCCGTGGGCCGGGTGGCCGTCCGGCTCGGATTCGCGGTGGCGGTCACAGCGCCGGGTCCGGGGCGAGCAGGGCGTCCGGGCCGGCCGACGGCGCGGTCTGGTCGACGACCCGGCCGTCCCGTATGAAGATCACCCGATCGGCCCAGGAGGCGAGCTGGGCGTCGTGGGTGACCATCACTCCCGCGATGCCGCGCTTGCAGGCCGAGCGGAGCATCCGCAGGACGGCTTCGCCGTTGGCGGCGTCGAGGGCGCCGGTGGGCTCGTCGGCGAGCAGCAGCCGCCGGTCCCCCACCACGGCGCGGGCGATCGCGACTCGTTGGCGCTCGCCGCCGGAGAGGTCGTCGGGGAAGTGCGCGGCGCGGTCGGTCAACCCCAGCTCGTCGAGCACCCGCAGGGCGGCGGCTCGCGCCGGACGCGCGGCCATGCCGTCCAGCTCCAGGGGCAGGGCCACGTTCTCGGCGGCGGAGAGGCCGGCGAGCAGGTTCAGATCCTGGAAGACGAAGCCGAGCGACCGGCGACGCAGCCGCGCGGTGGCGTCGGCGGAGAGCGTGGCGAGGTCGGACCCGCACACCGTGACCTGGCCCGTGGTGGGCTCCTCCAGGGTGCCCGCGATGGTGAGCAGGGTGCTCTTGCCCGAGCCGCTGGGGCCCATCACGGCGACCAGTTCACCGGCGACCACGTCGAGGTCCACCGCGCGCAGGGCGTGCACGGCGGCGGCACCGGCGCCGTACACCTTGGACACCTGTCGCAGGCTCAACACGACGCTCATCGCCGGGCTCCTGACGTCCGGTCGCGGTCCGGCCGCGTCGTACGCCCGGCGGGAGCGTCGGCGGCAGGCGGTGCGGCGGCCTGGTCGGCGGGCGGCGTCGGACGGGTACGCAGGCGCGCGTCCGCGGCGTCCAGCCACCGGACGACCGCTTCCAGCCGGAACAACTCGGCGTCGACGACGAGGCCCAGGCCGACGTCCTCCGGCGACGCGTCGGCCTTGAGATGCGTGTAGTGCTGCATCTCCTCGACGATCCGCCGCCGGTGGGCCTGGAGGATCCCGGTCACGTCCACCTGAGGCAGCCGCATCGCCACCTGCACCTTCATGACGAGCTCGTCCCGGGGCGGCGGCCCGGCCTGCGGCGGCGTACGCAGCCAGCTGTGCAGCTCGCGCTCGCCGTCGGCGGTGAGCCGGTAGCGCTTCTGGGCGCCGTCGCGGCCGGCGTCGTCGGACTCGACGTGCCCCTCGCGCTCCAGGCGTTGCAGCGTGGTGTAGACCTGCCCGACGTTGAGCGGCCAGACCTCGCCGGTTCGCGCCTCGAACTCCTGGCGGAGTTGGAGACCGTACTTCGGTGCCTCGGTGAGCAGCGCCAGCATGGCGTGACGGATGCTCACGATCCATCAACTACGGTTAGCATACTCGGTATAATACACAGTATTCTCGGGCTGACGCCTAGACAAACCGCACCGGCGGTTAGCCTGCGCCAATGGCCGCAGCAGCCGACGAGGTCGAGCAGCCCGACACCGGGCCACGGATGTCCGAGACGGACCGGTTGACCGCGTTCAGCGACGGCGTCTTCGCCATCGTCATCACGCTGCTGGTCATCGAGCTGCGGGTGCCGGAGTACCACGCGGGTGAGTTGCTGGCCGGGCTGCTCGACGAAGGAGCGTCCTACCTGGCCTTCGTGGTGTCCTTCGTCTACGTCGGCGTGCTCTGGCTCAACCACCACGCGCTGGTCCGGCTGATCCGCGCCACCACCCTCGCGCTGAGCTGGATCAACCTCGGCATCCTCTTCGGCGCGGTGATCATCCCGTTCCCGACCGCCGTGCTGGCGTCCGCGCTCACCCACGGCGACACCGCCGACCGTCGCGCCGCCGTCGCCCTGTACGCGCTGGCCGCCGCGCTGATGTCGGCGCCGTGGCTGGTGTTCTTCGGCTATCTGCACCGCCACCCGGAGCTGCTCCAGCGCGGGGTCAGTCCCGGGTACGTGCGGACGCAGCGGCTGCGACCGGTCACCGGCCTGGTCCTCTACGGGCTCAGCGGCCTGCTCGGCTGGTTCGTCAATCCGATGCTGGGCCTGATCGGCGTCATCGTCATGATCGTGTATCACGCGTTCACCAGCGAAGGGCTGCGCCGCCGACGGGCCGCGGGTCGCTGACCCGCCGGATCCTTCCGTGCGAGGGTCTATGGGTTGTTCGCCCGGATATGTACTGGCAAAGCTAGTCTGAGCCGGTGCGGGGCGGACCGGAGAGCGAGACGACCACCGACGAGCGGCACTCGTCCCGGGTGGCGTTCGACGTCAACGACGCGCACCGCGAGCTGACCCTGGACAACCGCACCACCCTGCTGGACACGCTGCGCGAACAGCTCGGCCTGACCGGGGCGAAGAAGGGCTGCGACCACGGCCAGTGCGGCTCGTGCACGGTGCTGCTGGACGGCCGGCGGGTGAAGAGCTGCCTGCTCCTCGCGGTCACCTTGGACGGCCGGTCGGTGGTCACCGTGGAGGGGCTGGCCGGCCCGGACGAGCTGTCCCCGCTCCAGGCCGCCTTCGTCGCGCACGACGCGTTCCAGTGCGGCTACTGCACCCCCGGCCAGCTCTGCTCCGCCCGTGGCATGCTCGACGAGGTCGCCCGTGGCTGGCCCAGCGCGGTCACCGGCGACCTCACCGCCCCGCCCGAGCTGACCGACGCGGAGATCCGCGAGCGGATGGCCGGCAACCTGTGCCGCTGCGCCGCGTACCCGCACATCGTCGCGGCCGTTCGCGAGACGGCGACGACGAGGTGAGACCGTTCCGCTACCACCGGCCCGCCGGCGTGGCCGAGGCGGTCGCCGTGCTGGCCGTCGAGCCGCAGGCGGCGTACCTGGCCGGCGGGACCAACCTGGTGGACCTGATGAAGCTCGGGGTGCAGCGGCCCGACCTGCTGGTGGACGTGACCCGGCTGCCGCTGGACGCCGTCGAGGAGCTGCCCGGCGGCGGGCTGCGGATCGGCGCGACGGTCCGCAACAGCGACCTGGCCGCCCACCCGGTGGTCCGGCGCGACTACCCGGTGCTGGCCCGCGCGCTGCTCGCCGCCGCCTCCGGGCAGCTGCGCAACCTGGCCACCACCGGCGGCAACCTGTTGCAGCGCACCCGCTGCGTCTACTTCCAGGACACCGGCAAGGCCTGCAACAAGCGCGAGCCGGGCAGCGGCTGCGCCGCCCGGCACGGCCAGAACCGCGACCTGGCCGTGCTGGACTGGTCCGACCTGTGCGTGGCGACCCACCCGTCGGACCTGGCGGTCGCGCTCGCCGCGCTGGACGCCGTGGTGGAGGTGCACGAGCCCGACGGTCCGCGGGACGTTCCGCTGGCGGCGCTGCACCGCTCACCCGGCGAGCACCCGGAACGGGAGACCACCCTGGCCCGAGGTGCGCTGATCACCGCTGTCCGGCTGCCGCACCTGCCGGCCGCGCGCCGCTCGGCGTACCTCAAGGTGCGCGACCGGGCGTCGTTCGCCTTCGCCGTCGGCTCGGTGGCCGCGGTGCTGGACCTCGACGGCGACGTGGTCCGCGACGTCCGGCTGGCGTACGGGGCGGTGGCACACCGGCCGTGGCGGGCGTACCGGGCCGAGGAGGAGCTGCGCGGGCGGCCGTTCAGCCCGCAGCTGGCGGCGCGGGCCGCCGATGCCGAGCTGGCCGAGGCCCGCCCGCTGCGGCACAACGGCTTCAAGCTGCCGCTGACCCGGGCGATCACGGTGCGGGCCCTGACCGAGCTGGCCGAGGGGACCTCCGCACCATGACCACCGGCGCGGTGGGGCGGGCGTATCCCCGGTTGGAGGGTCGGGAGAAGGTCACCGGCACGGCACGGTACGCGGTGGAGTACCCGGTGGACGGGGTCACCTACGGCTGGGCGGTGCCGGCGGCGGTGGTCCGGGGACGCATCACCCGGGTCGACGCCGCGCCGGCGCTCGCGCTGCCCGGCGTGCTCGCCGTGGTGCACCACGGCAACGCGCCCCGACTAGCGCCCGGGCCGGAGCCGGACCTGTGGCTGTTGCAGGAGCCGGCCGTGCACTACCGGGGGCAGCTGATCGCGGTGGTGGTCGCCACCAGCCTGGAGGCGGCCCGGGAGGGCGCCCGGCTGGTCCGGATCGACTACGACGCCGGGCCGCACAGCACGGTGCTCACCGCCGACCACCCCGGCCTGTACCGGCCGGACCAGGTCAACCCCAGCTACCCGACGGACACGGCGGAGGGCGACTTCGACGCTGGGTACGCGGCCGCGCCGGTACGGCTGGACGCCACGTACCGGACGCCGGCGTACCACAACAACCCGATGGAGCCGCACGCCACCACCGCGCAGTGGCGGGACGGGCGACTGCTGGTGCACGACTCCAACCAGGGCGCCACGCCGGTGCAGGCAGTCCTGGCCGAACTGTTCGAGCTGCCCCGCGAGTCGGTCCGGGTGATCGCGCAGCACGTTGGCGGCGGCTTCGGCAGCAAGGGATACCCCAAAGCGGCCGTGGTGCTGGCCGCGCTGGCGGCGCGGCAGGTGGACCGGCCGGTTCGGCTGGCGCTGACCCGGCAGCAGTTGTTCGGGCCGGTCGGCTACCGCACTCCCACCATCCAGCGGGTCCGGCTCGCCGCCGACGCCGACGGGCGACTCACCGCGATCTGCCACGATTCGATCACCCAGACCTCGACCCTTCAGGAGTTCGCCGAGCAGGTCGCCGTCTACACGCGCAGCATGTACGCCGCGCCGCACCGGCGCACCACGCACCGGCTGGCCCGCCTCGACGTGCCCACGCCGTTCTGGATGCGCGCCCCGGGCGAGTGCCCCGGCGCGTACGCCCTGGAGTCGGCGATGGACGAGCTGGCCACCGAGGCCGGCATCGACCCGGTGGAGCTGCGGATCCGCAACGACCCCGCGGTCGACCCCGAGCTGGGACAGCCGTTCACCAGCCGCAACCTGGTTGCCTGTCTGCGCGAGGGGGCCCGCCGGTTCGGCTGGGCCGACCGGGACCCCGCACCCCGGGCCCGGCGCGATGGGCGCTGGCTGGTCGGCACCGGGGTGGCCGGCGCGAGCTACCCGGCGCGGGCGCGGGCTTCCGCCGCGACGGCCACCGCGCGCCCCGACGGCGGTTTCCTGGTCCGGATCGACGCCACCGACATCGGCACCGGCGCCCGGACGGCGCTCTGGCAGGTGGCGGCCGACGCGCTGGGGGTGTCGCCGGAGCGGGTGGAGATCCAGATCGGCGACAGCGACCTGCCGCCGGCCGGGGTGGCGGGCGGCTCGATGGGCACCTCCTCGTGGAGCTGGGCGGTGATCCGCGCGTGTGAGGCGCTGCGGGAGAAGCTTCGGGACACCCCAGGCGGGGTGCCGTCCGACCGGGAGGTGACCGCGGAGGTGAGCACCGCCGACGAGGTGCGGGAACAGCCCGCGCTGCCGCGGTACGCGTACGGGGCGCACTTCGCCGAGGTCCGGGTGGACGCGGACACCGGCGAGGTGCGGGTGAACCGGCTGCTCGGGGTGTTCGCCGCCGGGCGGGTGGTGAACCCGACGACCGCGCGCAGCCAGCTCATCGGCGGCATGACGATGGGCCTGTCGATGGCGCTGCACGAGGAGGGCGTGCTCGACGAGCGGTACGGCGACTGGGTCAACCACGACCTGGCCACCTACCACATCACGGGTTGCGCGGACGTGGAGCGGATCGAGGCGCACTGGCTGGACGAGCAGGACGGCGAGCTGAACCCGGCCGGGGTGAAGGGCATCGGCGAGATCGGCATCGTCGGCACCGCGGCGGCGATCACCAACGCGGTGCACCACGCGACCGGCGTACGAATCCGCGACCTGCCGATCCGACTCGACAAGCTGATCGGCATATCACCGTTGGCTTAAATAAGCTCGTCCTGATATAAAGGTCGTCGTGCACGCCTTCGACGTGCTGGGCGATCCGGTCCGGCGCCGCATCCTGGAGCTGCTCGCCGGTGGCGAGCAGACCGCCGGCGCGGTCAGCGCGGTGATCCGCGAGGAGTTCGGCATCTCCCAGCCCGCCGTGTCCCAGCACCTCAAGGTGCTGCGGGACAACGGCTTCGCCACCGTGCGGCCGGAGGGCGCCCGGCGGCTCTACGCGGTCGACCCGCGCCCACTGCGCGAGGTGGACGGCTGGCTGGAGCACTTCCGCCGGTTCTGGACGCCGCCCCTGGCGGCACTCGCCACCGAGCTGGCCCGGGGCCGACGCGAACGCCGGCTGCGCGGGCCCGCCGACCCACCCGAGGAGAGGAACCCACAATGATCAACGCGATCGAGCAGATCAACGCGGTCCAGCGCCATGTCGGCAGCCGCACCCTGGAGGCCGGCGAGGCCCGGGTGACCACGATCAGCCAGACGTACCACACGACGGTCGAGGATCTCTGGGACGCCTGCACCAGCGCCGAGCGCATCCCGCGCTGGTTCCTGCCGATCAGCGGCGACCTGCGGCTGCACGGGCGGTACCAGCTCCAGGACAACGCCAGCGGCACCGTCGAGAGCTGCGACCCGCCGCACCGCTTCACCGCCACCTGGGAGTTCGGCGGCGAGGTGAGCTGGATCGAGGTGCGGCTCACCCCGGTCGACGACGAGCGGACCCGATTCGAGCTGGACCACATCGCGCACGTCGACCAGGACCGGTGGGCCCAGTTCGGGCCGGGCGCCGTCGGCGTCGGCTGGGACCTGGGCCTGCTCGGTCTCGCCTCGTACCTGTCCGCCGACGGCAGCGGGGTTTCGCCGGAGCAGGCAGCCGAGTGGAGCGTCTCCGACGAGGGCCGGCGGTTCACGGAGCTGAGCAGCGAACTGTGGGGTCAGGCGAGCATCGCCGGCGGCACCGACGCCGACGAGGCCAAGGCCGCCGCCGAACGCACCACCGCCTTCTACACCGGCACCCCCGCCGCCTGAGCAGCGCATCCGCACCGCCGCCGCCGGCCCGAGGACCGCGACGGCGGTGCGGGTAACGTGCTGCGGCATGACCGGTACGCCGTACTCGCACTGCTCCTACTGCGGCACCGCCTACCCGGCGGCGGGCTGGCCGCGGGTCTGTGCGGCCTGCGCCGAGACCGTCTGGCGCAACCCGCTGCCCGTCGCGGTGGCCGTGCTGCCGGTCCGCACCGCCGAGGGCCTGGGTGTGGTGGTGGTCCGCCGGGACATCGAGCCGGCCCGCGGGCTGCTCGCGCTGCCCGGCGGTTTCATCGAGTACGGCGAGGAGTGGTCCGACGCGCTGGTCCGCGAACTGCGGGAGGAGACCGGGCTGGTGGCGGGCGCCGAGGACGCCCGGCTGTTCGCGGTGCACGGCGCCCCGGCGGGCGGCACGATGATGATCTTCGGGGTGCTGCCCGAACGGCGGGCCGAGGAGCTGCCGCCGTCGGCGCCGACCGAGGAGGCGACTGAGTGGTTGGTGCTCACCGAGCCGGTGGAGCTGGCGTTCTCGACCCACACCCGGGTGCTCGCCGACTTCCTCACCCGCGACCGCCGCGCCTGACCTCCCCTCCCCCGGCCGCCCCGGCCCGGCCCGACCTTGGGCCAGGTGGGTCGGCCTCAGCCGCGCGAGCTGCCCGGTGCTCAGCGGGGTAGCGCGTCGTCGGTGCCGGCGAGGTAGCCGCTGGCCTGGAGGTCGAACAGCTCGCGGTAGAGGCCGCCGGCCGCCATCAGCTCGTCGTGACTGCCCTGCTGGACGAGTCGACCCCGGTCCATGACGAAGATCCGGTCGGCGTGCCGGACGTTGGCGAGCCGGTGGGTGATCAGGACGACGGCGCGGTCCGGTCGGCGACGCAGATGTTGGAACAGAGCGTGTTCGGCGCGGGCGTCCAGGGCTGCCGACGGCTCGTCACAGATCAGCAGGGCGGCGTCCCGGTAGAGGCCCCGAGCGGCGACCAGCCGCTGCCACTGCCCGCCGGACAGCTCGTGGCCATCCTTGAACTCCCGGTCGAGCAGGGTGTCGTAGCCGTGCGGCAAACCGACGATCATGTCGTGGGCGGCGGCCGCGGCGGCGGCATCCTGCACGCTGGGGCCCGGTCGATCCGGCGGCCGGTCGTGCCGCCCGACCCGGATGTTCTGCCCGGCGGTGAACGGAAACCTCCACCAATCCTGGGTCATCACGGCCACCTGCGCGCCGACGGTACGCGGGTCCAGTTCGGCGGCGTCGACGCCGTCCCAGCGGATCACCCCGCCGGTCGGCTGGTAGAGCCCCGCGATCAGCTTGGCCAGGGTGGTCTTGCCGGAGCCGTTCTCGCCGACCAGCGCGATCACCTCGCCCCGCCGGACGGTCAGGCTGACCCGGTCCACCGCTGGCGCGTCAGTGTCCGGATAGCGCAGGCTCACCTCGTCCAGCTCGACCGCGTCGACGCCGTCGGCCGCCCGCTCACCGCCGATCGGCACCCGGCTGCCGGCACGGTCCAGGAAGTCCCGGTAGTCCTGGTAGTAGAGGGCGTCCTCGTAGAGCGAGTTGGTGGCGACGACGGCCACCCCCAGGCTGGTCCGCGCCGACTGCAGGGCGAGCATGGCGGTCGCCGCGGCGGCGAGGGCGACCATTCCGCCCAGCAGCAGACCGCCGAGGACCGCGTACACCCCGAAGGTGGCCAGCCCCGCGACGGACGCGCCCACCACCCGGGTGCCCGTCTGCGAGCGGACCAGTCGCAACTGGGCCCGGGTCTCGACGGCCATCACAGCGCGGTACTCGGCCAGCAGGAAGTCGCGCATCTGATAGGCGCGCACCTCGGCGGCGGTGCGCCGGTTGGCCATCAGATGGGCCAGCATCCACATCCGACGTCGCCGGGTGATCCGCGCCAGCATGGCCAGGTACTCCCGGCGGGCCATCCGCACCGCCGTGATCGCCTGGGGTATCGCCGCGAGCAGCAGGCAGGGCAGTAGCAGCGGCTGGATGACGGTCACCGCGACCGCGGTGGCGAGGATTCCGACCACACCGGTGACCAGGTTGACGGTGTGATCGACGATGTACGCCGCTTCGCCCATCCCCCGGTCCCGCACGCGGTCCATCTCCTCGGCGAACCCCGCGTCGTCGAACGCGGCCAGGTCCACCGCCGTGGTCGCCTCGAACAGCCGCAGCTCCACCTGGTAGTTGATCTGCGGGGTCAACCGGGCCTGAGCCCAACCGGCGGCGATCGTCAGACCACCGCGGGCCGACACCGCCGTGGCGGCCACGATCAGCGCCGGCAGGGCCGAGCGGACCCGGTCCGGGGTGGGACCTGCGGCGAACAGCTCGCGCAGCACGCTGGTCGTGGCGAGCAGGCCGAACGTGGTCATCACCCCGGCCGCGACGTTGAGCCCGATGGAGGCGACGGTGTCCCGGCGGTTGGTGGCCCAGGCCAGCCCGACCGCCTCCCGGACCAGCCGGGGCAGCCGCCGGGCCACCGCCCAGAAGCTGGTGTGGGCGACCTCCCTCGCGTGGTGCATCCAGACGGCGTCCTCCAGCTCCGGCAGCACCGGCGGGTCGCCTGGCCGATCGTCGTCCAATGAGGCGGTACGCTGGCGGGCCATCGACTCCACGTACCCTCCTCGGGGCGGGATCACCAATGCCGCCCGACCCTACTGTGTGCAACTGCCCGATGTCTCCAGGTGACCGGCGCGTCGCACGAGTGTGCCAATGGCGTGTCGTCACCCCATCCGGATGATCCCGAGCCGGCCAGGTCAGCCGGCCGGCGTCTCCGAGCGGAAGCTGTGACCCATCTCGGCGCCGAGCCCGAAGTAGTGGCGGAAGTTGTAGATCAACGGATGCCAGGCCCCCGGGTCGACATGGTCGGTGCCCGGCACGACGATGCGGGCGTCGGCGTGCACCGCCAGTACGTGGGCCTCGACGATGAGGAACGAGTCAGTGGCGTCGGCGTGGATCCGGGAGACCCGGGCCTCCAGGTGCAGCGGGCACTCGGTCACCCGGGGCGGTCGGACGCGGTACGACGGCTGCGGCCGCAGGCCGGCGGCCTCGAACTTCGCCGACTCGTGCCGGAACCGGTCGCGCTTGGAGTCCGGCACCGGGTGCCGTCCGGTCAGCGGCGCGAGCCGCTCGACGGCCTCCCACTGATCAGCAGCGGGAAGATTGATCACCACATCGGGGCGGGCGGCGAGGTTGTACGCGGTCTGCCCCTCGCCGCCGAGGCCGAGCACGACGACGTGGTCGAGGGCCCACGCAGAGGAGATCGGTGCCAGGTTGGCGCTGCCGTCGTCGTTCTCGGTGCTCAGCAGCACCACCGGGGTACCGAAGTACAGGATGCTCGGGTTGATCGTCAGGTGCTCGGCGACGGGTGGTGAGTGGCTGATCGTCATGGTCGCTGACCGTACGGCCGTCATCGTTCGGCCCTCGCCGAAACGACCGGTCCGCAGGTCAGGACGGCGGCGTGCCCTCGTTGACCGGCAGCAGGACCCGGAAAGTGGTCCGCCCCGGTTCGGTCTCCACCCGGATGTCGCCGTGGTGCTTGTGCACCACGATCCGGTACGAGATGTCCAGCCCCAGCCCGGTGCCCGCCCCCACCGGCTTGGTGGTGAAGAACGGCTCGAAGATGCGCGGACGCACCTCGGGCGGGATGCCGGGGCCGGTGTCGGTGATCTCCACCGCCAGCAGGTCGCCGACGCGTCCGGTGTGGACGGTCAGCGTGCCCTTCTCTCCCATCGCGCCCAGCGCGTTGTCGATCAGGTTGGTCCACACCTGGTTCAGCTCCGCGGCGTACGCCGGGACCGGCGGGAGGCCGCGGTCGTACTCGCGGACCAGCTTGACCTGCGCGGGGATCTTCCCCTTGAACATCACCAGCGTCGCGTCGAGCAGGTCGTGCACGTCCACCACCCGGTGCGGCGCGCGATCCAACTGGGAGTACTGCTTGGCGGCACCGACCAGCCCGGAGATGCGGGTCACCGCGTCGCCGATCTCACGCATCAGCAGCTCGGTGTCGACGGTGTAGGTGAGCCACCGCACCGCCGCCTCCAGGTCCGCCGGGCCGACCGCCGCCTTCACCCGCCCCAACCAGGCCGCGTCGAGCCCGCCACCGACCAGGATCGGCGCCAGATCCCAGGCGCCGCTCACCCCGTGCTCCTCCAGCCAGTCGGTGAGCGCGTCCTCGGCGTCGGCGGTCGCCATCGGGGTCAGCTTCGGCGCGGTGGCCACCCGGGCCACCGCCTCCTCCTGCAACGCGACGAGGCCGTGCAGCGCCCGACCGTCCAGCCGGCCGTCGGCGATCATCGCGAGCTTGTGCCGCATCCCGGCGACCCGGTCGCCCAGCACCGACGTGGCCCGCACCGCCGCCGCGGCCGGGTTGTTCAGCTCGTGGGTCAGCCCCGCCGAGAGCGAGCCCAGCGCGAGCAGCCGCTCCCGTTCGCCGACGATGGTCTGGCTGTTCCGCATCCCGAAGAACAGGCCCTCCAGCAGGTGCATCGGCATCGGGAACCAGGACCGCAGGGCGTACGCGAAATCCTCGGCCGGCAGCACGAAGAACTCCGCGTCGGTCACCGCCCGCAGGCTGTTGCGGTAGGTCTGCTCGACCTGGTCGCCCAGGTACGCCTGGGTGGCGCCGCCGTACACCCCGCGCTGCTCGGTGCGGCTGACCTCGATGTCGTCGCCGCGTACCTGCCGGCTCAACGCCACCGCGCCACGCAGCAGGACGAAGAAGCAGGTGGCGTCCTCGCCCTCGGCGTACACCAGGGTGCCGCCCGCGCGCTGCTCCACCCGGCCGTGCTCGGCCAGCCAGTCCAACTGCCCGTCGTCGAGGGCCTCGAACAGGAACAGGGTACGCAGCTGCGCGGGTGTCAGCCGGTCGCTCTCGGTGGTCACTGGGCCTCCTTCGTTCGCGACTGCGGGGCTCGCAAACCCGGCTCACTCCTCGCGCTCACTGGGCCTCCAGGTAACGGTGCACGAGCGACACGGCCATGGCGCCCTCGCCGACGGCCGAGGCGACCCTCTTGACCGATTCGGCTCGCACGTCACCCGCGGCGAACACCCCCGGCAGGCTGGTCTCCAGGTGGTACGGATCGCGCGACAGCGACCAGCCGGCCGGACGCCGCCCACCGGCGAGCAGATCCGGACCGGTCACGATGAAGCCGCGCCCGTCGCGGACCAGCACCCCGTCCAGCCAGTCGGTCCGAGGCTCGGCGCCGATGAAGATGAACAGCCAGGACGTGTCCACCGAGCGGGCCTCGCCGGTACGCGTGTCGCACAGGGTGAGCCGTTGCAGGTGATCCTGCCCGGCGCCACCGACCACCGCGGTGTGCGGGTGCACGGTGATCCGGTCGATGCGCTCCAGCTGGTCGATCAGGTATCGGGACATCGAGGCGGTCAGGTCGGCGCCCCGGATCAGCAGGTGCACGCGGGCCGCGTACCGGGAGAAGTGCACGGCGGCCTGGCCGGCCGAGTTCGCCCCGCCGACGATGTAGACGTCCTGGTCGACGCAGCTCGGCGCCTCGGTGGCCGTGGAGCCGTAGAACACCCCCCGGCCGGTGAAATCGGCCAGCCCCGGGGCGTCGAGCACCCGGTAGGAGACCCCGGTGGCCAGCACCACGGTGTGCGCGGCGATCTCGGTGCCGTCTCCGAAGCGCAGCAGCCGGGCGCCGCCCGCCTCGCTCAGACCGACGACCTCCCGGGCGCTGAGCAGCTCGGCGCCGAACTTCACCGCCTGCCGCCGAGCCCGGTCGGTCAGCTGCGCCCCGGAGACGCCGTCCGGAAAGCCCAGGTAGTTCTCGATTCGGCTGCTCTGGCCGGCCTGCCCGCCGGTCGCCCGCCGCTCGACCAGCACGGTGCGCAACCCCTCCGAGGCGCCGTACACCGCGGAGCCCAGGCCGGCCGGGCCACCGCCGATCACCACCAGGTCGTAGAAGTCGGAGGCGGGCACCACGGTCAACCCGGCCAGCCCGGCCAGCTCGGCCTCGCTCGGAGCGATCAGTGCCTTGCCCTCGGCGGTCACCACCAGCGGCACGTCCGCCGCGGTGGCCCCGGCGGCGTCGAGCAGTCGGGCGCCCTCCGGGTCGTCGGCCAGCAACCAGCGGTACGGCACCAGGTTGCGCGCCAGGAAGTCGCGGACCTTGAACGACGGCGCCGACCAGCGGTGCCCGACGACCCGGATCTCGGTGGTCGCCGCGTCCGGGGTGACCGCCCACGCCTCCAGCAGGCCGTCCACCACCGGGTACAGCTTCTCCTCCGGCGGATGCCAGGGCTTGAGCAGGTAGTGGTCCAGGTCGACCACGTTGATCGCCTCGATCGCGGCGTCGGTGTCCGCGTACGCGGTGAGCAGCACCCGGCGGGCGGCCGGGAAGATGTCCATCGCGGCCTCCAGGAACTCGACTCCGGTCATCTCCGGCATCCGGTGATCGGCCAGCAGCAGCGCCACCTGCTCGCCACGCAGCTTGACCTCCCGCAGCGCGTCCAGCGCCTCCGGGCCCGAGGCGGCCCGCAGCACCCGGTAGCGGTCGCCGTACCGGCGACGGATGTCCCGGGCCACCGCCCGGGACACCACCGGGTCGTCGTCGACGGTCAGGATCACCGGGTTCGCCATGGCGCCCATAAAACCACCTACCAGGGGTACGCCGCACCGGGCCGGGTCGGTACGGGACGCGGTTCACGGTTGGTCGGGCGCGAGGCGGGTAAGCCGGGTCGCCGCGCGGGTGGCCGCACACCGACGACCCGCCCGACTGCCGCGCACACCTCGGGGGGCCCATGGCGGACGCGTCGACGACCGGAACGACGTCGGACCGGGTCGTGGAGCTGCGGGTGCACGGCGTCTCGGGGGCGGGGGCCGACCAGGTGCTGGACCGGCCGCACGTCCACCAGGTCGCCGGGGACCGCAGCGGCGGGTTCTACCGCCCACGTGAGGGCTATCCCGACACCAAGGGCACCGACGGGATCATGCTGGAGGCGTACCGCTGGAGCGACCTGCCGTCCGGCACGGCCGTGCGGACGCTGTCGCTGGTGTTCCTGCTGCCGTTCATGCTCTGCAACGTGGCGCTCTGGATGCGCCCGGCGGGTTACGCCTCGAAGCACGGCATCGTCGCGCTGTGCCGGGTGCTCGCGCTCACCCTCACCATGCTCTACGTGCTCTCCATCGTCGGGGTGGCGCTGGACCTGATCGCCTGGCGTTGCATGGGCACCCCGTCCTGCATGGCCGGGCGGACCTGGCTGTCCTGGCTCGGCGGGCGCTCGGCCGGGTTGCGCCTCGGCGTGTTGGCGCTGGTGCCGGTCGCCGCCATCGGAGTCGTCTGGTGGCTGGGCGCCCGCCCCAGCCACTCGTTCGACGCGTTCCGGACCCGGGAGCCCTCCTCCGCCGCCGCCGCGCACCGGTTGAGCGCGGTCGGCCAGTGGGACGGCACGCCGCTGGTGGGCAGGCTGCGCTCGGTGCACGTCGCCGCCGCGTTCGCCACCCTGGACGGCAGCCTGCTGGCCGCCCGGATCAGCGAGGGTGCGTCCTGGGTGATGGGGGTGCTGGTCGTGGCCACCGGGGCGGTGCTGCTCGCCTGCCTCGTCCTGCTCACCGTGGTGCAGAGCATCGACCGGCCCGGCCCGTCGGCCCGGCTCGACGGGCTCACCCGCGGCCTACGCACGATCGCCTGCGGCCTGACCATCCTGGTGATCGTGTACACGATCATCAGCCCGAAGCCGTGGCCGCACGGCCGCGAGCTGCCCGGGTACGGCGCGCTCGTCGCCTGGCTGTTCGCCAGCCAGACCGCGCTGCTGCTCGTACTCGCCGCGTTGGTGATCTGGCGACGGGGCGGGCCGCCGGGGGCATCACCGCTGCGCGCGCTGGGCGCGCCGGCCTTCGTCACGGTGGGCGCCGGCCTCGCCGTGGCGTTCTCCGCCGAGCTGGTCTACCGGGTGTCGGACCTGCTGGACCGCGACGGCGAGACCGCGGACCGACTGGCCACCAGCCCGCCACTGGCGTACAAGTGGGCGATCTTCGGGTTCTTCATCGCGGTGCTGACCGCACTGCTGTTCGGCGGCGTGGTCACGGTGCTGAGCTGGCGCGAGCGGAGGCGGGCCGCGGCCGCGATCGTGGCCGCCGACTTCCCGCACGCGCCGCCGGACGCGGCGCAGCGGCTGCGTCAGGTCGAGCAGGCGGTGGCCCGGGCCCGGTTCACCGAGCGGCTGCCCCCGCTCACCGTGGTCTACGCCGGGCTGGCCGCGGTCGGCCTGGCCGCCAGCGTGCTCGGCCTGCTCCAGCTCTATCCCGGTGACGTGATCCAGCGCTACGTCCGGCTGCCCGCCGACATGGTCAACTTTCTGATCGGGATGGGCAGCTACGCGATCGCCGCGATCGTGCTCGGGCTGGTGGTCGGCGGCATCTTCGCGTACCGGACGGCGCAGTTCCGCCGGTACGTGGGCGTGCTCTGGGACCTGGGGACGTTCTGGCCCCGGGCGGCGCACCCCTTCGCCCCGCCCTGCTACGCCGAGCGGGCCGTACCGGAGCTGACCCGGCGGATCACCTATCTGGTCGACCAGGGCGAGGCGGTGCTGCTGGCCGGGCACAGTCACGGCTCGGTGCTGCTCGCCGCCACGGTGCTGCAACTGCCGCCCCGGACCACCGACCGGGTCGCCCTGCTGACCTACGGGACGCCGCTGCAGCGGTTGTACTCGCAGCTGTTTCCCGCCTACGTCGACGACGAGGTGCTGCGCGAGATCGGCGAGCGGGTCGGCTGGCGCTGGGTGAACCTGTGGCGGGAAACCGACCCCATCGGAGGTTGGATCTTCGCTCCGCACCGTCCCGGGGACCCCGGGACGGTCACCGGGCCGGAGGCCTCCGTGGACCGCCGGTTGGTCGACCCGCACGACGTGGTGCCACCGCCGTACGACAGCGTGCCGCCGCCGATCCTGGGGCACTGGCCGTGCGAGTCGGATGAGGCGTTCGCGGCGGCGGAGCGGGACCTGACCGAGCGGCTGCGCGCGGACCTGCGGCGGACGGGTTGAGCGGCGGGCCGGATATCGTCGCGGGGTGAGCCCGTCCAAGCAGCCCGAACGCCGGCTGATCGCCTCGAACAAGAAGGCCCGGCACGACTACACCGTGCTCCGGACGTACGAGGCGGGCATCGTGCTGGTGGGCACCGAGGTGAAGTCGCTGCGCGAGGGGCGGGCGTCGCTGGTGGACGCGTTCGCCCACGAGCGGGACGGCGAGATCATGCTGTACGGCCTGCACATCGCCGAGTACGCCTACGGCACGTGGACCAACCACGCCCCCCGGCGCAACCGCAAGCTGCTGCTGCGCCGGGCCGAGATCGACCGGATCCTGGAGAAGGTCCGCGAGGGTGGCGTGACCCTGGTCCCGCTGTCGATGTACTTCGACAACGGCTGGGCCAAGGTCGAGCTGGCCCTGGCCAAGGGCAAGCGCACCTACGACAAGCGGCAGACGCTGGCCGAGCGGGACGCCAACCGGGAGATCGCCCGCGAGCTGGGCCGGCATCTCAAGGGCCACCCGCGCCGGGGCTGACCCCACCCGGGCTGCCGGAGCGAGGGCGCCCGCGTCACGCCACGTCGTGTCATCCTGGCCGGATGCGAGTCGCCTCGATCCACACCTATCCGGTGAAGGGGTGCCGCCGAATGGACCGCGACACGGCGCGGGTCGAGCCGTGGGGCCTGGACGGCGACCGGCGCTGGCTGATCGTGGACGGACACGGGCTCGGCCTGACCCAGCGCCAGCACCGGGAACTGGTGACGGTGCGGGCGGTGTCCCGGCCGGGCGGGCTGACCCTGGACGCGCCGGGCCTGGCTCCGCTCGATCTGGCCGAACCGACCGGCGGCGAGGCGATCCAGGTCCGGGTGTTCCGGGGGCGGCCGCCCGCACCGGTACGCGCCGCCGGCCGCGAGGCGGACGACTGGCTCAACCGGCTGTTGGGGCGCACCGCTCGGCTGGTCTGGCTCGGTGACCCCGCCGGCAACCGCGTTCCCTGGCCGGATCCGGCCGGCTCCGGCGCCGAGGTGAGCTTCGCCGACGGCACTCCGCTGCTGCTGGCCAACACCGCGTCGCTGGACGCGTTCAACGACTGGCTGCTGGAGTCGGGCAGCTCCGAGGGGCCGCTGCCGATGATCCAGTTCCGCCCCAACCTGGTGGTCAGCGGTGCCGCGCCGTGGGCCGAGGGTGAGTGGGTCGGCCGGCGGATCAGGATCGGCGGGGCGGTGCTCCACGGCGTCGACGAGTGTGGCCGCTGTCTGGTCGCGACGATCGACCAGGAGACCGGGGAGCGGGGGCGGGAGCCGCTGTGGATGCTCGCCGCACGGCGGAACATCGGCCGGAAGCTCCGCTTCGGTCTCCAGATGACGGTGCGGGCCGAACCGGGCGGGCCTTCCCGCGACGGTCGTACGGTCAGCGTCGGTGACACCGTGGAGGTGCTGGACTGATCGGGGCGGCCCGCCTCGGACGTTGTTGCGCTGCCACCGGAGGTGGGGCAACATCAGGCGCCGTGACCGCACCAGGCAGGGACCTCGAGAACGACACCCAGGCCGGCGACAGCGGCACGCACCGGTGGAATCGGCGGGTCAGACACTGGATGGCCGGCGCCGGGGTCACCGCCCTGGCCGCCGTGGTCGGCATCACCCTCGCCGTACGCTCCGGCTCCGCCCCGGCCTGTGCCGCGCCACCGACGGGCGCCACCGTCCACAAGGGAAAGGCCTCCTTCTACGACGCGGGCGGCTCGGGCGGCAACTGCTCCTTTCCGAGCCCTCCGGCGGACCGGCTCTACGTGGCACTCGGCCCGTCGGAGTACGCGGGGGCGGCGGCCTGCGGCGGTTACCTGGACGTGAGCGGCCCGAAGGGCACGGTCCGGGTCGTGGTCATGGATCAGTGCGCCGGGTGCACGCCCGGCCGCATCGACCTCTCCGAGGAGGCGTTCGCCCGGATCGCCGACCGGGCGCAGGGCGTCGTGCCGGTGACGTACCGGGCGGTGGTGAGCCCGCCGCTCGACGGGGGCCTCACCTTCCGGATGAAGAACGGCGCCTCGCAGTGGTGGTTCGCGGTGCAGGTGGGCAACCACGGCAACCCGCTCCGCTCGGTCGAGGCGAAGGGGCCGGGCGGCGGCTTCCGCGCGGCGGTCCGCCAGAACGACAACTACTGGACCGTCGAGCGCGGGATCGGCCCCGGGCCCTACAGCATCAGGGTCACCGACGTGTACGGGCGCCAGGCAACCGCCACCACCATCCGGATGGTCGCGAAGCGGGTCCAACGCAGCGCGGCCTCCCTCGCCGACCCCGGCGCCCCGGCCCGTACGCCCAGCGGTTCGCCCTCGGCCGGACCGACCCCGACGGCGAGCCCCGTCCCGACGGAGTCGGTCGCCCCGACGGCGACCCTCGAAGCCCTCGCCGGCGCCGCCCCGCTCGGCGTCCCCGGCTGCTGACCCCACCCACGCCGGGCCCGTCCGCCTCCCGGCGAGCGGGGACAGGGAGACGTAAAACGCAACCCCTTCCGGTCTTTCCGCTCGCAGATGCGAGGGCTAGGGTGGGCCGGTGACGATGTTTCGCATCGGCGAGGCGGCCGAGCTGCTGGGCGTCAGCGCCGACACGATGCGCCGCTGGGTGGACGCCGGGCGACTGACCGCCGGGCGCGACGCGCACGGCCATCGGGTCATCGACGGCGCGGACCTGGCGGGTCTGGCCCGCGCCCAGGCCGCCGATCCGGCCGTGGGCGCCGAGCTCTCCTCCGCCCGCAACCGGCTGCGCGGCATCGTCATCGACGTACGCAAGGACACCGTGATGGCGCAGGTCGACATCCAGGCGGGCCCGTTCCGGATCGTGTCGCTGATGAGCCGGGAGGCCGTCGACGAGCTTGACCTGCGGGTCGGCTCGGTGGCCGTCGCGGTGATCAAGTCGACCACGGTGGTGGTGGAGCGGGCCGCACCCGCCCCGGCCAGGGGAAGGTCGGGCGGATGAGGGCGCGGGCGGTGCGTACGGCGGTGGCCGTACTGGTGGCGGTGGCCGGGCTGGCGGTGGCCGGTTGCGGCGGAGGCGACGACCCGACGCCGGACGGCACCACCGGGGACGATCGGGTCACCGGCGCGGTGACCGTGTTCGCCGCCGCATCGCTGACCGAGTCGTTCACGCGCATCGGCGAGGACTTCGAGGCCGCGTACCCGGGCAGCACCGTGACGTTCAACTTCGCGGGCAGCTCCGCCCTGGCCAACCAGATCAACCAGGGCGCACCGGCCGACGTGTTCGCCTCGGCCGCTTCGCGGAACATGACCACGGTGACCGAGGCGGGCAACGCCGACGGCACGCCGAGCACCTTCGCCCGCAACCAGCTGGTGATCGCGGTGCCCCGGGGCAACCCGAGGGGGGTGACCGGGCTGGCCGACCTGACCCGGCCGGGCGTGAAGGTGGCGCTCTGCGCCGACCAGGTGCCCTGCGGCGCGGCTGCCCGGTCGGCGCTGGAGGCGGCTGGGGTCGCGTTGACGCCGGTCACCCTGGAGCAGGACGTCAAGGGAGCGCTGGCCAAGGTGAAGCTGGGCGAGGTCGACGCTGCACTGGTCTACCGCACGGACGCCAGCGCGGCGACCGCCGACGTGACCGGCGTCGAGTTCCCCGAGTCGGCGCGGGCGGTCAACGACTACCCGATCGTGGCGCTGAAGGACGCGCCGAACCGGGCGGGCGCGCAGGCCTTCGTCGCGTACGTGCGCTCGGCGCCGGCGCAGGCGGTGCTCGCCGAAGCGGGCTTCCAGGCCCCGTGAGCCGGGTCCTCGACACCGCCGTGCCCCGGCGGCGCGGCCGGGTGCCGGCGGCGCTGCTGATCCCGGCCGGGTTGGGGCTGCTCTTCCTCGTCCTGCCGCTGGCCGGGCTGGTCGTGCGGGCACCGTGGACGACGCTGCCGCAGCGGCTCACCGAGCCGGGGGCGCTGACCGCACTACGGCTGTCGGTGCAGACCGCGACCCTGGCCACCATGCTCTGCCTGCTGCTCGGGGTGCCACTGGCCTGGCTGCTGGCCCGGGTCGAGTTCCCCGGCCGGCGACTGGTCCGCGCCCTGGTCACCGTGCCGCTGGTGCTCCCGCCGGTGGTCGGTGGGGTGGCGCTGCTGTTGGTCTTCGGCCGGCGCGGGCTGCTCGGCGGGTGGCTCGACGCCACGTTCGGCGTCACCCTGCCGTTCACCACCGCGGGTGTCGTGCTGGCCGAGTCGTTCGTCGCCATGCCGTTCCTGGTCATCGCCGTGGAGGGGGCGCTGCGCGCTGCCGACCACCGCTACGAGGAGGCCGCCGCGACGCTGGGCGCCGGCCGGTGGACCACCTTCACCCACGTCACGCTGCCGCTGGTGGCACCGGGGCTGGCCGCCGGCGCGGTGCTCTGCTGGGCCCGGGCGCTCGGCGAGTTCGGCGCCACGATCACCTTCGCCGGCAACTATCCCGGCCGGACGCAGACCATGCCACTCGCCGTCTACCTGGCGTTGGAGACCGACCTGGAGTCCGCGATCGTGCTCAGCCTGGTGCTGCTCACCGTCTCGGTGGTCATCCTGGCCGCGTTACGTGACCGCTGGATGACCAGCCCGTGACCGCGTCACTGCTCGACGCCCGGCTCGTCGTCGACCGGGGCGCCTTCCGGCTGGATGTGCCGCTGCGGGTCGCGCCCGGCGAGGTGGTCGCGCTGCTCGGGCCGAACGGCGCCGGCAAGACCACCGCGCTGCGCGCGCTGGCCGGGCTGCACCCGCTCAGCGCCGGGCACGTCACGCTCGGCGGCGCCGACCTGGACCGGCCGGCGAGCCGGCGCTGGGTGCCCACCGAACGCCGGCCGATCGGCGTAGTCTTCCAGGACTATCTGCTCTTTCCGCACCTCAGCGCATTGGACAACGTGGCCTTCGGGCCGCGTAGGCACGGCGTCGACCGTCGGGCGGCGCGGGCCACCGCCCGGGACTGGCTCGGCCGGGTGGGGCTGGCCGAGCAGGCGCACCGCCGGCCCCGGCAGCTCTCCGGCGGGCAGGCGCAGCGGGTGGCGCTGGCCCGCGCGCTGGCCGTCACGCCATCGCTGTTGCTGCTCGACGAGCCGCTCGCCGCACTGGACGCCCGCACCCGGCTGGACACCCGCGCGGAGCTGCACCGCCACCTGTCCGCGCATCCGGGGGCGACGGTGCTGGTCACCCACGACCCGCTGGACGCGCTGGCGCTGGCCGACCGTCTGGTCATCGTGGAGGGCGGACGGGTGGTGCAGGAGGGCGACGGCCCCAGCGTCACGGCCCGCCCGCGCACCGACTACGTGGCCCGCCTGGTCGGGCTGAACCTCTATCGGGGGCGGGCCGAGGGGCACGGGGTGCGGGTCGCACCGGAGCTGACCCTCACCGTCGCCGACCGCCTCGACGGGGAGGCGTTCGTCGCCTTCCGCCCGGCGGCGGTGGCCCTGCACCCGCGCCGACCGGAGGGCAGCCCCCGCAACACCTGGGCGGGCACCGTGGCCGGGGTCCAGCGGCACGGCGACAACGTGCGGGTGCAGCTGGACGGGCCGATCGGGGTGGCCGCGGACGTCACCCCGGCCGCCGCCGCCCAGCTGCGGCTGATCCCCGGCCAGCAGGTCTGGGTGGCGGTCAAGGCGACCGAGACGCACGCCTACCCGGCCACCGGCTGACACCTGGTCGCGGTGCCCCGTCGTCCGCCGGGCGGCCCGGCGGGGACGGCTCAGCCGGCGAGGAGGTCGGCGTGCGCGGCGCGCAGCCGTGCCAGCGCCGGGTCGCTGCCCGGGACGACACGGCGGTCCAGCTCGGCCCACACCTCGGCCAGTGCCGCGCGAACGGCACCGAGCTCGGCCGCGTGCCGGTGACTGCTGCGCCGGTGCTGCTCGTCGAGGCGACGGGCCCAGCCCGCGGTGACCGCGGCGAGCCGGTCGGCGTCGGCGCGGGCCTGTGCGCCGCTGCGGGCGGCAGCGGCCGGGACGATCGCGGCGACCGGGCGGTGATCGCCGTCGCGGGTGACGACGGTGACCGCGTCGGTCAGCTCGGCCAGCGCGACGAGCTGGCTGAACCGGGTGCGCGCCTCGCGCAGCGGCACGGAGCGCGGCGGATCGGGGTGCGGGGTGAGCGCGGGGACGGCCATGGATGCATGGTGCCGTCCGGGTACGACAGAACCCGCCGTCGTCAGTGGACGGTGGACTGCGCAACGGCCGGCCCGACCAGCCACTCGTCGGCCAGCACCGACCAGACTTCGAGGTCGATCCGCCCCTGCGGCCCCGGGTAGACCTGCCGCAGCGTGCCGTCGTGGCGCAGGCCGAGACGGCGGGCGAGCGCGATGCTGCGGGCGTTGTCGGCGTTGGTGCGCCACTCCACCCGCTGGATGCCGCGCTCGCGAACCGCCCAGTCGACGATCCGGCGGACCGCCGGCGCGACGATGCCCCGACCCTGCGCCGACGGCTCCACCCAGCAGCCCACCTCGCAGACGCCCAGCGCCGCGTCGAACGACACGAACATGACCCCGCCGACCAGCGTGCCGCGCCACCACAGGCCCCAGATGCCGCCGGCGTCGCGGGCCCAGCGGTCCGCGTACCGCTGGAGCACCGCCCGGGCCGAGGGCAGGTCGGTGGCGACGAAGGACGGCGACACCCAGGGCTGGATGTGCTCCCGGGCCCGGTCCAGGTTGGCGAGGAACTCCTCGGCCCGCCACGGGTCCAGCGGGCGCAGCTCGACCTCCTCGGTCAGCGGCAGGGCGAACACGGTGCCTCCACGGGGTGCGGTTCGGACGTCGTCGGGATGCAGGTTCGCACAGGCCGGCCGGCCGGACCCAGCGCGGGGCGCGCTCGGGCGCCACTCAAATGATCATGTGGGTCCAGTAGCTGAGCCAGAGCACGAACAGCGCGCCCTGCACCAGGGCGAGGGCCGCGGTCAGCCACACGTCGACGGTGGCGCGGCGTGCCCAGCGGGCCAGCACCAGGGCGACCGGGAAGGCGGCGAGCAGGTAGCGCAGCAGGCTCTTGTAGACCGCCGGGCCCATCGACAGCGGCACCAGGACCATGAGCACGCCGTACACCAGGTACGGCAGCTCCCGTCGGCGGAACCCGGCGATCAGCACGGCCAGCACGGCCACGGCGAACCAGACCCGGGCGGCGTCGCGGGGCTCCCCGGCCAGCCCGTCCAGCAGCACCGGCAGCGGGTTCTGCACCTCGATCCCCCAGCCGACCTGCTGGGCGTGCTGGTAGGCGAACCAGTCCCCGCCCCGCCACCGGCAGAACGCCATGAAGGTGAACCACCCGGTGGGCAGCAGCAGCAACGGCCAGCCGATCCGCAGGTAACCGAGCAGGGCGCGCGGGCCGAGCCGCCAATCGTGCTGGCGGAGCAGCACCAGGGCCAGCGGCAGCGCGACGAGCAGGCCGACCGACCGGCTCATCGCCAGGAAGTAGCCGAGTACGCCGACCAGGAGCCACCGACGGCGCTCGGCGTAGTAGAACGCGGCCAGCGCGAGGCAGACGAAGAGCGACTCGGTCAGCGCGGCCTGGAACAGGAACGCGGTGGGCAGCAGCACCAGGTAGCGGGTGAACCGGCGGGCCCCGTCCGGGTCGCCGAGCAGCAGCTCGGCCAGTCGGTAGCCGTACCAGAGGGCCAGCAGGAACGCGACGTTGCTGATCAGCAGCAGGGCCAGCGCGTTGTCGCCGCCGAGCAGCGCGCCGACCGGCCGGGCCAGGAACGGGTAGAGCAGGGGGAAGCCGAAGTCCCGCCACGGCCCGGTCAGCGGCAGCTCACTGAGCCGTAGGTAGAGCAGCGCGTCCCAGGCGAACCAGAAGGAGATCCACCGGTGCCCGGAGATCTCCCGCTGCTGCGCCCACATCAACGCCTCGTCGGCCGGCGGCGCGCCGGGAACGCCGTCCCAGGCGTGCAGGACCAGGAGCCCGACCAGGGTGAGCAGCAGCTTCGCGCCGAGGAACAGGCCCAGCAGGTACGGCCAGGGGGCCGGCACCCGGCGGGCCAGCCGTGCCCCGGCCCGGGCCGTCGCGGCCAGCCGGGGGGCGAGCGCCCTCGCGCGCCCCCGGCCGCTCCGCCACCGGCGCATCCGCCCCGCTCCCCCGGTCCGCCCCGGCCCACCCTCCGCGCGGGGGCGCCACTCTTCCCGTTGTACGCCGCCGCGCGCGCCGCCGGAGCCGAAACCGTCACATACCGGTGCGGTCGCGCGGGTGAAGTCCGCCGCAGAACGGGTACGCGCCGCGCCTCAACCACAGCGGTGAGCAGGGAGCGCGGCGGCATGAGCGAGCAGCACGGCACGGTGGTCATCGGCGCGGGGCCGGCGGGCCTCACGGCGGCGTACGAGCTGCTCCGGCACGGCCTGCCGGTCCGGGTGTTCGAGGCGGACGAGGTGGTCGGCGGGATCAGCCGGACCGTGGAGCGCGACGGGTGGCGGTTCGACATCGGCGGGCACCGGTTCTTCACCAAGGTGCCCCGGGTGGAGGCGTTCTGGCACGAGATCCTGCCGGACGAGGACTTCCTGACCCGGCCCCGGATGAGCCGGATCTTCTACCGGGGGGCGCTGTTCAACTACCCGCTCAGCGCGGCGAACGCGCTGCGCAACCTGGGGCTGCCGGAGGCGGCCCGCTGCCTGGGCTCGTACGCCCGGGCCCGGCTGCGCCCGCCCCGGGACCAGTCGCACTTCGAGGGCTGGGTGTCGGCCCGGTTCGGCTGGCGGCTGTACTCGATCTTCTTCAAGACGTACACCGAGAAGGTCTGGGGAATGCCGGCCGATCGGCTCCAGGCGGACTGGGCCGCGCAGCGGATCAAGAACCTGTCACTGGCGAAGGCCATCCGCAACGCCGTGCTGCCCCGGCGGTTCCGCACGGACGTGACCAGCCTGATCGAGCAGTTCCAGTACCCGAAGTACGGGCCGGGGATGATGTGGGAGCGGTGCGCCGAGCAGGTCCGCCACCGTGGCGGCGAGGTGTCGACCGGCACCTGGGTCACCGCGGTGCACCGCGACCCGGCGCGACGGCGGGCGGTCAGCGTGACGGTCAACGGGGCGGGCGGGCAGCGCACTGAGGCCGCCGACCACGTGATCTCGTCGATGCCGATCTCCGAGCTGGTGACCGCGTTGCGGCCGGCGCCGCCGACGGAGGTGCTGGCCTGCGCCGCCGACCTGCGCTACCGCGACTTCCTGACGGTCGCGCTGGTGGTGCCGGCCGAGTTCTCGTTCCCGGACAACTGGATCTACGTGCACGACCCGGGAGCGCGGGTGGGCCGGATCCAAAACTTCGGTTCCTGGTCGCCGTACCTGGTCAAGGACGGCCGCACCTGCCTGGGTCTGGAGTACTTCGTCTTCGAGGACGACGAGATGTGGCGTACCCCCGACGCCGAGCTGGTGGCGCTGGCCACCGCCGAGCTGGAGCGGCTGGGGTTGGCCCGGCCGGGCGTGGTGGAGGCCGGCTACGTGGTGCGGATGCCGAAGGCGTACCCGGTGTACGACGAGCGATACGAGCACAACGTGGACGTGATCCGGGCCTGGCTGGCCGAGGAGGTGCCGAACGTGCACCCGGTGGGTCGCAACGGCATGCACCGCTACAACAACCAGGACCACTCGATGCTCACCGCGATGCTGACGGCGGAGAACATCGCCACGGGCAGTACGCACGACGTCTGGTCGGTCAACGTGGAGCAGGACTACCACGAGCAGTCGTCCGGCGGCGACGGACGGCGGGGCACGGGCCGGGACGCGCCGGTGGTGCCGAGCCGGATCGTCACGGCCCCGATCACCGCGCCGGCGGGTACCCGCCACGTCGGCGACGAGGACCGGCCAGCCCAGGTGCCGCTGGCCTGACCGTGGGCTGTCGGCTCACCGCCTGACGCGGACACCGGGGCTCGCCGCGGTTTCGCCGCCGGCCCCCGGCGCCGGCGGCCGGCGTATCGTGCCTGGATCCTGCCGTCGCTGGTAGGCGGCGGCCAGGTGGTCCTGGAGTTCGGCGTGCCGGAACTGGTACACCACACCGGCCTGGCGCAGCACCTGCCGTCGCAGCGCCTCTCGAAACAGTACGGGGAACCGAACCGGCGGACGCCCACGCAGCAGCAACACGATCTGAGCGAACCCGGTCAGGACCGCCGGGCCGAGGCCGCTGAAGATGCCGTACGACATCCCGAGCAGGATGCCGAGCTCCGGTCCGACCGACACCATCCCGGGTCGAGGCGGATCCACGATATTGAACAGCGCGAACAGGACTCCGCCGAGGACGATGCCAGAAGTCACGGTCACCACGGTGCGGCGGCGGTCGGCCCGGTAAATGCCGTCCGGGGTGCTCGCCGGCGAGTCGGCCAACGGCTTCAGCCAGATGCCCAGCAGGCCGAATGTCACGTTGGATCGACCGATCGACGTGCCGACGATTGAGAGGCCCATCAGCGTCAACCCGAGCAGCACCCCGGCGAACGGGCCGAGGACAAGTCCGGTGGCTACGCCGATGGTCAGCGGTGGACCCGATCCGAGCAGCCACAGCGTGCGCAGTTCCGCCCTGGTCGGCCACCGCGGGTCCATGCCGATCGGGTCAGCGGGGGTTGGTGCCGGGCCGGGGGGCTTAGATCCCAGAACACACGCGCCTGCGGTGGCGGCGGCGCCGAAGATCACGCCGAGCACAGCCAGCAGTATGTCGGCCCTGGTGCCGTTGGCCAACGCCACGCATGTCCCAGCCAGCACGGCCGTCGGCAGTCCGATTCCGAAGCCGACAACGATCGACAGAGGCCCGAAGGGAATCCAGGTCGGGATCTCCCACCAGCGCAGGTCGCGGCGTCCCTGGAGGTGGTGGGCGAACCAGGACAGGTAGAACAGGTGACGCCGGTTCCGCCGCCGCTCGCGTCGGCCGCGCGGGCCGGAACCGGCCGGGTAGGCCCGCTTCAGGAACTGGCCGATCACGCGGGCCTTCACCTCCGCCACCGACGACAGCTCGGCCAGCTCAGCTGGGTCGGATGCCCCACCGTCCGGCCCGTCGAACGCGTCCCGGGCCAAACTCAGGATCAGGGGGTTGGCGAAGGCTTCCGCTACCGGCGAGTCGGGGTGGTTGCGCAGATGGTCGGTCAACTGCCGCCAGAGCCGACGTTGCCGGTCGCTGTCGTGGCCACGGCGCAGGTACTCGGCGGCGGTGTCTGGCTCGACCGGGTCGAGCTGGAGGACGACCGGGCGGGGCAGCCGTCCGCCGGCGCGCGCACGGTCGTACCCCTCGATCTGGGAGGTGAGTACGACCCGCAGCCCAGCAGCCTCACGGGCGATCGCGGTGAGCGCGGCCCGCTGCCCCGCCGCCGGCATCTCGTCGAGGCCGTCGAGGAAGAGCGCCACCTGTCCTTTCTCGATCAGGCGGCGTGCGACGTCCGCGCCGTAACGCGGGTGCCGAAGAGCCCGGAAGTTCGTCTCCATCTCCCTGACCACGTGGTCGAGCAGCGACCTCTCGCCCGGGTGCCAACTGCCCAGGGTCACCCATACCGGCACCGGCGTGCCGGCGTGCCCCCCTGTCATGATCGGTTGGACGCACTCCTCGGCCGCCCTGACCAGCAGCATCAGCATCGCCGCGGTCTTCCCGCTACCGGCCGGGCCGAGCAGGAGCAGTTGCTGGCGCTGGATCCGCCGGTAGAGGTCCGCATGCAGGTCGCTGACCACGCCCTGTTCGCCGCGACCGTCCTCGACCTGGTTCCGGCGATCGGCGCTTCGACGGCGGGGAGCCCGGCGAGCTTTCCCACCGGGGCGGTCGAACACTTCGTGAATCGGCAGCGACCGTTGGTGGTCCCAGTGCCAGGTGACCCGCACCGGGTCGGCGGTCGTTTCGATGCCCCAGGCCGCAGACTGCTTCGACCACAGCGACAGGGTGGCCTGGGCCAGTACGTCGGCTGCCGCCGTGAGCTGCTCCGCCGCCGAAAGCTGCGGCTCTTCTGAGCCGCGCCGCCACTCCACCACCGCCGCCGCGAACACGAGTAGGGCACACGGGATCCACATGGCCGTGTACACCCAGGACGGCAGGTGGACCGGGGCGGTGGTCAGGTTGATGACGACGGCGAGCGCGGCCGTCAGCGCGGCCGTGGCCAGAGAGTAACGGAATCGCCGCATGCACATCTCCCGGTCAGCGGAGCCAACAGTATCGACCGGGACGCCCTTCGGGCGGGGGCCCGGATGGGCCCGGTGCCACGGCACCCCGGCGTCCGGTCTCGGAGGCAGGAAACCGCTTACCTCTAGGCTATTGACGGTCATCACTGGCTGTCAGTACCGTGATGCGGGCAGCGAGAAAGCGCTTTCCGACCCTCACCGTCCGACAGGGAGCGCCCCCATGCCCAAAACCCTGCGCGCGTTCTGCCTGGCCCTGCTCGCCGTCGCCACCGTGCTGAGCACTACCGCCCCCCTGCCCGCCGAGGCCGCCCCCCGCTTCCGGGTCCTGGTCTTTTCCAAGATCACCAACTTCTACCACGACTCGATCCCGGCCGGCATCGCCGCGATCCAGCAGCTCGGCACCGCCCACAACTTCGAGGTCGTGGCCACCACCGACGCGGGCGCGTTCACCGACGCCAACCTCGCCACCTTCGACGCCCTGGTGTTCAACAACACCAACTCCACACCCGCCTCCGGTGACCTGCTCAACGCCGGCCAGCGGGCGGCCCTGCAGACATTCGTCCGCAACGGCGGCGGTTGGGCCGGCCTGCACGCCGCCTCGGCCAGTGAACGCGACTGGCCCTGGTACGAGGGCCTGGTCGGCACGATCTTCGACTTCCACCCCGACTTCTCCGCCACCGGCGGCACCTACCCCGGCCGGGTGAAGGTCCTCGACCGGGCGCACCCCTCGACGCGGAACCTGCCGGAGCTGTGGGAGCAGAGCGAGGAGTGGTACAACTGGCGGACCAACCCGACCGGCAACGTGCACACCCTCGCGCAGATCAAGGTGCGGGACGGGATCAGCGGGCTGGACGAGGGCGTCGACCACGCGTACTCCTGGTGTCAGCGCTACGACGGCGGCCGTTCCTGGTTCACCGCCGGCGGGCACGCCAGCTCCCGGTTCAGTGAACCGGCGTTCCTGGAGCACCTCCGCTATGGCATCGAGTGGGCCGCCGGCGCGGTCGCCGGCGACTGCTCGGCCTCCGAGACCGGCACCTTCGAGCGGGTGGGACTGGTCACCGAGAACCTCGCCGACCCGTTCGAGCTGGCCGTCGCCCCCGACCGGAAGGTCTACTACATCCAGCGCACCGGCGCGCTGAAGGTCGTCAACCAGGACACCCTCCAGGTCACCACGCTGCTGGACCTCGCGTACACCTCGGCGATGACCGACCAGTCCGACGGTCTGCTCGGCATGACCCTGGACCGCAACTTCGCCAGCAACGGCTGGATCTACCTGCTCTGGTCCGACAAGACCCTGAAACAGCTCAACCTGTCCCGGTTCACGGTCGCCAACAACAGCGTGGCGCTCTCCTCCGAGAAGCGGCTGCTGACGATCCCCACCTACCGTGGCGTGGGCCGGGCGAACTCGCACATGGGCGGCTCGCTCACCATGGACGCCGCCGGGCGGCTCTACGCCGCCATCGGCGACAACACCGATCCGTTCGCCTCCAGCGGATACACGCCGATCGACGAGCAGGCCGGACGGGCCGCCTGGGACGCCCAGGGCACCGCCGGCAACACCAACGACCTGCGCGGCAAGATCCTGCGGATCACCCCGCAGGCGGACGGGACGTACACCATCCCGAGCGGCAACCTGTTCCCGGCCGGCACCGCGAGGACCCGCCCGGAGGTCTACGCGATGGGCATGCGCAACCCGTTCCGGATCACCATCGACCCGCACACCAACGCGCTGCTGGTCGGCGACTACGGCCCGGACGCCCGCGCCGCCGATCCCAACCGCGGTCCGGAGGGGACGGTCGAGTTCAACCGGATCACCGCCGCCGGCAACTACGGCTGGCCGTACTGCGTGGGCAACAACATCCCGTTCAACGACTACAACTTCGCCACCAGCACCCCTGGGGCGAAGTTCAACTGCGCCGCGCCGGTGAACAACTCCCCCAACAACACCGGCCTGACCACCCTGCCGGCGGCGAAGCCAGCGCTGGTCTGGTACGCGTACTCCGCCTCCAGCCAGTTCCCGGAGGTGGGCACCGGCGGGGGCGGGCCGATGAGCGGTCCGGTCTACGACCACGACCCGGCCAACACCCGGACGACGAAGTTCCCGGAGTACTTCGACGGCAAGTGGATCACCTACGAGTTCACCCGCAAGTGGTTCAAGACGCTCTCGATCCACAGGACGGCGCAGACGTTCACCAACGCGCGCTTCGGGCCCACCGCCGTGGGCGACCTCCAGTCGATCAACGGAATCTTCGGCAACATGACCTGGATCCAGCCCTTCGAGGCGGAGTTCGGCCCGGACGGGTCGCTCTACGTCATCGACTTCGGCGAGGGAACCGGCAGCGGCCGCGGCGGCAGCAACGCCGGGGCGGGCATCTACCGCATCGACTACGTGGCGAACGGGAGGCCGCCGACCGCGAAGATCGCCTCCAACCCGGACAGCGGGCGCCCTCCGCTGACCGTGGCCTTCTCCTCGGCCGGCTCGACCGCTGGCGACCGCTCGGCGCTCAGCTACGCCTGGGACTTCACCAACGACGGCACCACCGACTCCACCGCCGCCAACCCGAGCCACACCTACCCGTCGGCGGGGACGTTCACCGCCCGGCTGACCGTACGCAACAGCGGCAACGGGTTGACCGCCAGCGCGGTCACCGACGTGGTGGTCGGCAACACCCGGCCCACGGTGACCATCACGGTGCCCGACGGTGGCTTCTTCGACTTCGGCGACAAGATTCCGTACACGGTGACGGTCACCGACCCGGAGGACGCCACCATCGACTGCGCGAAGGTGACCGTGCAGACCCAGCTCGGCCACGACTCGCACGCCCACCCGCTGGACAACTACACCGGCCGCTCGGGCCTGCTGGCCACCGAGGCGGACGCCGGTGACGGGCACGGACCCGGGCAGAACCTCTACACGGTGGTCACCGCGCAGTACACCGACGGCGGCGCGGCCGGCGGCGTACCGGCCCTGACCGGCTCGACCCGGGCGCAGTTGCAGCCCAAGAGCAAGGAGGCCGAACACCTCAGCGGCCAGTCCGGCATCACGGTGAACGACCGGCCCACCGCCCGCGCCGGCAAGCGACTCGGCGACGTCGACCACAACGACTGGGCGGCGTACGGACCGGTGGACCTGCGCAACATCGGCTCGGCGACGCTCGGGGTGACCAACGGCGGAGTCGGCGGCGACATCGAGCTGCGAACCGGCTCACCCACCGGCACGCTGATCGGCAGGGCCACCATCGGATCGACCGGCGGATGGGACAACCTGGTCTCGCCCACCGTCACGCTGACCAACAAACCCGCCGGCACCACCACCCTGTACGCGAGGTTCGTCAACGCCGCCCAGGTCGGCGGCACCCCGGACCTGCTCTCGCTGGACTGGCTGCGGTTCAACGGGGCCGGTGTCAAGCAGGAGCCCGGCGGGTCGCTCTCCCTCGCGGCCAGCCCCGGCAGCGGCACCGCGCCGCTGACCACCACCCTGACCGCCACCGCGACGGCGCCGTCCGGGCGGAGCATCACCGACTACGCGTGGGACTTCGGCGACAACAGCGCCGTCACGCACGGAGCGACGCTGCGGTCGACCGGCCACAGCTACCCGCGCAAGGGGACCTTCACCGCCCGGGTCACGACCACCTACACCAGCGGGGAGACCCGCTCAGCCAACCTGACCATCACGGTCAACTGACCGTCGAGCGGTGGCGGGCAAACGTCCATCCCGCCCGCCACCGCCCCACGGACAGGTGCGGTTTACTGCCAGGAACTCTGCTGCGTGTAGACGAGGTTGCCGGGAATGACCGTGCCGTCGGTGCTCAACTCGGTGTAGGCCCAGAAGTCACCCTCGGGCAGCGGCTTGTTCGGCTTCAGCGTGAATCCGACCGTCGAACCGCGCTCCACCGTGCTGGGCAGCGTCAGCGTCGCACCCGAATACTTGGCGTTCCGACCGATGATGGCGTGGCTCAGCTGGAAGTCGACGACCGGGCCGCCGGGCAGCTGGGCGAACACGTAGGCGGTGTAGCGCCCCGGCTCGGGCAGGAACTTGTAGGCCTGCTCCGCGCTGGTCCAGAACCTGTCACTGCTGTAGATCAGGGTGTCGCCCTTGTACAGGTAGAGGTCGAGGTTCGTGTTCGGGTCGTCGGTGTTGGCTTCGACAACGATGCCGGCGGTGTTCGCCGGCACGGTGAAGTCGAACTTCCTCACTCCGGTCGCGGTTGGGTCGAAGACGCCGCCGTAGACGCCGGCCGGCATCGAGTACGACTTCCGCTGCATCGGCGTGTAACCGGTGCTGCGACCGTCGAGTGGTCCGGTGAAGCCCGGCTGGAGCGAGCCGAACGCGCCGTTGGTCATCCGGCCGAATTCCTCCCCGTCGTCACCGTACGGTCGGGGGGTGATTCCCCACGGGCGGGCGGTGACCGGGATCCGGGCGTCGTGGGCCTTGCCGCGCCAGGCGATCGACCCGGTCACGTACCGGTCCCAGGGCGCGCTGCCCCGACGCAGGGTGACGGTCACCGTCGCGGACCGGCCCGGCTCTAGCGTCACCGATGCCGGCGTCACGGTGACCTTCATACCGTCCAGTCCGGACACCGACGAGCGGTAGGTCTCCCGCGCCTTGCTCACGTTGGTCAGGGTGCGGGTGAGGGTCACCGGCCGGGTCCCGTCGTACTCGCGCAACGAGATGGCCGGCAGGTTGAGCGCCTTACCGTCGGGCTGGGCCGTCTCGCTGAACTCGATCAGGTCTGCCGCGGTCGGCTCGATGACCAGTCCCGGGTCGGTGGCTCCGGCCAGGTTGATGAAACCGCTGCCCTGGTCCAACGGACTGCTGGTGCCGACGGTGTCGGTGGCGGTGGTCCGCAGTGCCGAGGAGACCGCGCCCGGTGACCAGGTCGGATGCGTGGCGCGCAGGATCGCCGCCGCGCCGGCCACGTACGGCGAGGCCATCGAGGTGCCGGAGTACGCGTCGTAGTTCCGCCCGAAGTTGCCGGGCGGTGCGACCGCGGCGATGATGTCCGAACCCGGCGCGACCAGGTCCGGCTTGAGGATGCCGGTGGCCACCTTGTCCGGACCGGTGGAGGAGAAGTCCGCGACGCTGGGTACGCCCGGCACGCTGGAGCCGTCGCCGCCGCTGCGCAGAGACACCTTCGCGTCGGTGGGGTGGCGCATCAGATAGTTGAACAACGTGCCGGCCTGCTTCTCGGTCGGCAGGTAGACGACCGGGAAGTTGAAGATCGAGTTGATCCGGTAGTTGCCGACGGGGTCGAACAGCACCATCGCCGCCCCGCCCTTGGCCTTGATCTCGGCGGCGGAACCGAACGTGTCGGACAGCGCGCAGGCGACCACTTTGCCCTTGATCTTGGCAGGGTCGAGGCTGCCCGGTTCGCAGTACACCGAGCCCTCCGCCGATCCGGCCTGCTCACCGAAGACCATCGGCAGCGAGTTGCCACCGGGCAGAGCGTCCAGCGAGCCGCCGACGAGCTTCGTGCCGTCACCCAGTTTGACGGTCGCTTCGTCGAGGTTCGTCACCGCCGCGCCGACCGTGGTCACCCAGGGCGCCGCGTTGCTGATCGCCCCGCTGACGATGCCGGTGTTTCCCGCCGACGCCGCCACGAAAACTCCGGCCAGCGACGCGTTGAGGAACGCGACGCCGATGGGGGTGTTGGCTTCCCAGTCGCCGAGATCGGAGCCGATCGAGAAGTTCAGCACCTGCACACCGTCGGAGACGGCCGCGTCGATGCCGGCGATGATGTCGGCGTCGTAGCCCATCCCGCCCCACAGCACCTTGTAGACAGCGATCTGGGCGTCCGGCGCGACCCCGGAGACGGGACCGAAGCGGCGGCCGTCGATCGTGACGTTCGACAGCGGCAGACCCGCCGCCGTGGACGCGGTGTGCGTGCCGTGACCGGCCATGTCGCGGGCGGACAGGACCTCACCCTCCGGGATTGAGCCACCGTAGGCGAGCCACGAATCGGCGAAGTACCGAGCGCCGACGATCTTGCCGTTGCAGTGCTCGGCCACGAAGGCGACGCCAGTCTGGCAGGTGCCGCGCCAGGTCGCCGGGGCGGTCATCCGCTTGGCGAACGACGCGCTCTCCGGCCAGATGCCGGTGTCCAGGACGCCGATCACCATGCCCGCGCCCGTGCCGGGGCCGGGCTTGACCGGTTTGCCGGCGACGCCTGATGCCACCGGCTGGTCCGGCTCGCCAGGAGCGGTGGCGGTCGGGGTGCCGGCGGTCGGGTTGGTCGGCGTCGCGGCCGGCAGAGCCGTTCGGGTGCCGAGCGCCCGCGAGGCGGTGACGGCGCGCACCCGCTTGTCCGCCCGCAACGTGGTCACCTGCTGGGCGGTCAGCTTCGCCGAGAACCCGTTGAAGGCGGTGGTGTACGCGGCGGTGACCTGGACCCCGGCCGCGGCAGCGACGGCGTTGCGCTGCGCGTCGAGGTGTCCGCGGTAGGCGCGTGACGGTGCCGACGTCACGTCCAGCCGGTCACCCGCCTCCGGACGGGTTCGCGCCAGCCCGGACACGCCACCGGCGTACGAGGTCAAGGGATCCTCGGCCAGTTCGACGATGTACATGCCCGGACGGGTCTCGTCCACCATGGCTCGCTGGCTGGCCGCGTTCTTGCCGTCGGGCCGGCGATCGGCGCCGTCGGTCAGGGTGACTCTCTTGTCGGAACCGGGGGTGAAGTATCCGGCGGCGCTGCTGCCGCTGCCCGTCGGCCCTACCGGGGCCGCCGACGCCGATCCCGCGACACCGGTGGTGCCGGCGATCACGGCGAGGACCAGCGTCGGTAGCGCCAGTCTTCGCAGCCTGTCTCCGCTCGTGCTTGTAGCCACGAGGCTCCTTTCGATGACTCCCTTGTGGAGCGTTCTTACGATCACGACCCGCGCCTGGGAGCGCTCCCCCGCCTAGGCCGCCGAGAGTTGATCGGCGGTTTGGGGAGTGGTACGGATCGCTGGTGCGTATAAGATCATGATCCGTCAGCCGAGACCAGATGCGCGTTTCCTCGGTGCCGCCAGAGCACAGTGCACACCCCGGCGAGGGCCAGTCCGAGCAGCGGAGCGACGCCGACCCCGGCGAGCGTGCAGGCCACCGCCAGCAACGCCGGCGGCACCCAACACCAGGCGGGCACGGTACGCGGCGCGCGACCGCGCCGACGTGCCGCCGCTTCCACGGCTATCGGCACCACCAGCACCGGCAGCGCAGCGGCCAGGAGCGTCAGCCAGGGCAGCACGAGGCGGTCGAAGCGCGCCACCGCGAGCAGCCCGCCGAGCACCGCGACGCCGAGCATCGCCGTGCGCGCCGGCACCCGCGGCGTCAGGCCACGCAACGCCAGCGCCCCGGAGTACGTGGTGGTCAGCGCGGCGGCGAAGACCGCCACGGCGACGAAGAGATTCGCGTACGCGGCCAGCCCCGAGCCGGCGGCGAGCAGCGCGACCACGTCCGCCGAACCGGTCCGCAGCCACAGGCCCGCACCGGCCACCACCCCGAGCAGCGCCGGCCCGAGCAGCAGCCCCACACACCAGGCCAGGTCCCGCCGCCGGGCCAGGCCGACGCTGAAGTCCGGCGCGCGCAACGCGAAGACCGCCACGTAGCCGATCATCGCGGCGGCGTCGGCGAGACCACCGGCGGCGACGCGGACCGGCGCGCCCGGCGGCGGCAGGACGATCAGGCACCAGCCGACCAGCACCACCGCGCTGAGCGTGGTGAGCACCGCGACCCGGTTGCCGAACCGGGCCGGCGCCCAGGAGACGACGAGGACGGCGACCTCCAGCAACGCCGGCCCGACCCAGCCGGGCAGGTGTGTCAGCGCCGCCAGGGACGCGCCGCCGAGCCCGACGTTGAAGCCGTTCCAGCCGACCATCGACACGGTCAGCACGGCCGCCAGCAGCATCCGCGAGGTGTTCCCCAGGTACGCGGGCAGCACCGCGGTCAACGTTCCGCCGTCGCCGAGCGGCCGGCGCAGCCCGATCCGGCCCTGCCCCCAGAGCAGCGCCGCCATCAGGGCGCCACCGACCAGCAGCCCGGCCACCGGCACCGCGCCACCGTGCCGGGCGGCCATCGCCGCGCCGAGCACCAGTGTCGCCGGGGCGGTGCCGATGCCGAGCCACGCCCCGATCGCCGCCGGCCACCGGCGTTGCGGAGCCTCAGGCAACGTGGTGCAGGTAGCCGGCGATCGCCGCGTCCAGCACCTCCGCGCCGGGACGTGCCCACACCTCGGCGGAGAAGACCTCCACCTCGATCGGGCCGAGGTAGCCGGCCGCGTCCACCGCCTCGCGCAGCCGGCGCAGCTCGATGCACCCGTCGCCGGGCAGGGCCCGACCGAGCAGCACCCCCTCCGGCAGCGGGGTCACCCAGTCGCAGACCTGGAAAATGGCGATCCGGGCGCCGGCCCGGTCGATCTGCGCGTACACGGTGTCGTCCCACCAGACGTGGTACGCGTCCACGACCACGCCCACCACCGCCGGGTCGAAGCGCTCGGCGATGGCCAGCGCCTGGCCGAGTGTGGCGATCACGCAGCGGTCGGCGCAGAACATCGGGTGCAGCGGCTCGATGGCCAGCCGTACGCCGGCCGCCGCCGCGTGTGGGGCCAGTTCGCCGATCGCGTCGGCGACCCGGCGCCGGGCGCCGTCGATGTCCCGGCTGCCCTCCGGCAGCCCTCCGGACACCAGCACCAGCTCGGGGGCGCCGAGGGTGGCCGCCTCCTCGATGGCCCGCAGGTTCTCCGCGCTCCAGTCGTCGGCCTGGAAGAAGCCACCCCGGCACAGCGACGTGACGGCGAGGCCGGCGTCACGGACCAGCTTCGCCGAGCGGGCCAGCCCGTACTCGGCGACCGGCTCCCGCCACAGCCCGATGCCCGGCACCCCGGCCGCGACGCAGCCGGCCACCACCTCGGGCAACGGCCAGTGCTGGGCGGTGGCCTGGTTGAACGAGAAACGCTCCAGCCCGCTCACTGAGCTGGCTTCCGTTCGCGACTGCGGGGCTCGCAACACCGGCTCACTCCTCGCGCTCACTGGGCAACTCCCGCCACGGTGAACAGCGCCCGGGCGCGGGTGGCGGCCAGCTCGGCGTCGGGCAGCAGCCCGGCGGCGTCGGCCAGGGTGAGCAGGGTGGCCAGGTGGGCCGGCGACCGGCCGGACTGCGCGCCGCCGACCATGGTGAAGTGGCCCTGGTGCCCGGCCAGCCAGGCCAGGAACACGATCCCCGTCTTGTAGTGCCAGGTCGGCGCCGCGAACAGGTGCCGCGCCAGCGGCACGGTCGGCGCGAAGATCTCGTCGTACGCGGCCAGGTCGCCCCGGTCCAGGGCGGCCAACGCGGCGGCGGCGGCTGGCGCGATGGCCGCGAACACCCCGAGCAGCGCGTCGGAGTGGCCCACCTCGTCACCGCGGATCAATTCCGGGTAGTGGAAGTCGTCGCCGGTGTAGAGCCGTACCCCGGCCGGCAGCCGGCGGCGCAGCGCGACCTCCCGCCCGGGGTCGAGCAGCGACACCTTGATTCGGTCCACCTTGGACTGGTGCGCCTTGATCAGCTCGACCACCGTGTCGGCGGCCAGGTCCAGGTCGACCGCACCCCAGTAGCCGGTCAGCGCCGGGTCGAACATCGGGCCCAGCCAGTGCAGCACCACCGGCTCCTCGGCGGCGGTCAGCAGGTCGTCGTACACCCGTAGGTAGTCCTCCGGGCCGCGGGCCGCGGCCGCAAGGTGCCGGCTGCACATCAGCACCGGTTGGGCGCCGGCCGCCCGCACGTCGTCCAGCTGCTCCCGGTAGGCCACGGTGACCGCCGTCAGGGTGGCCGGGCCGGCCGGCAGCTGGTCGGTGCCGACCCCGGCGACGATCCGCCCGCCCACCGCGCGGGCCTCGGCGGCGCTGCGCCGGATCAACTCCCGGGTGGCCGGGTAGTCCAGCCCCATCCCCCGCTGGGCGGTGTCCATCGCCTCGGCGACGCCCAGCCCGTACGACCAGAGGTGCCGCCGGAAGGCGAGGGTGGTGTCCCAGTCCACCGCCGCCGGTGCGCCCGGCACGTTCTCCGCGCTCGGGTCGGCCACGACGTGCGCGGCGGCGTACGCGATCCGGCTGGTCGCCGGGGCGGCCGGACGGGGGAATCCGCGCCCTCCGGCCAGCCGGTGCCGCCGGCCCCCGGGCAGCACCACCTCCGCCGTCATGAGGTCAGCTCCGGCACCTCGACCCGGACGCCCTCACGGGCCGAGCGCAGCCCCAACTCGGCGAGCTGCACGCCGCGTGCGCCGGCTAGGAAGTCCCAGCGGAACGGCTCACCGGCCACCACGTGCCGCAGGAACGCCTCCCACTGCACCTTGAAGCCGTTGTCGAACTCCTCGTTGTCGGGTACCTCCGTCCACTGTGCCCGGAAGTCCTCGGTGACTGGGAGGTCCGGGTTCCACACCGGCTTCGGGGTGACCGCCCGGTGCTGCGCCCGGCAGCGGCGCAGCCCCGCCACCGCGCTGCCCTCGGTGCCGTCGACCTGGAACTCCACCAGCTCGTCGCGGTACACCCGCACGCACCAGGACGAGTTGAGCTGCGCGATCACCCCACCGTCGAGTTCGAAGATGCCGTACGCGGCGTCGTCGGCGGTCGCCGGGTAGCTGCGGCCCGCCTCGTCGACCCGCTCGGGCACGTGGGTGGCGGTCACGCAGGAGACGGCGTTGACCCGGCCGAACAGCTCCTCCAGCACGTAGTGCCAGTGCGGGAACATGTCGACCGTGATGCCGCCGCCGTCCTCGGCCCGGTAGTTCCAGGACGGACGCTGGGCCGGCTGCCAGTCGCCCTCGAAGACCCAGTAGCCGAACTCGCCGCGCACCGAGAGGATCCGGCCGAAGAAGCCGCCGTCGATGAGCCGCTTGAGCTTGCGCAGCCCGGGCAGGAAGAGTTTGTCCTGCACCACGCCGGTGCGTACCCCGGCGGCGTCGGCGGCACGGGCCAGGTCGAGCGCGCCCGCGGTGTCCTCAGCCAGGGGCTTCTCCGTGTAGATGTGCTTGCCGGCGTCGATGGCCTGCCGGATCGCCTTCTCCCGCTGCTGGGTGACCTGGGCGTCGAAGTAGATCTCGACGTCGTCCCGGGCCAGCGCCGCGGTCAGGTCGGTGGTCCAGTCGGTCAGCCCGTGCCGTTCGGCGAGCTCACGGAGCTTCGTCTCGTTGCGCCCGACCAGGACCGGTTCCGGCCAGATGGTCGTGCCGTCGGCCAACGTCACGCCGCCGGCTTCGCGGATGGCCAGCAGCGAGCGGACGAGGTGCTGCCGGTAGCCCATCCGTCCGGTCACGCCGTTGACGATGATGCCGATCGACCTGCGGGTCATGATGTTCCTTCCGTCGTGCTGGTCGTACCGATGCGGGCTCAGTGGTTGGCGGCCGCGCTGCCGAGCAACCCGCGCAGGTCGGTGGCGAGCCGGTCGAAGCGGGGATCCGACATCACCTGCGCGTAGTCGCGGTGCGCCGGCAGGTCGACCGGGAAGGTGCGGATGATCCGGCCGGGTCGGGCGCTCATCACCACGACCCGGGTGCCGAGGAAGACCGCCTCGGCGATGGAGTGGGTCACCAGCACCACCGTGGTGCCGGTCTCCCGCCAGATCCGGTGCAGCTCGGCGTTCATCTGCTCGCGGGTCAGCGCGTCCAGGGCACCGAAGGGCTCGTCCATGAGCAGCACCGGCGGGGAGTGCAGCAGCGCGCGGCAGAGTGCCACCCGCTGCTGCATGCCGCCGGAGAGCTCGTGCGGCAGCGCCTTCTCGAAGCCGGTCAGGCCGGTCATCTCGATCAGCTCGTCCGCCCGGCGGGCCGCCTGCGCCCGGTCCATGCCGCGCATCTCGGCCTGGAGCAGGATGTTGGCCCGCGCGCCGCGCCACTCGAGCAGCGCGGCCTTCTGGAAGACGAAGCCGATCTCCTTCTGCGGGCCGGCTACCGGGCGGTCCAGCAGCGACACCTCGCCGCTGGTCGGCCGGACCAGCCCGGCGACGATCTTCAGCAGGGTGGACTTGCCGCAGCCGGACGGACCGACGATGGTGACGAACTCCCCCGGCTGGATGTCCAGCGACACGTCGTCCAGCGCGGTGGTCTGCGACCGCCGCGAGCTGAACCGCACGGTCAGCCCGGACATCCCGATGGCGGTGCCGGCCCGGGCCGGCGCGGCGGTCACCGGGTCACCCCTGGGCCGCGTACGAGGCGTCCCAGTACGCGTTGGGCGCGCCCGGGTCCTTCAGCTCCGCGTAGCGGGACATCAGGTCGATGGTCTCGCTCCACTGGGCGTCGGTGTTCACGCCGGGCGGGCCGTCGGAGCCGATCAGCGGCAGGTTGAGGGTGAGCTGCTTGGTGAGGACCTCGGGCGCGGGCTCGTTCTCGGCCAGAGCGGTCATCGCGCTCACCGCACCGGCCGGGTCGCGGGCGGCCTCGGCCCAGGACTTCTGCGTGGCCCGGACGAACTTGCGGGCCAGCTCGGGGTCCTTCTGCAGGGTCTGGGTGTTGGCGATCAGGCCGGTGCCGAGCAGGTTCATCCCGTAGTCGGCGAAGAGCAGCACGTCGACCTTCTTGCCGGTCTTGCTCTCGATGGTGGGCGCCTGGTCGTGGAAGAAGCCCATGATGGCGTCGACCCTGCCCTCGGCCAACGCCGCGATCTTGCCGGCGGCGTCCACGTTGACCACCTTGACGTCGCTCTGCTTCAGGCCGTTCTTCTCCAGCCAGGCCGGGAAGGTCGCGTAGAGGGCGTCGCCGGGGGTGCCGCCGACGGTCTTGCCCTTGAGGTCGGCTGGGCTCTTGATGTTCTCCTCCGCGAAGAACTCCACCGAGGAGGGGCCCTTCTCCAGGTACGCGCCGAGGCTGCGCACCGGCATCCCGCTGGCCACGGACTTGAGCAGCACCGGGCTGTCCGCCCAGCCGAAGTCGGTCTGCTTCTGGGCGACCTGCTTGACGGTGTTGCCGGAGCCGTTGCCCGGCAGGATCTTCAGGTCGATGCCCTCGGCGGAGAAGAAGCCCTTCTGGAGCCCGTAGTAGAACGGGGCGTGCTCGCCGTACGGCACCCAGTTGAGGGTGAGGGTGACCTGCTTGCTGCCGTCGGTGCCGCCGTCGGAGGAGTCGTCCCCGCCGCAGCCGGTGGCGGCGAACAGCAGGGCGACGGTGGCCAGGATGGTGGTGGCGGTGCGTTTCATCGGTGCCTCCGTGATGGGGTCGGTCAGGAGGTGGTGAGCGGTACGCCGGCCCGACGGCTGGCGTGCCAGGGAATGAGCAGTGCCTCGGCGATCTCGACCAGGACGAACAGGACGATGCCGATGGCGGACATCAGGATCAGGTCGGCGAACAGCAGCGGGGCGTCGAGGTTGCCGTTGGCCAGCAACAGGACGTAGCCGAGCCCTTCGCTGGCGCCGACGAACTCACCGACCACGGCGCCGACCACCGCGAGGGTGACCGCCACCTTGAGGCCGGCCATCAGGTGTGGCAGCGCGTTCGGGAAACGGATCTTGCGGAAGGTGCGCCACGGCCCGGCGCCCATCGTGGCGGCGAGGTCGAGCAGCTCCGGGTCGGTGGAGCGCAGCCCGGCCACGCCGGAGATGACCACCGGGAAGAACGCGATGAGCACCGCCAAAATGATCTTCGGGGTGAGGCCGAGACCGAACCAGACCACCAGTAGTGGTGCGATGGCGATCTTCGGGATGACCTGCGCGAACAGGACGATCGGATAGAGCGCCTTGTCCAGGGTGCGCGAGTAGGCGATGGCGACCGCGGTGGCCAGCCCCAGCGCGGCGGCCAGCACGAAGCCGAGCACCGTCTCGTAGAGGGTGACCATGGTGTGCCGGGCCAGCTCGGACCACTGCTGCGTCATCGTGGTCCAGACCTGGCCGGGGGTCGGCACCAGATAGTTGGGCACGTACTCCCGGGCGGCCACGAACCACCAGGCGGCGAAGAACGCCGCCAGCACCAGCGCCGGGCGCCAGAGCGAGTCGGCGAGGGCCAGTGCACGCCGGCCGAGCGTCGGTCGTGGCGGGCGGCCGCCGGTGCCCGGTGGCGGACCGCCCACTGCGGACGGAGTCGCGCCGTCGACGGAAGCCGGCCCACCGACGGACCCGGGCGGGAGCGAGGAAGCGGCAATTTGTTCGCCGCTCGCCGCCTCGGTGGCGGCTTGCTGACCCGCCGCGTCCAGAGCGTTGTCGGTCACGCGGAACCTCCTCGAAGCCCGGCATGGCATGGCACCGACGGACCGGGCCGGTCGGCGTATCAGGCAAACGCTTTCCAGGAGCGTAGGCGGCTCCCCGACACCAGGCAAGGCCTTTCCTGGGTCTGTTCGCCGCTACGCCAGGTCCGCCCGCGATCGTGGCCTCCGAGATCGACTCGACTTCCAGGGAACCGGGCCATCGTCTGCCCTCGATCACCCCGGCTTCAAGGAAACCGAGTCGATCAACCACGACGTAGCGCGGACCGTCCGAGAAGGACGGCCAGCTAACCGCGCCGTCAGATGGCCGCCGGATAGGTGTCGAGCAGGCCGCACATGCCCAGCCGGCCCCGCTCGACCGGCTCGTCCACCGCGTACACCCCGGCCTCGCCCAGGTGCCCGGCATCGCCCCGGCCGAGGGCGTCGAGCTGCTCGCCGGTCCCGGCGGCGGCCCGGCCCGCGCCGGCCGCCCAGCGCTCCCGCCAGCGCGCCAGCAACGGCTGACGCAGCGCCACCGCGGCGGAGTGGAAGGCGGCGAGCGCCGCAGGTCCGCCCGCCCGCAGCGCCTGGAAGCCGGTCACCGCCAGATCCCGCCGCCGGTACGCGGCGGTCACGTCGGCGCCCGGCGCTCCCCCGTCGGGCAGCGCCGCGGCGGCGGCGTACGCGGCCGGGTCGGCCAGCACCTCAGGCGGGAAGGTGAGCACGGCATCGCCGGCCTCGGGCAGGCCGCTGTTCTGCATGAGCACCACGATGGTCAGACCCCCGCCGTTGACGAGGCGGTGCACGGTGCCCGGCTCGAACCAGACCACCGCACCCGGCCGCAGCGGGGTCTCCCGGTAGCCGCCGGCGGCGGTGAGGGTCTGCACCGCGCCCTCGCCGCCGGTCACCACGTACCCCTCGGTGCAGCACAGGTGCACGTGCGGGGTGCCGCCGACCACGCCGTCCGGCGCGGGGGTGTCGTAGACGCGTAGCCGGGAGAGCCCAACCCCGCCGGGCAGCGGGGCGGCGAAGCGTTCCGACACGGCGGGCCTCCCTGCGGGAAAGGGCTTTCTCTGCGGTACCGTGACGCTAGCCGGCGCGGCGAAACGCCGTCAACAGACCGAGGGGGCGGGCCATGGCCACCCTGTCCGACGTGGCGCGGCGCGCGGGCGTCTCGCCCGCCACCGCCTCCCGCGTGATCAACGGCAGCAGTAAACCCGTCACCGACGAGCTGCGCGAGCGGGTGCTCGCCGCCGTCGCCGAGTTGCAGTACGTGCCGAACGCGCACGCCCAGTTGCTGGCCCGCTCGCACCGCAGCGCGGTCGGCGTGATCGTGCACGACGTCTCCGACCCGTACTTCGCCGAGATCACCCGTGGGCTGCAACGCGTCGCCACCGACCAGGGCCGGCTGCTGATGATCTGCAACAGCTACCGCGACCCGGACCGCGAGTTGGAGTACGTGGAGCTGCTGCGCGGCCACCAGGTGGCGGCGCTGATCCTGGCCGGTTCCGGCTACCACGACGACGCGTTCACCCGGCAGCTCAACGAGAAGCTCGCCGCGTACGAGGCGACGGGCGGGCGGGTCGCGGTGATCGGCCGGCACGAGCACTCCGGCGACGCGGTGATGCCGGACAACCGGGCCGGCGGCTACCTGGCCGGGCGGGAGCTGTGCGAGCTGGGCCACCGGGCGATCGGCGTGGTGGCCGGTCCGCGCATCCTCACCACCACCACCGACCGGCTGGCCGGGCTCCGGCAGGCCCTCGCCGAGCAGGGCCGTGACCTGCCCGAGCGGCGGATCCGGTACGCCGAGTTCGACCGCGACGGCGGCGCCGAGGCCACCGCCCGGCTGCTCGACGCCGACCCGGAGCTGACCGCGATCGTGGCGCTCAACGACTCGATGGCCATCGGCGCGCTCGCCACCCTCCGGGCCCGATCGCTGGCGGTGCCGCAGCGGGTCTCCGTGGTGGGCTTCGACGACATGCCGATCGCCCGGGACGTGACTCCGGCGTTGACCACCGTGCGGCTGCCGTTGGTCGCCATGGGGGTCCGGGCGATGTCCCTGGTGCTCGGCGCGGAGGCGCCGGCGCCCCGCGTCGAGGTGCTTCCCGCCGAGCTGATCCGCCGGGACACCGCCGGCCCCGCCCTTCGGTCCACGTTGGACGCGACCGGCGCGGCGCCGCGCGCGCGTCGGGGTGACGCCGGCTCGTGACCGTGGCGAGCCCGACCCAGCGTCCGCTCACGATGGACGACGTGACGTACCTGGTCCGTGCGTCGTTCGGCCCGCACACGCGGGTACGCGACGGCGGCCCACTGACCGGCGGCGGCTACGCCACGGTCTGGTGGGCGCTGCTCGACGACGACCGCAGGGTGGTGCTGAAGCTGGCCCCGCCGGCCGGTACGCGGCTGCTGCGCTACGAGCGCGGGCTCTGCACGGCCGAGGCGCGGTACTTCCGGCTGGTCACCGAGCGGGCACCGGGGGTGCCCGTTCCTCCGGTGCTGCACCACGGCGCCGACCCGGCGTACGGCGAGTGGCTGGTCACCGGAATGCTGCCCGGCCGGTCACTGCGCCAGTTGGCCGAGGCCGGCGCGGCGGTCGACGACGGCTCGGCGCGGTACGACCTCGGCGCGGCCCTCGCCGCGCTGCACCGGGTCACCGGCGACCGGTTCGGTTATGACGGCGACCGGGCCAGCGGGGCGACCTGGCGAGCGGCGTTCACCGGGATGCTCGACGCGCTCCTCGTCGACGCCGCCGACTGGGACGTCCGGCTGCCGGTCACCCCGGACCGGTTGCGCGCGCTGGTCGGGCGGCACGCCGGCGCGCTGGACGAGGTACGCCGGCCGGCGCTGCTGCACTTCGACTGCTGGGACGGCAACGTGCTGACCGTGCCCGGCCCGGACGGCCGGCTGCAGTTGAGCGGGCTGGTGGACGGCGAACGGTTCCTGCACGGCGATCCGCTGCTGGATCTGGTCTCTCCGCTGCTCTACCGGCGGATCGAGGACGAGCCGGAGCATCCACTGCTGCGCGGCTACCGTGCCGCGGCCGCCGAGCCGCTGGTGCTGGACGCGGCGGCCCGCCGCCGGCTCGGTCTCTACCGGCTGCATCTGTACCTGCTGATGACGGTGGAGATGCCGAGCCGGGGCATGACCGCGCGGAGCCATCCTGGCCGGCATGCCCGGCTGGCGGCCCTGCTGGACGAGGAGATCGCCGCGCTCGTCCGGGACTGACGCGCGGGTCTCGTCACTACCCATGCTTCGCACCGGGTGTGCCGCACGGATGCGCCTCGGCACAACGGATTGTCCCGGGCCCGTCCCGGGCTTAACCTCCCCCGGTGCAGATTCGGGAGTTCGTCGACCAGGACTGGTCGCAGGTGTGGCCGATCATCGAGGAGGTGATCCGGGCACAGGAGACCTTCCCCTACGATCCCGCGATGACCGCCGAGCAGTCGTATGGCATGTGGGCGGAGGCGGCGCCGGGGCGGACCGTCGTGGCGGTCGACGGCACGCGGGTGCTCGGCACCGCGAAGATGGGCACCAACCGACCCGGGCCGGGCTCGCACGTGTCCACCGCGAGCTTCATGGTCGCCGCCGACGCGCGCGGGCGGGGCGTGGGCACCGCCTTGTGCCGAGACGCCGTGGTTTGGGCGCGCCACCAGGGGTACGTCGGGATGCAGTTCAACGCCGTGGTGGAGAGCAACCGATCGGCGGTCGAGCTGTACCGCCGGGAGGGCTTCGAGGTGGTCGGCACGGTGCCGGGCGCGTTCCGTCACCCCACCCTCGGCCGGGTCGGCCTGCACGTCATGTACCAGGAGCGGTGACCGGGCCTGCGGGTGCGGCGGAAACGCTGGCGGGTGCGTGGCCCTGCCAGGTGCCTGTCGAGCTGCCCCACAACTGGGGCAGCTCGACAGGCAGCCGTGGAACAGGCCGACTCGGAGGACGACGACCCGGGGTGGAGCCGGGGCTAACCGGCCCCTCCTACCGGGACGGCGACGGGCGACCGATGCGGCTCCGCGCCGGCTCGGCGGATCGGCGTGAACAGGCCACCGATCGCGACCAGCAGACATCCCGCCCCCGACACGATGGCGACCGCCGCGACGCCGTACCGGGCGGCGGCCCAGGTCAACGCGACCGCACCGGCCGGCCCGAGGGCGTAGTGCGTGCTCCAGAACGCCGAGGTGACCCGGCCGAGCAGATGATCAGGAGTGATCTCCTGGCGCAGGGACATCGAGCAGATCCCGCCCACGCTCAGGCAGCACAGGTACACGGCGGTGAGCGCGGTGACCGTCGGCACCGACGTCGCGAGGCCGACGCCCGCCACGGCGAGACCGCAGATCGCGTGCGCGCTGATCCAGGTGACGCCGAAGCCGCGCCGGCGGCGCAGCGGGGCCACCAGGAGCGCCCCGGCGATGGTGCCCACCGCCGCCAGGCCGAGCACCGTGCCGACGGTGCCCTCGGATCCGCCGAGGTCGTGCGTGACGTGGTAGATCAGCACGTCGGTGAAGCCGTAGGTCAGGAAGATGAAGACCGACAGCAGCACCGTCAGCGCACGGAGCACGGGTTGGCGCCACAGGAACCGCGCCCCGGCCAGGAACTCGACCAGCGGTCGCTGCCGGGTCAGCGGGGCGGCGTCGTCGGCCTGGACGGGTCGCAGCCGGATCAGCCACAGGCCGACCGCGGAGGCCGCGAAGCTCGCCGCGTTGACGGCGATCGCCACCGCCGGACCGAACCGGGCCGACACCACGCCGGCGAGCAGCGGCCCGAGCACGGCCGCTGCCGCGTACGTCGCCTGCAACCGGCCGTTGGCCTCGGTGATCCGGTCCCGGTCGACCAGGTTGCGGACCGCGGTCACCGCGGCGACCTGGAACATCATCCCGGCCGCCTCGCAGATCGGCAGCACGACGAAGAGCAGCCAGACCTGCGGCCCGGCGAGCCAGGCCAGTGGCACCAGGCCGTAGAGCACCAGGCGGGTGAGGTCGGCCACGATCATCAGGGTCCGCCGGTCGTACCGGTCGACCAGCACGCCGCCGAAGATCCCGGCGACGACGGACGCCGCGCCCGCGACGGCGGTGAGCAGGCCCATCCGGGCCACCGACCCGGTCGCCTGGAGCACCAGCAGCGGCACCGCGAGGAACGCGAACGAGTCGCCGGCCGCGGAGAGCGACTGCGCGATCCAGTACGTACCGAATGTGCGGTCCCGCCACAACGGAGGCCGGACCGCACCGGCAGGTCGGCTCATGGCGACGAGGGTAGTGGGCGCGGCCGCCCGCATCGGCTGTGCCGGGCGTCACACCAACCCATGTCACGAATCGTCGGGCGACACGCATCTCGTGGTCGTCACCCAACGAGAGAGGCCAGACGATGAGCACATCGCACGACGCAGGCACGGCCACCACGCACCGCGTGCTGGTCCTGGGCGCGGGGTACGCGGGCATGGCCGCGGCGATCCAGCTCGCGGCCCGCACCAGGGGACGCGCCGACGTGCAGGTCACCCTGGTGAACGCGCAGGAGCGGTTCACCGAACGGTTGCGGCTGCACATGGTGGCGACCGGGCAGCACCTGCTCGAGATGAACATTCCGGCGCTCCTGGCCGACACGGGCGCGCAGTTCGTCCGCGGCTGGGTCACGGCGGTGGACCCGAACGCGAAGACCGTCCGGATCGACGACAGTCGGGTGCTGCACTACGACACGCTGGTGTACGGGTTGGGCAGCGTGGCCGACACGGCGCTGGTGCCGGGGGTCGAGGAATACGCGTACACCCTGGACAGCGCCGACGACGCGGCGTCGCTGGCCGACCGGCTGGCGCGGCTCGCCAGCGGCACGGTCGTGGTCGCTGGCAGCGGCCTGACCGGTGTCGAGTCGGCCGCGGAGATCGCCGAGTGGCACCCGCAGCTGAACGTCGTGCTGGTGGGCCGGCAGGAACCGGGCGCCACCATGAACCCCAGGGCCCGGGCGTATCAGCGGGCGGCGCTCGAACGTCTCGGTGTCCAGGTGCGCAGCGGGACGGCGGTGACGAAGGTGCTGCCCGATTCGGTCGAGCTGGCGGGCGAGGCGACCATCGCGGCCGACGTCGTCCTGTGGACCGGCGGTACGCGGGTGTCACCGCTGGCGGCCGCCGCGGGCCTGACCGTCGACCAGGGCGGTCGTGTCGTCACCGACGCCACACTGCGGTCGGTGTCGCACCCGGACGTGTACGCGATCGGCGACGCGGCCGCGATCCGGCAGGGTTACGGCGTCATGCACGGCACCTGCCAGAGCGGCATGCCGACCGGCGTGCACGCGGCGGTGTCGATCGTCCGCGCGCTGGACGGCAAGCTGCCCAGGCCGTTCCGGTTCGGTTACTACCACACCCCGGTGAGCCTGGGACGGCATGACGCGGTCGTGCAGTTCACCCACCCCGACGACAGCCCCCGACGGGCGTGTCTGACCGGCCGCGCGGCCATCTGGTACAAGGAGACGGTGAGCGCATCCCCCTGGCCGACGTACCGCCGCATGGTGAAGCTGCCCTCCTCCGGCGCGTTCTGGCCGCGCGGTGGTCGCTTCACCCGCCTCCGGGACGCGCGGTGACCCGCCCCTACTCGGACGTCGACCAGCAGGTGTTCCACCGCCATCGCAACCTGCTGTTCTCGGTCGCCTACCGCATCCTCGGCTCCGCGGCCGACGCCGAGGACGCCGTCCAGGACGCGTGGATCAAATGGTCCGGGGCCGACCGCGCCCAGGTGGCCGACCCCAAGGCGTACCTGGCGCGCATCGTCGCGAATCTGGCGTTGCAGCGCCTGCGCTCCAGCCAGCACCAACGTGAGACCTACGTGGGTCCTTGGCTTCCCGAACCCGTCCTGACCGAGGGCGACACCGCCGATGCCGTCACCGACGCCGAGTCGGTGTCGATGGCGATGCTGGTGGTGCTGGAGACGCTCAGCCCGCTGGAACGCGCGGTGTTCGTCCTGAAGGAGGTCTTCGACTTCAGCCACGCCGAGATCGCGGTGGCGGTGGAACGCTCCGAGGCCGCCGTACGCCAGGCCGCGCACCGCGCTCGGGAGCACGTGCGCGCCCGGCGACCACGCTTCACCGCGGACCGGTCGCAGCAGCGCGGAGTCACCGAGCGGTTCCTCGCCGCCGCGACCGGCGGCGACATCAACACCCTGCTGGAGTTGCTGTCGCCGGACGTCACGTTGTGGACCGACGGCGGCGGCAAGGTCCGCCAGGCCCTGCGCCCGATCGTGGGCGCGGAGACGGTCGCCGCCTGGTTCGCGGCCATCGGCACCGTCACCTACCAGGGTGTCCGACCCGATGACATGCGCGCCGCCCTGGTCGAAATCAACAACGGGCCGGGCGTGGTGTTCAGCGGTGCGGGCCGGGTGATCGCCACCGTCACCTTCGACATCGGCGCTGACGGCCGCATCACCACCATTCACAACGTCGCCAACCCCGACAAGCTCCGGGCCGTCGGCGACGGCGCCACCCGCGACCTCACGACGAGCTGAGCCGGCCGCGGGAAGGATCCCGGCGGCCGGCCCCGGATCGGTGTGAGACGTGGTCAGCGCTGGCGCAGGGGTGCGAGCGCGGTGCTCCAGGCCACGACCTGGTCGAGGGTGACGCCGAGCGCGTCCCGCTGGTGCTCGTTGGGCTTGAAGACGCTGAAGTTCTCGAAGTCGGTGAAGAGCGACAGCGCGACCTGGGACCGCACGTCGGCCATCTGGAGCTCAGCGGAGATCAGCCGCAGGTGCTCGACGGCCCGCGCACCGCCGACCGAGCCGTAGCTGACGAAGCCGACGGCCTTGTTGTTCCACTCGGCGTAGAGGAAGTCGATGGCGTTCTTCAGGGCGCCCGAGGTGGAGTGGTTGTACTCGGGCGTGACCATCACGAACCCGTCGAACGACGCGATGGTCTCGGCCCAGCGCAGCGTGTGCGGCTGGGTGTACTGGCCCATCGCCGGCGGGTACGCCTCGTCGAGGTGCGGCAGGTTGTGGTCGAGCAGGTCGATCAGCTCGAACTCCGCGTCGGAGCGCTGCTTGGCGACCTCGAGGACCCAGCGGGCGACGGCTTCGCCGTTACGGCCCGGGCGGGTGCTCCCGAGGATGATCCCGATCCTGGTCATGGTTGCGCCTTTCAGAAGTCCTTGCCTGGCGACGAGAACGCTAGCCATTTGTTGCTTCGTCAAGCAACCTCCTGATCCATGTCGAGCATCACAGCGAGGGCGAGCAGTTGCTCGGTCAAGCAACTAGGATGGGGGCATGTCCGGCAACTCCGCAGAACCCCTTCGCCCCCTCAACCCCGACGAGGAAGCCCTGGTCCGCTCCCTGGGCCAGCTGATGTTCGTCCTGCCCCGGGCCATCGACGCCGACATGACCGGCGACCGTCAGCTGCCGCTGACCGAGTACACGGCCCTCCGGGTCCTCTCCGAGGCGCCGGGCCGGCAGCTGCGGATGCACGAACTCGCCGCGGAATGCCAGCTCTCGCTCAGCGGGATGACGCGCACCATCATCCGGCTGGAGACGCAGGGCCTGGTCGAGCGGGTCCGCAGCGAGCAGGACGCCCGCGGCTGGAACGCCGTCCTCACCGACGCCGGCTTCGCCCGGTTGGAAGAGTCCTGGCCGAGCCACCTGACCGCCGTGCGGCGGCGGTTCCTGGACCACCTCGAGGGCGTCGATCTCGTCCAGCTGGCCCGTGCGTTCCGGCAGATCGGCACGGCTGACTGAGCCGGGTGCGCTCACCCGCCGAGCAGCCGCGCGAACGGCGTCGGGTCGTCGTACGGGTCGGCGGGAGCGGGCGAGTCGCGCCGCTGGACCTCGCGGGCCAGCTCGCCGGCCGCCCGGTCGATCCGTTGCACCAGGGAGCCCTGGGCCGCGTCGCCGGCACCCCAGTCCTCCGGCGCCGCGAACACCCCGGTCGGCACCACGACCGCGCGCAGGTAGCTGAAGAGCGGTCGCAGCGCGTGTTCCAGCACCAGCGAGTGCCGGCCCGTCCCCCCGGTGGCGGCGATCAGGACCGGCTTGTCGATCAGGGCCGTGTCGTCGAGGACGTCGACGAACATCTTGAAGATCCCGTTGTACGAACCGGAGAACGTCGGGGTCACCGCGACCAGCGCGTGGGCACGCCGGACGGTGTCCTGCACCCGTTCCAGCTCCTCCGACGGGTACCCGGCCAGCAGATTGTTGACCAGGTCGTGCCCGTGGTCGCGCACCTCGATCAGCTCCACGTCGACCTCGGCGCCGAGCCGCTCCAGCTCGCGGCGGACCGCGTCGGCCAGCCGGTCGGCGAGCATCCGGGTCGACGACGGCTGCCGCAGGCCGGCGGACACGACGGCGATGGTGCGCTTCATCGAAGCTCCTCCCCCGCAGCGGCAACCGTCGCCGCCTTGAGCGAGGCGTGGGTCGGGGCGTCCGGGACGTGGGCGGGACGGCCCACCGCGAACTCCTTGCGCAGCACCTGCACGACCTCGCCCAGCATCTCGATCTGCTCCAGCACGGTCTTGCGGGGGACGCCAATGCCGTCGACGTTGAAGAGTTGGCGCTGGTAGTCGCCGCCGGCGTACTCCCGGAAGGTCAGGGTTCGGTCGATCACCTCCTGCGGGCTGCCGACCAGGAGCGCCGTCTGCCTCATCGTCTCCTCCAGGGACGGCCCGTGCCCGTACGCGGCGGAGTTGTCGAAGTACGGACGAAACTCGCGGACCGCGTCCTGGGAGTTGCGCCGCATGAACACCTGCGCGCCCAGGCCCACGATCGCCTGATCCGCCGGGCCGTGCCCGTAGTGCTCGAACCGTCGGCGGTAGAGCTCGACCATCCGCTGGACGTGCGCCTTGGGCCAGAGCAGGTTGTTGTGCAGGAACCCGTCGCCGTAGTAGGCGGCCTGCTCGGCGATCTCCGGGCTGCGGATCGAGCCGTGCCAGACGAACGGGGGCACCCCGTCGAGCGGGCGCGGCGTGGAGGTGAACGACTGCAGCGGAGTGCGGTAGCGGCCCTCCCAGTCGACCACGTCCTCGCGCCACAGCCGGCGCAGCAGGTCGTAGTTCTCGATGGCGAGAGGGATGCCGGCGCGGATGTCCTTGCCGAACCACGGGTAGACCGGGCCGGTGTTGCCACGGCCCATCATCAGGTCTACCCGGCCGTCGGCGAGGTGCTGGAGCATCGCGTAGTCCTCGGCGATCTTCACCGGGTCGTTCGTGGTGATCAGCGTGGTCGAGGTCGACAGCAACAGCCGCTCGGTACGCGCCGCGATGTAACCGAGCATGGTGGTCGGCGACGAGGGCACGAACGGCGGGTTGTGGTGCTCGCCGATGGCGAAGACATCCAACCCGACGTCCTCGGCCAACGTGGCGTACTCCAGCACGGCCTTGATCCGCTCGTGCTCCGACGGCATCCGCCCGGCCACCGGGTCCCGTGCCAGATCCCCCACGCCGAAGATTCCGAACTGCATCTGAAGTCGCCGCCTCACTCGTACCGGTTGTGCCTGACGCTCGTCAGCAACCCGGGACACACGCGGCAGATTCCTTGACCAGTCAAGTACTTACGTGACGGCGGTCACGTGGAGCGAGCGGGCGGCTCAGCCGGGCAGTCGGCCGAGCGCGACCAGGGCCCAGGTGAGCAGCCCGAACGCGCCGGTCGAGGCGACGGCCCGGACCACGTTGCCGCGCACCCAGGCAGCCTCGAAGCCCTCCCGCAAGCCGGCCAGGTCGGCGACCCGGTCGACGTCGCCGGCCTGCGCCAGCACGTTGTTGAGGGGCACGTTGACGACGGCCGTGACGCCGAGCACCACCAGGTACAGCAGCAGCGCGGCGACGATCCACGGCAGCACCGCGCGGTGCCCGGCGTCCAGGTGCAGTGCCGCCGCCAGCAGCGTGAACACCAACGCACCGCCGAAGCAGACGGCGAACCACCCGTTGAGGATGGACTCGTTGATCCGCTGCATGGCGAGCACCAGCGTCCGGTCGTCGGTGCGGGCCAGGCCCGGCATGACCGCGTACGAGAACGCGGTGAACAGCCCAGCGGTCAGACCGGTGGTCACGGTGGCGGCGAGCAGGCTCGCGGTTCGCAGGACACTCATCTCACACCGCCCAGACGCTGGTCGCGGCGGCGGCCCGGGCGTACCCGCTGAAGTCAGCTGGGTCGCGGCCGAGAGCCCGCCGCACGCCGTCGGTCAGGCTCGCGTTGCGACCGTCGAGCACCGTGCCGAAGAGGTACGCCAGCAACGCCACCGTCTCCGCCGGCACGCCGGCACCGCGCAGCGCGTCGGCGTACTCCGCCGGGTCGACCGGGACGAACCGGATCGGTCGGCCGCTGGCCTGGGCGATCTCCGCGATCGCGTCGGCGAAGGTCAGCAGACGCGGTCCGGTCACCTCGTACACCTCGCCAGCGTGGCCCTCGGCGGTCAGCGCGGCCACCGCGATGTCGGCGATGTCGTCGACGTCCACGAACGGCTCCGGCACGTCACCGATGGGCAGCGCCACGGTGCCCGAGCGCACCGCGTCGGTCAGGTCCCCCTCGCTGAAGTTCTGTTGGAACCAGCTCGCCCGGACCACCGTCCAGGTGCCACCGGCGTCGTCGAGCACCTTCCGGACGGCCTGTTCGGCCTGCTCGGCCTCGGCCTCGCCGCGCCCGGAGAGCAGGACCACGCGGTCCACTCCCCCGGCGACGGCGAGCCGGGTGAACGCGTCGACCGCCGGCACCGCCCCGGGCACCGCGAGGTCGGGCTGGTAGCTCAGGTACACCGACCGGACGCCGGCCAACGCGGCCGGCCAGGTGGCCCGGTCGGTCCAGTCGAAGGGCAGAGCGCCGGCGCGGGAGCCGAGCCGGACCGGCAGCCCTCGGGCGGCGAGCCGGGCGGCGACCCGGCGGCCGGTCTTGCCGGTGCCACCCAGGACGAGTACGGGGGAGGTTTCAGTCACGCCTCCATTGCACTGGCCGGCGAACGCTTCGACCATGCGTCACACCGTCGGGTGCATACGCAATCGTCTCGCGGTCGCGCCCCGGCCGGGTGTCAGCCTCGCCGACCCGGCCGGAGCGCGACCGGTGTCACCGGGCCGGCGCGTAGCGGGCCAGCGGATTGGTCAGCGTGCCGACGAACTGGAGGGCGGCCGACGGGTCGGCCAGGTCGATCATCTGCTGGTTGTCGCGCAGTTGCAGCCGGTTGAGGCAGGACAGCGCGAACTCCGGGGCGAACAGGTCGTAGCGGCGGGCACGCTCGGCCAGGTGCGGCACCCGGTCCAGGTAGTCGGCGGCGCAGGCCGCGACCGTACGCCAGAAGGCGTCCTCGGCCAGCACTCCGGCCTCGACCAGCACCGCGTTGAGGTGGCGCAGGAAGCAGTCGACCACGTCGGTGAAGATGGTCAGCAGTTTGGTGTCGTCGGGCACCTCGACCCGGATCCGCTCCACCGCGGGCGGCAGCTCGACCTCGGTGCTCATCACCGCGATCTCCTCGGCGATGTCCTTGAAGATCACCCGCTCGACGGTGTCCCGCTCGTCGAGGACCAGGATGACGTTCTCGCCGTGCGGCATGAACGCCAGATCGTGGGCGTAGAAGCTGTGCAGCAGCGGGGTCAGGTAGGCGTCCAGGTAGCGGCGAAGCCACACCTCGGGCGCCAGCCCGGACCGGGCGATCAGCTCCGCGGCCAGCGAGCCGCCGTCACTGTCCACGTGCAGCAGCGCGGCCATGGTGGTCAGTCGCCGGCCCGGCGCCAGGCCGGGGACCGGACTCTCCCGCCACAGCGCGGCCAGCATCTTCCGGTACGGGGAGGTGCGGTCGGTGGCCGCCTCGTACTGCCGGTGCCGGTAGCCCACCGCGGCCCGCTCCCGGATGACCGTCAGCCCGGTGCCGGCCAGCACCTCGTCCCCCGCGATCAGGTCCGCCAGCCAGTCGTTGATGGCCGGCGTGGCCGCCATGTACGCGGCCGACAGACCGCGCATGAAGCCCATGTTCAGCACCGACAGCGCGGTCTTCACGTAGTGCCGGCCCGGCTCGGTGACGTTGAAGAAGGTGCGGATGGACTGCTGGGCGAGGTACTCGTCCGACCCGGGGCCGAGGTGCACGAGCCGCCGCTCGGCCAGCTCGCCGGCGAAGGTGACCGCCAGCTTGTTCCACCACTGCCACGGGTGCGCCGGGATCAGGTGGTAGTCGGCGAGATCCAGCCCCAGGCCGGCCATCGTCGCGGCGAACCGGGCCCGGGTGTCGACGTCCAGCTCACCCTCGATCAGCGTGTCGTAGTCGAGGTCGGCGGCGCTGCTGAACGTCGAGTGGTCCCGGTGTGCGGCCAGCCACTCCAGTCGGACCGGCGCGGCGGCCTCCGGGGCGTACCGGTGGTACTCGTCGACGCCGAAGCCGAGCCGGCCGTTGTTGGCCACGAAGCAGGGGTGGCCCTCGGTCATCGACGTCTCGATGGTCTGGAAGTCCGCCCCGGCCAGCTCGGCGGCGTCCGGCGCGGGGCGGGCCAGCTTGTACGCGGTGCCGGCGAGGGTGGAGGTGATCTCCTCCAGGTAGACCGGAAGCACCCGCGCGGAGAGCCCGAGAGTGTCGCGCAGCTCGACGATGAGGTCGACCGCGTCGGGCGGCAGGGCGACCCCGTCGCGGTGCCGGGTGATGCTGTCCGGGTCGATCTGCCAGTGCGCCAGGGCGAACACCCGCGCGGCGAACCGGTAGGTGACCGCGCCGTCGTCGCTGCGGACCTCGTACCACTGCCGGTCGTCGGTGGTGACCGGGACGGGCTCCGGGGTGATCAGCCGTTCGTGGGTGAACTCGGCGAGCGCCTTGCGGACCAGCAGCCGGTTGGCCCGGGCCCAGCGCTGCGGGGTGAGATGCCCGACCGGGTCGACGGCGGCCGAGGCGGCGGCGGAGGACGGCTGGGTGGGGACGGCGGTGGCGGTCACGCCGGGGCTCCTTCGGTTCGGGTGGCGGCTGCGCGGTCTGTGGCGGCCCGGTCGGCCGCTGCCTGGTCGGTCGCGGCGTGGAACCGGGCCCGGGTGCAGACGCTCAGCAGCGCCTCCTTCTCGGGCTTGGCGATGGCGCCGACGACCTCGAAACCGACGGCGGCGTTCAGCGCGTGCACGGCGGTGTTGCGCACGTCCGGCTCGACCACCACCCGGCGGGTCGCCGGGTCGGCGAAGAGCCAGGCCATGACGGTGGTGATGACCGCCCGGGTGAAGCCGTGCACGGGGGTGCCGGTGGGCGCGCAGAGGAAGTGCATGCCCACGTCGCCGGGCTGGGCGTCGTACAGGCCGACCAGCTCGACGCGCGCCGGGTCGTAGCGTTCGGCCAGGAAGGCCGGACGTCCGTCGCACAGGCCGAGGTACGCGTCGTGGTGCGGGTGGGCGGCGATCCGCCGGTACTCCTCGGCCACCCCGGCCGGGTCGGCGTCCTGCATCAGCCAGAACGCCGCCTTCGGGTGGGTCACCCAGGCGTGCAGCAGCGCGGCGTCGGCGTCCGGGTCGAGGGTACGCAGCGTGAACTCACCGAGCCGGTCGTCGACGCGGGTGTAGACGACGGTCACGACGCCACCCCGGCGGGCGCGCCGAACTCCTGGAAGGTGATGCTCTTCTCGATCGGGTAGTGCTCCCGGCCGAGCAGCTCCCGGATGATCCACGAGTTGCGGTACGCGCCCATGCCCAGGTCCGGTGAGGTGATGCTGTGCGTGTGGGTGCCCGCGTTCTGCAGGAAGATGCCCCGGCCGGTGTGGTCGATGCTGTAGTTGCGGGCCACGTCGAATCGGCCGCGCGCGTCCCAGCGGATCCGGTCGCGCACCGGCGTGAGGAACTCCGGCACCCGGTAGTGGTAACCGGTCGCCAGCACCAGGCCCTCGGTCCGCAGGGTGAAGTCGCGCTCCTGCTCCACCTGACGCAACCCGAGCGTGTACGCCCCGTCGTGGTGGTCGGCGCCGGTCAGCTCGGTGTTGGTGAGCAGCCGGGTGTTCACCGGCCCGTCGACGCTGTGCGCGTAGAGCAGGTCGAAGATGTCGTTGATCAGGTCCGCGTTGATCCCCTTGAACAGCCCCTTCTGCTCGGACTCCAGCCGGTAGCGGGTCGCCTCGGGCAGCGCGTGGAAGTAGTCCACGTAGTCCGGTGACGTCATCTCCAGAGTCAGCTTGGTGTATTCGAGGGGGAAGAACCGCGGCGAGCGGGTCACCCAGTTCAGTTGGTAGCCGTACCGGTCGAGGTCGCCGAGCAGGTCGTGGTAGATCTCGGCGGCGCTCTGCCCGCTGCCCACCACGGTGATGCTGCGTTTGGTGCGCAGCGCGTCCCGGTGCTCCAGGTAGCGCGAGTTGTGCACCGCGTCGCCGGGCAGCGCGGCGACGGCGGGCGGCAGGTGCGGCGGGGTGCCGGTGCCGAGCACCAGGTGCCGGGCCCGGTATTCGACCGTCTCCCCCGCGGCGGTGCTGGCCCGCACCACGTACCCCTCGTCGGCGGGGTCGTACTCCACGGTGGTGACCGTCTGGCCGAAGCGCAGGCTCGGCAGCTTCGCCGCAGCCCACCGGCAGTAGGCGTCGTACTCGCTGCGCAGCGGGTAGAAGCTCTCCCGGATGTAGAACGGGTAGAGCCGGCCGATCTCCTTCAGGTAGTTGAGGAAGGAGTACGGCGAGGTGGGGTCCGCGAGGCTGACCAGGTCCGCGAAGAACGGGGTCTGCAACCGGGCCGACTCCAGCAGCATGCCGGGGTGCCAGGCCAGGCTCGGCCGGGCCTCCAGGAACACCCCGTCCAGCTCGTCGATCGGCGCGGTGAGGCAGGCCAGGCCCAGGTTGTACGGGCCCAGCCCGATGGCGATGAAGTCGTGGGTGGACATCCGGCCCTCCAGGCGCGGGTTCGCCGGCATCAGCCGACGTGGCAGGTCAGGTCGGCGGCGGTACGGTCGTGCACGTACCGGCCGGCGTGGGTGGCGATCAGTTCGAGCACGTGCCCGACGTCGTCGAGAGTCGTGGCCGGGTTCAGCAGGGTGAACTTCAGGAAGTGCCGGCCGTCCACCCGGGTCCCGGCGACGAGCGCGGCGCCGGAGGCGGCCAGCGCCTCCCGGGCGTGCAGGTTGGCCGCGTCGGCGAACTCCCGGGCAGGGCCGGTGGGCAGGTAACGGAACACCACCGTGCTCAGCTCCGAGCGGGTCACGACCTCGAAGCGGGGATCCTCGCTGACCAACTCCCAGGCGTCGGCGGCCCGGTCGACCACCTCGTCGAAGAGCGCGCCGAGCGCGTCCGGGCCCATCACCCGCAGGGTCAGCCAGAGCTTCAGCGCGTCGAAGCGGCGGGTGGTCTGCAGGCTCTTGTCGACCTGGTTGGGGATCCGCTGCTCCACCATCCGCGCCGGGTTGAGGTAGTCGGCGTGGTAGGTGGCGTGCCGCAGCACCCGCCGGTCGCGCACCAGCAGCGCGCTGGAGCTGACCGGCTGGAAGAACGACTTGTGGTAGTCGACGGTCACCGAGTCGGCCCGATCGATGCCGTCGAGCAGGTGCCGCCGGGTCCGCGAGACCAGCAGGCCGCAGCCGTACGCGGCGTCGACGTGCAGCCACACCCCGGCTGCCGCGCAGACCCCGGCCAGGTCGGCGAGCGGGTCGATGGAGCCGAAGTCGGTGGTGCCGGCGGTGCCGACGACCGCCATGACCACCAGCCCGGCCTGCCGGCACCGGGCGATCTCGTCGCGGACGGCGGTCGGGCGGATGCGGCGCTGCGGGTCGGTGGGCACCGCGAGCACCGCGTCCGGGGCCAGGCCGAGCAGCTTGGCGGACTTCTGCACGCTGAAGTGACCGGCCGCGGAGGTGAGGACACGCAGGCGGGGCAGCAGGTCGGCGCGGGCCGCCGGAGTGGTCGCGGCGGCGCACGCCTCCTCCCGGGCCAGCAGCAGCGCATGGAGGTTGGACTGGCTGCCCCCGGTGGTGAAGACGCCGTCGGCGGTGGGGCCGAGGCCGACCCGCGCGGCGGTCCAGTCGATCAGGCGCCGTTCGATGAGGGTGGCCCCGGCGCTCTGGTCCCAGGTGTCCAGGGAGGAGTTCACGGCGGTGAGCACCGCCTCGCCGAGCAGTGCCGGGATGGCCACCGGGCAGTTGAGGTGGGCGAGGTAGCGGGGGTGGTGGAACCAGACGGCGTCGCGCAGGTAGACGTCCTCCAGCTCGTCCAGCGCGGCGTCCGCGTCGCCCAGGGGTCGGTCCAGGTCGACGCCATCGACCACGGGCGCCAGCTCGGCCGGGGTGATCCCGGTGCCGGGCCGGTCCACGGTGGCCACCCGGCGGGCGACCCGGTCGACGCCGTCGGCGAGTGTCCGCCGGTACTGCTCGACCGAGTCGCCGTGCAGCAGCTGGGCCCGCGCGACTGCCGGCGCGGTGGCCGGTGCCGATGGCGGCGCGGTGGTCTCGACGGGGTACGTCGGCAGGGTCACGGATGTCCTCCACGTTCTCGACGATGGGCAGCCGGAACCGTCCCCCGGCGCGGTCGAGCGCCGGGGGCCGTGCTGCCTTCGATTGGGTCGCCGGTCAGGCGGTCATGGCGTCAGCTGATCTTCTTCGCGTTCCGGATGGCGGTGGCGAGGTTCTCCAGCAGCGGCGCGGAGCCGGCGTACGAGAAGCGGGGCACCGTGTCCCACGGGGTCACCTGGTTGGCCTTGACCGCCGGCAGCTGCTGCCAGGTGGGCTTGGCGGTGAGGTCCTTGGGCTGCAGGGCGGTGCTGCGGTTGTCCAGCAGGATCAGGTCGGCCGGGAACTTGCCGGCGTTCTCCCAGCTCAGCGCCTCGAAGTAGTCGCCGGCTTCGAGCTTGGTGGGGACCACGATGTCCACGCCCAGCTCGGCGAAGTACATCAGGTCGGTGCTCACCTTGGGGTTGGAGACGTAGAACAGGTCGGGGCTGCCGGAGCAGGCCATGACCTTGATCGCCGGGTTGGCCTTGACGGCCTGGCGGACCGCCTCGGCGCCGGCCTCGAAGCGGGCCTTTGCGTCGGTGACCTTCTTCGCGGACAGGTCCGCGCCGAGCGACTCGGCCAGCGCGGCGTACCGCTCGATGGGCTTGGTCATCGGCACCCGGGCGGTGGTGATCGCCACGCTCGGCGCCAGCGGCAGGATCTTGGTCTTGCTCTCGTCCGGCACGTACCAGAGGGCGTCCGGGTCGTACATGTGCGTGACCAGCAGCTCGGGGCGCAGCGCCGCGTACTTCTCCAGGCTGAACTCGCCCCACACGTTGCCGAGGATCTCCACGGCCTCGATGTTCAGGTCGCCGGCCTGCGGTTCGGCCGTGCCGTCGGCGCGCTTGGTCTCGCCGAACACGCCGACGAGCTGCTTGTCGAGACCGAAATCGATCAGTGCGGCCGCTACCCCCGTGAAGGCCACCACGCGGGTCGGACGAGCCGCCACCTCGATCTTCTGGTTGCGGTCGTCGGTGAACGACCAGGGGCCACTTCCGTTGCTGGCGTCGGGCTTCTGGGCGTCGTCCTTGCCACAGCCGGCGAGCAGGGCGGCCAGCGTGGCGGCGCCACCGGCGGCCAGCAGGCCACGACGGGAGAGGCGACGGGCGGACAGGGCATCGGGCATGGTGTTGTCTTTCGATCAGGGGACGGCCGGGGTCGACCAGGACGGCGGGGTTAGGTTAGCCTAACCTCGTTCGTTGTCAACATCGGTACGTCGTGTCGCCACACCCCGGAGCCCACACTGGACGCCACACCCTCCGTCACCAGACCGGCACCAACCGTGCCAGCTGACCTGGCGGCACCACCCCTCGCACCACCGCCGGTGCGGCGCGGTCGCGACGCGGCCCGCGCCACCGGCCTGATCGGCGCCGTGGCGCTGCTCGGCGTGGTCCTGCTGCTCAGCATCGCGGTCGGCGCGAAGTCCATGTCACTCGGCGACGTCTGGTCCGGGTTGCTGCACCGCGACGCCACCGAGTACGCCGTGGTGCACCGGATGCGCCTGCCACGCACCCTGCTCGGGCTGATCGCCGGCGCGGCGCTCGGGGTCGCCGGCGCGGTGATGCAGGCCCTCACCCGCAACCCGCTCGCCGACCCCGGGCTGCTCGGCATCAACGCCGGCGCCTCCGCCGCCGTCGCCTCCGCCGCCGCCTTCCTGGGCGTCACGGCCATCGGCGGGTACGTCTGGTTCGCGCTGCTCGGCGCGGCGGTGGTCACCGCGCTGGTCTACGCCGTGGGTGGCGGACGCGGGGCCACTCCGGCCCGCCTCGCGCTGGCGGGCGCGGCGCTGAACGCCACCCTCTACTCGTACGTGAGCGCGGTGATGCTGCTGGACACCGCCTCGCTGGAGCGGCTGCGGTTCTGGACGGTCGGCTCACTGGCCAGTGCGGACTCCGCGACCGTGACCCGGGTGCTGCCGTTCATCCTGGTCGGCCTGCTGGTCGCGCTCGGCGCCGCCCGCCCGCTGAACGCCCTCGCGCTCGGCGACGACGCCGCGCGCGCCCTGGGCGCCCGACCCGCGCTGATCCGGGCCGCCGTGATCGTCGCGGTGACCCTGCTCTGCGGCGCGGCGACCGCGGCCTGCGGCCCGATCGTCTTCGTCGGGCTGCTGGTGCCGCATCTGGTCCGCGCCCTGATCGGCCCCGACCTGCGCTGGCTGCTGCCGTACTGCGCGGTGCTCGCACCGGTGCTGCTGCTCGGCGCCGACGTGCTGGGCCGGGTGCTGGGCCGGCCGGGTGAACTCCAGGTCGGCATGGTCACCGCCGTGCTGGGCGGCCCCCTCTTCCTCTGGCTGGTCACCCGCGGACGGGTGGCCCACCCATGACCGTCCTCCGTACCCCGGGCGGGCTCTCGCTGCGCTTCCGCCCCCGCGCGCTGATCGTCGGCGCCGGTGCCGCGCTGCTCGCCGCCGGGCTGGGTCTGGTCGCCCTGGGCAGCGGCGACTACCCGATGGGCGCGGCCGACGTGCTGCGCACGTTGACCGGCGGCGGCACACCGGCCGAGCAGTTCATCGTCGGGGAGCTGCGGCTGCCCCGGTTGGTCACCGCCCTGCTGGTCGGCGCGGCGCTGGCGCTGGCCGGCACCGTGTTCCAGTCCCTGGTACGCAACCCGCTGGGCAGCCCCGACGTGCTCGGCTTCACCCAGGGCGCGGCGACCGGCGCGCTGGTGGTGGTCGTCCTCGGCGGCGGCAGCCTGGCGCTGGCCGGCGCGGCGGTGGCCGGCGGGCTCGGCACCGGCGTGCTGATCTACGCGCTCGCCTGGCGGCGCGGGGTGCACGGTCACCGGCTGATCCTGGTCGGCATCGGCGTCGCCGCGATCCTCACCGGGGTCAACGGCTACCTGCTGACCCGGGCGCCACTGATGGACGCCGCCCGCGCCGTGCTCTGGCTCACCGGCAGCCTGGACGGCCGGGGCTGGGCCAACGCCGGGCCGCTGCTCGCCGTCGTGGCCGTGCTGGCACCGCTGGTGCTCATCGGCTGCGCCCCGGCGCTGCGAATGATGGAACTGGGCGACGACACGGCCAGCGCCCTCGGCGTGCCGGTGCGGCTGCTGCGCCTGGTGCTGCTCGCCGCCGCGGTGCTGCTGGTCTCGTTCGCCGCGGCCGCCGCCGGGCCGGTGTCCTTCGTGGCGCTGGTCGCGCCGCACGTGGCGAAGCGGTTGACCCGCGCGCCGGGCCCGAACCTGGTGCCGTCGATGGCGGTCGGCGCGGCGCTGCTGGTCGGTGCCGACCTGCTGGCCCAGCGTGCCTTCACCGGGCACCAGCTTCCGGTCGGTGTGGTGACCGGGGTGATCGGCGGCGGCTACCTGGTGTGGCTGCTGGCCATGGAACGCCGGGCGGGTCGGCTGTGAACACCCGCGACGCCTTCGAAGGAGCATCCATGCACCCCGGCAGTTCACGGCTCGGCGGCACCGCGCTGACCCTCGCCTACGATCGGCGCACCATCACCGAGGACCTGACCGTGGCGGTGCCCGACCGGTCGTTCACGGTGATCATCGGCCCGAACGCCTGCGGCAAGTCGACCCTGCTGCGCGCCCTGTCCCGGATGCTGCGCCCGACCACCGGCGCGGTGCTGCTGGACGGGCGGGACATCCACGACGTGCCCGCCCGGAAGGTGGCCCGCACCCTCGGCCTGCTGCCGCAGACGTCGATCGCGCCGGACGGGATCAGCGTCGCCGAACTGGTCGCCCGGGGCCGGTACCCACACCAGGGGCTGCTGCGGCAGTGGTCCCGGGAGGACGAGCGGGTCGTCGAGGAGTCGATGGCCGCCACCGGGGTCGCCGACCTCGCCGACCGGTCGGTGGACGAGCTCTCCGGCGGGCAGCGGCAACGGGTGTGGATCGCCATGGCGCTGGCCCAGCAGACCCCCCTGCTGCTGCTCGACGAGCCGACCACCTATCTCGACATCGCCCACCAGATCGAGATCCTGGACCTCTGCGCCCGGCTGCACGAGGAGCAGGGGCGCACGCTGGTCGCTGTGCTGCACGACCTCAACCACGCCGCCCGCTACGCCACCCACCTCATCGCCATGCGCGACGGGCGGGTGGTGGCCGCCGGCGAGCCGGCCTCGGTGGTCACCGCGGACCTGGTGGCCGAGGTGTTCGGGCTGCCCTGCCGGGTGATCGACGACCCGGAGACCGGCACCCCGCTGGTCATCCCCGCCGCCCGGCGCCGGGCCACCGTGCCCGCCCCGGAGCCGGCGTGAACGCTGAGCGGTTCCGCGACCGGTGGGGTGTGCCGCACCTGCGGGCCGGCGACCCGCTCGCCCTGGCGACGGCGCAGGGCCGGGTGACCGCGTACGACCGGGCGTGGCAGATCGAGGTGGAACGGCACCGGGCGCAGGGCACCAGCGCCGCCTTCCTCGGCGCTGACGCGCTCGGCTGGGACCGGTTCGCCCGGCAGGTCCGGCTCGACGACACCGCCCGCCGCTGCCACGCCGCGCTCGACCCGGCGACCGCCGCCTGGGTGGGCGCGTACGTGGCCGGGGTGAACGCCGGCCTCGCCGCCGGGGCGGCCCGCGCTCCCGAGTTCGCCGCCACAGGGCTGAGCCCGGGCCGGTGGCAGCCGTGGACGCCGCTGGCCATCTGGCTGGGTCACCACATCCTGTTCGCGGGGTTCCCCAGCAAGCTCTGGCGCGAGCACGTGGCGCGCCGGCTCGGCCCGGACGCGCGGGACCTGTTCGCCACCGACGGGCCGGCCGTCGCCGGCAGCAACGGATGGCTGCTCGCGGCCGAACGGACCGGCACCGGGGCGGCGCTGCTCGCCGGCGACCCGCACCGGTTCATCGAGGATCCCGGCGTCTACCAGCAGATCCGGTTGGCCTGCCCGGAGTACGACGTGGTCGGGCTGGCGATGCCGGGTGTGCCGGGCATCGCGCACTTCGCGCACGCCGGCGCAGTGGCCTGGGCGATCACCAACGCGATGGCCGACTACCAGGACCTGTACGCCGAGCGGCTGCGCCGGCAGCGCCCGGTGGTCGAAGCGCTCGGCCCGGACGGCTGGCGACCGGCACACACCCACGTCGAGACGATCGAGGTGGCTGGGGCGGACCCGGTCGAGGTCGAGGTGGTGGAGACCGAGCGAGGCCCGGTGATCGTCGGCGGGCCGGACGAGTCCAGCGCCATCAGCCTCCGCTACCCTCCCCGCGTCCGCGCCGAGCTGGGGTTCGCGGCGTTGCCGGAGCTGCTGCGCGCCCGGAGCGTGGCGGACGTGGACCGGGCACTGCGGCACTGGGTGGAGCCGGTCAACGTGGTGCAGGCGGCGGACACCGCCGGCGGGCTGCTGCACCGGGTCGCCGGCGCGGTGCCGGTGCGGAATCCGGAGAACGGCCGGGGGGTGGTCCCGGCCTGGCGGGCCGAGTACGCCTGGCGCGGCTGGTACGCGCCGCTGCCCCGGGCCGACGTGGCCGGCCGTGCGGTGATGGCCAACGAGCGGGGGCTGGCGGCGCCGCTGGGTGTCGAGTTCGCCCCGCCGCACCGGGCGCACCGGATCGCCGAGCTGCTCGACGCCGGCCACGCCTGGACGGCCGAGCGCCTGGCCGCCGTGCACACCGACACGTACCTGGCGTCGGCCGGTCCGCTGCTGGCGATCCTGGCCGGGGTGACCGGGCTCGGTCCGGATGCCGACGCGCTGCGTGAACGCCTGCTGCGCTGGGACCGGCGGATGGCCGCCGACAGCACCGACGCCGCGGACTTCGCCGTGCTGCGGTCGGCCGTCGTACGCCGGCTGGCTGCCCACCCGGCGCTGGCCGCGCTGGCCGAGCCGCCGGCGTACCCGGAGGTGTTCGCGCCCTGGCTGGCACTGACGCCGCGGGTCGGCTACGCGCTGTCGCACCTGCTCGGCGGCGCCCGGCTGCCCGGCGTGGACGTGGCGGCGCTGGTCCGCACGGCGGCCGAGGAGGTCGCGGGCGCGGCGGACGGGCAGGTGCGCTGGGGAGACCTGCACCGGTTGGCGCCGTGGCGGGCGCTGCCCGACCCGGACGCCGGCCCCGGCCCCCGCCTCGGCGGCGACCACGACTGCGTGCTGTCCACCTCCAGCGTGCCCGGGGTGACCCATTGGTGCTTCCGGGGACCGGCCGCGCGTTTCGTGTGGGACCTGGCCCGGCGGGACGACAGCCGCTGGGTGGTCCCGCTGGGCGCCTGCGGGGTGCCCGGCGACCCGCACCACGACGACCAGAGCCCGGCCTGGCTGGCCGGGGAGCTGTTGCCGGTGACCACGGGCTGGGAGAAGCTCACCGAGGAGCGTGATGAGCACTGACACCAGGACCGCCGATCGACACCGCCACCGGCGGGACATCCCCGCTTTTGGGCTGGTGACCATCCGGCCGGTGCGGCCCGACGAGGACGCCGACCTGTTGCACGCCTGGGTGACCCAGGAGCGGGCCCGGTTCTGGGGGATGCGCGAGGCGAGCCGTGAGCGGGTGCACGAGATCTACGCGTACCTGGACTCGCTGGCCACCCACCACGCGTACCTGGTGCACCGCGACGGCGTGCCGGTGGCGCTGGCGCAGACCTACCAGCCGGAGGCCGACCCGGTCGGCGAGCGCTACGACGTGCTTCCCGGCGACGTCGGCGTCCACCTGCTGATCGGGCCACCGGTGACGGTCGAGCGCGGCTTCACCGGCACGCTGTTCGGCGCGATCCTGGATTTCGTCCTCGCCGACCCCGGCCGCCTGCGGGTCGTCATGGAGCCGGACGCCCGCAACGACAAGGCCGTCGACCGGTTCGTGCGCGCCGGCTTCCGGCCCGGCCCGCTGATCGACCTGCCGGAGAAGCGCGCCCGGCTGCTCTTTCTCGACCGACCGGCGGCCACCGGCTGACGCCGGGCGGCGAACCGGGATCAGCGGGCGGAGGTTCCGAGGGCGACCAGCTCGGACAGCCGGTCCAGCTGATCGGGATCGGCCAGCGCCGAGCCGACCGCCACGACCCGTACGCCGGCGTCGAGGAACGCACCGGCGTTGCCCGCGTCGAGGCCACCGGTGGCGACGAACCGTAGCTGCGGCAGCGGGCCGGCGACCGCCCGGAACCAGCCCGGTCCGAGGGAGATCGCGGGGAACGCCTTGAGCCAGGTGAGGCCGTGTCGCAACGCCTGCTGTGCCTCGGTCGGCGTGGCCACGCCCGGCAGGTGCGGCAGGCCGCGCGCGGCAGCGGCGTCGGCGACCGCGAGATCCAGGCCGGGCGCGACGGTGAACGCGGCCCCGGCGTCGGCCGCGGCCGCGACCTGCTCCACGTCGAGCACGGTGCCGGCGCCGACGATCCGGCCGCGCTCGGCGCCCGCCTCGACGGCCGCGCGCAGCGCCGGCACCGCGTCGGCGGTCGCCACCGGCACCTCGACCACGTCGATGCCAAGGTCCCAGGCGCGGCCGGCGAGCCGGACGGTCTCCGCCACCGGCAGGCCGCGCAGGATCGCCATCACCCGGGCCGTGCCGAAGACGTCGCCGAAGTCCGCTGTGCTCATGATCCACTCCATCCGAGATCGCTTGGAAGCCGGGCCAGGTCCAGCGGCGACCAGGCCTCGGCGGGGGCGTCCAGCAGCTGGTCGAACCAGGCCCACGGCGGCACCGGCGCGTTGTCGCCGCTGCTGCCCAACGCCTGGGCCGCGACCAGATGCCCGAGACGCAGCCGCCGTACCGTGTCGAGGCCGCGCAGCAGCCCGGCGAGGTAGCCGGCGGCGAACGCGTCTCCGGCGCCGACCGGCTCCACCACCGCCACCCGCGGCGCCGGGACGAAGACCGGCTCGGCGTCGCGGCACAGCGCGATGGCCCCCACCGCGCCATCCTTGACCACCACCGTCTCCGGCCCGGGCAGCAGGCGGCGCACCGCCGCCGGATCGTCCGTGCCCCACAGCGCGTCCGCCTCGTCCTGACCGACGAAAACCAGGTCGCTGCGGTCGGCGAGGTCGCGCAGCACCGACGCGGCCCGGTCGGCCGGCCAGAGCCGGGCCCGGTGGTTGACGTCGAAGCTGACCAGCGCGCCCGGCAGCGGCCGGTCGGTCACCGCGTGCTCGGCCAGTGCTCGACAGGGGGCGGAGAGCGCGGGGGTGATCCCGGACAGGTGCAGCACCCGGGCGCCGGCCAGCCGCTGGTCGGCCAAGGTGCTGGGGCCCATTCGGGAGGCGGCCGAGCCGGCCCGGTAGTAGTGCACCTCGGTCGCCGTCGCGCCCGGGTCCTTGACGTACAGCCCGGTGGGGGCCGCCGGATCCACAGTCACCAGATCCACCCGGACGCCGGCGGCGGCGACGTGTCGGACGACGGCCCGGCCGAAGGGGTCGTCGCCGACCCGGCTGACCCAGGCCGCCCGGTGCCCGAGCCGGGCGAGGTAACCGGCCACGTTGGACTCCGCGCCGCCGACCGAGACGGCGACCCGCTCGGCGTGCTCCAGTGGCTCGCCCGGCGCGGGGCACAGCACGACCATGGTCTCCCCCACCGTGGCGACCTCGACCGACGGGGAACCGGCCGGAGCGGTCGCGGAGTCGGGTCGGGCGTCGGGGGTCGGCACACGTCCTCCGGGCGAGGGTTCGGGGTGCGCCGAGCCTAGGCGCGTCGCGCGGGACGAGCAACTGCATCGCGACGAGGTCAGGGCAGCGTCAGCCCGTACGCGGCCAGCACCTCCCCGATCGGCTGGTAATAGGTGGTGCCGCCGGAGGTGCAGTTGCCGCTGCCGCCGGAGAGGATGCCGATGATCATGCCGGTGGCGGCCACGTAGAGCGGGCCGCCGCTGTCCCCCGGCTCCGCGCAGATGTTGGTACGGATCAGGCCGTAGACCACGTTGCCGCCGGCGTAGTTGACGGTCTGGTTGAGGCCGGTGACGGTGCCGCAGCGCACGCCGGTGGTGACGCCGCTGCGGCACACCGCCTGACCGACGTACGCGCCGCCGGCGCCGTAGATCGTCAGCAGCCCAGGGTAGGTGTAGACCGCGCTGGGATGGGCGATCCGGCCGGTGTAGCGGATCAGGCCGTAGTCGTTGCCGGGGAAGCTGGTGGCGGTACGGGTGCCGAGCACGGTGGTCTGCGCGCTGTCGGCGTACCAGGCGCTGGCGACGGTGGTGCAGTGGCCGGCAGTGATCACGTAGTAGGTGCTGCCGCTGCGCACGTTCGCGCCGAGCGAGCAGCGGCTGCCACCGCCGTAGACGCCCTGTCCGGCGGCGATCAGGGTGCGCAGCGTTCCGGGTTCCCGACGCAGCAGCGCGCCGGCCCGGTCGGCCACCGTCCGCAGCGCCGCCACCTGGGCAGGAGTCACGGTGTCGTCGACGGTGAGGGTCATCCGGCCGGTGGCCGGGTCGAGGCCCCAGGCGGTGCCGGGTGTGCGTACACCGGCCAGCGCGGCCACCGGGTCGGCGACGGGCGCGGCGGGGGCGGCGCGGTCGGGGACGGCGGCCTGCGCCGCGCCGGGCGCAACGAGCAGGAGGGCGGTCAGGACGAGGGCGACGAGCGGGCTGCGGAGCATCCGAACCTCCAAAGAGATCGAGATATATGGATGCCGTCAAGCATCGCCCGGCGGCTGTCGCCATGGCAACCACGCCCGGTCGCGCGCTTGACCAGGGGTCGGCGGGAATCGTCGATCCGGGGACGGGCCACGCCGTCGCCGCCGATAATCCTCGAAGGATGCGGCGGGAGGCCGGGCATGACCACCGGAGGCACTGCGGCGCTGGTGCGCCGCCCGGACGGATCGGCCCGGGCCACCCTGCTGGAGCTGCTCTTCGACGTGGTCTTCGTGGCCGCCCTCGCCTTGGTCTCGAAGCTGATCGCCGAACGTGAATCCTGGACCGGCGCCGCGGAGGTGCTGCTGACGCTGACGGCCATCTGGTGGACCTGGTCGGTCACCTCGACCACGACCGAGTTCTACGACCCTGATCAGCGCCCGATCCAGGTCATCCTGATGGTCGCCATGGTGGGGTCGGTGGGGATGGCGGCGGCGCTGCCGATGCTCTCGGCAGGGCACGCGATGGTCTTCGCGATCGCGTACGTCACCACGCACGTGGTGCGCGGCGTCGTCCTGATCACCTCGTTGCACCGGCAGCGGCATGAGGCGGCCAAGAAACGGGCCACGCGGTTCCTGTTCTGGTTCGTGGTCTCCGGCGTCTTCTGGATCGCCGGGGCGGTGACCGGCGCGCCGGACTGGGGACTCTGGGCCGTGGCGATAGCGATCGACCTGTTCTTCGCGGCGGTCCGGTACCCGACGCCCTGGCTGGGTCAGGTGCCCATGGAGCAGTACGACCGGACCACCGGGCACCTGGGCGAGCGGTACCAGCAGTTCATCATCCTGGCCCTCGGCGATATCATCCTGGTGCCCACCCTGGAGGTCAGCCGGACACAGTTCGACCGCTTCCGGCTCACCGCCCTCTTCTGCGCCTTCGCCATCATGCTGCTGCTCTGGCAGGTCTACGTCTTCCGGGCCGGCCAGTTCCTGTTGGCCGGGGTCGAAGCGAGGCAGGCGTCCCGACTGGCTCCGTACACCCATCTGGTGATGCTGACCGGCGTGGTCGGCACGGCGGCGTCGTTCGACCTGGTCGCCGCCCGGCCCACGGGAGAGACGCCGGTGCGGTGGCTCATGCTGATCGTCGGTGGTCCGCTGCTGTTCGTGCTCGGGCGCGTCCTGTTCACCTGGTTGGTGACCAACAACGTGCCGTGGCGGCGGTTGGCCTGGCAGCTCCTGCCGCTGCTGGTGCTGCCGTGGGCCGGCGGCTGGCCGCCGCTGCTGGTCACCGTGGTCGTGGCGGCCGGGCTGGCCGGTCACATCCTGACCCCCGGCGGGGGTCGGGAGACCAAGCCGGGGCTGGAGTGGCGGCGAAGCAACGACTGACCCGCGACCGTCAGGCGAGGTGTCGGGTGGCCCACTCGGCGAGGTCCCGGGCGCAGGCGTCGACCGACTCCCGCCACGTCCGGGCCGCACCATCCCCCGCCTCGTCGCTGACCTGCTTGACCAGCCGGCATGGCACGCCAGCCTGGTTGGCGGCCCAGGCGATCGCGTACCCCTCCATGTCCACCAGGTCTGCGCGCTGCGCCAACCGGTCCCGTGCGCCGTCGTCGGCCACGAACGTGTCGCCGGTGGCCAGCACGGCGCCCTCCGCGGCCAGCGGGAGCGGCGCGCCGTACGTCTGGCCGGTGAGCGTGCGCAACAGGGCGGTGTCCAGGTCGTGTTGGAGCACCGTGGCGACCTCGTGGATGCCGGTCCAGCCTGGGCGCAACGCCCCCGCCGTGCCCAGGTTCAGCAGCAGGGCGGGGCGCGGGCCGGCGGCCAGCACCGCCGCCACGGCGCTGGCGGCGTTCACCTTGCCCATCCCGGTGAACAGCACCGGCAGCTCCGGCGGGAGGTACCGGGCCTCCTCCTCGACGGCGAGCACCACCAGCGGACGATCGAGCCGGACCGTACCCCGAAGAATCACCGCAGCATCGTACGGGCCGTCCCGGAGGCGGGCGTTTCGGCCTCGGCGGGCGTGCGCCCAGCCATCATTCAGCTGGCTCGCAACGCGCGCCCAGCCGGATGGGGCAGGCTGGCCCGGCGAGCCACCGGACCCGTCCGGGTGCGCCACCGCCGACACCGGCGACCGCGCGCGGACCGACGGCGATCCGGTCCGCCGACGGAGAGGTGACGACGGTGTACGACGGGCAGGAGTTCCTCCGCGACGACCGCTGGTGCCTGAGCAGGCGAGCGCTGCTGAGCGGTGTCGGCGCGGTCGGCGCGGCCGGACTGCTGAGCGCCTGCGGCGCCGGCGACTCCCCCACCGGTCAGGCGGCTGCCACACCCGGCACCGTGCTGGCCCGCACCGGCGACGTGCCGGTCGGCGGCGGCACGGTCGTCGACGGTGTGCTGGTCGTCCAGCCCGAGGCCGGCACCTTCACCGCGTACGACGCGACCTGCCCGCACCAGGGCGCGCGGGTCGGCGCACCCCGGGACGGGGTGATCACCTGCCCCGCGCACAACTCCACCTTCTCGGCCAGCGACGGCGCCCGCCTCGCCGGCCCCGCCACGCGGGGGCTCACCGAGATCCCGGTCCGGGTCGAGGGCACGAACATCGTCCGCACCTGAAGATCGCGGCGGTTACTCGTCCACGAAGCTGTACAGGACGAAGTCCTTGTCGGCGCCGCAGGCGATCACCCGGGTGTTCCACGAGCAGGACGCGCTGCGGACGTCCTGGAGTTCGCCCAGTTCGTCGACCGCGCCCGGCTCGGCCCACACGCCGGCCAGGACCCGGTTGTCCGCCACCGTGCTGGGCGCCTTGGCGAAGACCAGCAGGTTGCCCTCGTCGAGGCGGACCGCCACGCCGCGGCGGTCGCGCAGCACCGCCTTGCCCTCGGCGTCGAAGACAGTGACCGTCGACTCCGGGCTCTCCCGCTGGGCGAGCAGTTGGGCGCCGAGCGGGACCAGGCCGGTCGCGCCCGGCGCCGCCCACCGAACCGGGCTCTTACCCTCGGTCGCCGCCACCACCTCGGTGCGCTCGGCCTCGCTGTTCGGCACCTCCAGCAGGCACGCCCGCCGCTCACCGCAGGCCACCAGCTCCTTCGGCCGGCGCTGGTCGTTCCCGGCCCGGTAGAGAACCACGGGCGTGGCGTCGGAGTTCAGGTCGTACGCCAGCAGCTGGTATCCGCCGTCGTTGGCCGCCACGTAGAGCCGGTCCTCGTGTGCCACCACCAGGTCGTCGAGGTCCGCGACGTTGCCCCACTGACGCAGCACCGAGCCGGAGGCCATGTCGAGCAACCGCGCCGACCGGTCCGCACCGATCTGCACGAGTCGCCGCCCCTTGCTCGTCCACGGGTTGCGGGGCGTGCCGTCGAGGAAGGCCGGCCCGCCGGCCGCCCCATCGGTGCTGACCGGCCGGACGACGGTGCGACCGCCGCCGTACTGGTCGCGGGGGTTGGCCTCGGTCCACGTCTCGTGGCCGTCGCTCAGCCGCAGGCCGACCAGCCGGTCGCCGGCCCGGTCCACCAGCACCGCCACGCCGTCGGCGAAGTACACGCTGTCGTCGCCACGGATGGCGCGGTTCCAGCGCTGCGTGCCCAAGCGACCGTCGAGGACGGCCAGCTGGCGGGGGGTGCTGTCGCCCGGCGCGTCGGCGATGACCGCGACCGCCCCCGGGACGGCCACCAGCCCCGTCCAGTCGTCGGCGCTGACGTTGGTCGGCTTGCGCCACAGCTCGTCGCCGGTGCCGGTGTCGACGGCGACCACCTCGAGCCGTTTGTCCGGCAGCGGGTACCCGAGGTAGGCCCGATCCTCGAGCACCGCCGTCCACATGCCGCTCGGCCGCTCGGCGCCGGCATGCGGCCGGGACAGCACACTCAGCGGTCGGAACTCCAGGTCCGGGTAGCGGTCGCGGAGGAAGTAGAGCGTCGACGCGGTGGCCACCCCGGCCAGGGCGAGCACCGCGGCGAGCACCACCCAGTGGGCCCGCCGCCAACGCGTCCCGGGGACGCGGTTGGGCGTCGGCGGCGGGGTGGCACCGTGGCCACCGACCAGGGTCGCCGGTACGCCCGCCGGCTCTGGTTCGGTCGGCGTCGGCAACCCCGGCCAACCTGACCCGGACGGCCCCGACGGCAGCGTCGACACCGACCCGTGCTGCGACGGCACGGTCGGGGCGGCCTCGGCGGGGACGGTGGGCGCGGTCGAACCGGCCCCAGCCGGGATGGTCGGCGCGGTCGAACCGGGCGCGGCGGGCGAGGTCGGCGCGAACGGTGGTCCGGCCGGTGACGCAGGGGCCTGCGTCGGTACGGCTGGCGAGGCTGGTGCCTGCGCCGGTCCGGCCGGGGCGCTCGGCGGGGCGAGCGGCGGTCCGGCGTACGCCGGCGCGGACAGTTGCCGGAGCAGCGGCAGGTCGGTCAGCGCTCCCTCGGCCACCGGCAACTCCGGCTGGTCCAGCACCGTCGGCGCCACCCCCAGCTCGGCGTGCAGCATCCGGGCCACCAGCGGGATCCGCGACGAGCCGCCGACCAGGAACAACCCGGCGAGCTGCTCGGGGCTGAGGCCCGCGGCGGCGATCACCTCCCGGGCCCGGTCGACCGCGCGGCGCAGCAACGGCGTGGCCACCCGTTCGACGTCCGCCCGGGTCAGCCGCACCGCCTCGGCCACGCCGGGCACGGCGACCGGCGCCACCGTCGAGCGGGACAGCGTCTCCTTGGCGCCCCGGACCTCGTCCCAGAGCCGGACCTGGTCGCGGCGCTGCGCCGGGTCCGTCGGGTGAATCAGCCGGGCCCACTGCGCGGCGTGCCGGTCACCGACCAGCTCGCCGACCCGCCGCACCAACGCGGCGTCCAGATCCAGGCCACCGAGATCCGGCAGGCCACCATCGGCCACCACGCGGAAGCCGGAGTCACCCCACGGGTCGGCGCCCTCGTTGCGCAGCACCGCGACGTCGAGCGTCCCGCCGCCGAAGTCGAACACCGTGATCGCGCCGCCGACCGGCACCGGCCGGTGCAGCACCTGCGTGTAGTAGCGGGCCGCGGCCACCGGCTCGCGCAGCAGCCGGGTGCCCGGCGGCGTCGGCCCGGCGAGCGTGTGCTCGGCCGCCTGCGGCCAGCCGGCCCGCATGAGCGCGTCGCCGAGCACCTGGCGCCGCGTGGCGTCCCATGCCGCCGGGCAGGTGACCACAGCCGGGGGCAGGAAGCCGACGGTGCCCACCGCGGCCCGCGCGACCGCCGCCAGCACCGCGGCGAGCAGCTCGGCCGGCGGGTACGAGCGGTCCCCGAGCAGCACACCCGGCTCGTCCACCCGACGCTTCGGGTTCGCCTCGAACCGGGCCGGATCGGCCTGCGCCAACCGGCGGGCGTCCCAACCGGCGTGCAGCGTGCCGTCCGGGTCGGCGTACACGGCGGACGGACTGACCGGCTGACCGTCCATCAGCAGCGGACGGGTCCGCCCGTCCGGCCAGCGCAGCACCGCGACCGTGTTGGACGTACCGAGGTCGACGCCGAGGGCGAAGCCCTCGTGCTGGCCTGCCATCTACCCGATACCTCCGCCACGACGAGGGAAACCCAGCCCCGCATGGTACGCATCCGGTGCTGGCGGGCTGATCAGTCGGTCGGAGTCGCGTCGGTCCGGCCTACCCGGGTGCCTGTTCACCAGCGCTCAGGGGGTCGTACAGCGGACCCCGCGTACGGCGGTGACGGTGACCTCCAGGCTCCCGGCCTCGGGCCAGTCTTCCGGCGACGGGGAGACCGGAAAAGCCCGCCCGTCGGTCGTGCCCACCCAGCGCTCGTACACCGAGAGGAAACTTGGCACGCCGTTGACGTCCTTGCAGTAGTACAGACCGGCCTGTCCGTCGCCGCTGCTGTGCACGGGCGCCAGGTCCAACGGCTGCGTCTTCCAGCCCGCGGCCAGGATGGCCGGCTCGTACATCTCGGCCAGCTTGTCCTGGGCGAAGCCCACGTCGAGCGCGAAGAACAGGCTGACCCTGGTGGTGGTGACGCCGGGACCCGCGTCGACGGGCTGTCCCTTGATCCGGGTGCTCTCGCGTTCACCTACCTGCCGGCAACCCTTCTCGACCGCTGGTGGGCCGACCGCGAGCGCCTCCGGCGGGCGGAAGGCGAAGACCGGTTCAGCGAGGTAGGCGGCGAGTAGTTCATCTTCGTGGGCAGGTGGATGACAGCCCTTGGCGAGCGGAGTCGCACTCGGGTCACCGCTACAGCCAGCCAGCATGGCGAGCAGGCACAGCGCGGCAACGACACCCGACCGAACCGCTCGTGAAGCCATGCGCCGGGACCCTACCGGGCCGAGAGGCGGCCACCGCACTCGCGGCGAACCACCTGGTGTGGGCCGGTCCGGCGTGGCGTCAGTCGCCGGGGCAGCGGTCGGAGAGGGCGTAGCGGAGCAGGACCACGTCGCCGATCTGGCGGGCCTCGGCCAGCCGGGCCCGGCGGCCCGGGTGCCAGGGGAAGCTGCCCTCGCCGACGAACCGGGGCGCCCGGCCGTCGCCGACGAAGAACGGGGCGACCACCAGGTGCAGTTCGTCGGCGAGGCCGGCGGTGAGGAACTGGGCGTGCACCGTCCCACCCCCCTCCACCATCAACCGCCGTACGCCCCGGGCGGCCAGGTCGGCCAGCAGCCAACCGGGGTCGACCGGCTCGCCCGCGTCCACCACGGTGGCCAGTCGGCCGAGCCGTTCCCGGGTCTTCTCCAGCGCGTCGCTGGCGCAGTAGACGAGCCGGGGCGCGTCGCCCGCGGTGAAGAACCGAGCCGTCGGGTCGAGGTCGCCCCGGGCGGTCAGGGTGACCTTGATGGGCGAGGCCGGCCGCCCGCCCGCCACCCGCTCGGCCCGCCGCTCCGCCGCGCGCACCAGCAACCGGGGATCGTCGCGGCGGACGGTGCCGGCACCGACCAGGATCGCGTCGCAACTGGCCCGGACGGCGTCGACCCGGTCCAGGTCGTCCGCGTTGGACAACAGGAGCCGCTGGTCGGAGGCGTCGTCGATGTACCCGTCGATCGAGGTGGCGCAGCTCAGCAGCACGTACGGCCGCGCCAGCGCCGGCCGGCAGCTCATGGGGCGACGGGCCGATCGGGGGTACGCCCAGCGGGAGCCGCGTCCGCCTCGGTCTCCGCAGCCTTGGCCGCCTTCGCGGCAAGGTAGTCGGCGTTGGCCGGGGAGAGGAAGATGCCGGTGGGCACCCGTTCGGCGACCGCCACACCCAGGCGGGTCAGCTGCTCCGCCTTGTCCGGGTTGTTGCTGAGCAGCCGGATCCGAGGCACACCCAGGGTGGCCAGCATCTGCGCGGCGGCGGTGTAGTCCCGCTCGTCCTCGCCCCGGCCGAGCGCGACGTTGGCCTGGTACGTGTCCAGCCCGGCGTCCTGCAGGGCATACGCGTCGAGCTTGGCGTACAGGCCGATGCCCCGGCCCTCCTGGCGCAGGTAGAGCAGGAAACCGCCGGCCTCGGCGATCCGCTGCACCGCCTCGCGCAACTGCGGCCCGCAGTCGCAGCGCTGGCTGCCGAACACGTCGCCGGTCAGACACTCGCTGTGCGGGCGGACCAGTGGCGGCTCGCCACCGTCGGCGAGCCGGTCCAGCGCGCCGGCCCAGTCGCCGAGGCCAAGGGCCAGGTGTTCGCGGCCGTCCACCAGGCCCTTGAACGAGAACACCCGGGTGGTCGTGGCGTAGCCGTCGGGAAAGGTCAGCGGCACCGTGACCTGCGTACGGACCGTGGCGACCGGCAATGCTTTGGGCATGGGACTCCTTTGTCCGGCGCCACCACCGTGCGGTGACGCGTACCGTCTCACAACCGGCTCAACAGCCGCTACCGGAGGCGGCTTCCCGACCGGGGGCCGGAGTCCGAGCACGCCGGGCGAGCAGCACGGCGGCACCCGGCAGGCTGGCCACCAGCACCAGTCCACCGTAGACGGTGGCGGTGGCGACCCCCTCGGCGGCGCTGAGCCCGGCCGCGCCGAACGCCCACGCCGCCACCCCCTCACGCGGGCCGAAGCCGGCGATGTTCAAGGGCAGGCCCATGGCGAGCAGCGCGAGCAGGGTGAGCGGCAGCAGCCGGGACAGCGGGGCGTCCGAGCCGGCGGTACGCGCCGCCACCAGGAAGGTGGCCAGGTGACCGGCGACCATCACGGTGGAGGCGACCAGCACCCCGAACCAGGTCCGCCGGGCCAGCAGCCCGGCGCGGACGTCCGCCACGGCGGTGCGCAGTCCTCGTGCCGAGCGCGACCGGCCGGCCTGCGGCAGGACCCGCGCCAGCAGCACGGCTGCCAGCCCAGCGGCGACCAGCAACGCGACGGCGGCCGGCAGGTACGGCCGCACCGGCGACGGGAAGGCGGCCAGCACCACCAGGGCGACGACCACCAGAACCACCTGACCGGCGGCACGTTCCCAGACCACCGCGCGGATGCCCCGGCTGACGTCACCGGCGTCCCGGCCGTGGCGTACCGCCCGGTGCACGTCGCCGAGCACACCGCCGGGCAGGGTGGCGTTGAGGAACACCGCGCGGTAGCAGTGCGCGACCGCGGTCGTCAGCGGCAGCCGTACGCCCAGGCCACCGGCGACCAGGCTCCACCGCCAGGCCGCGCAGACCGTGGTGAGGACACCGATGAGCAGCGCCGCGGTCAGCGCCGGCGCGTCGATCAACCGCACTCCGGCCAGGAACGGGCCGGCGCCCACCTGCCACAGCAGGGCGGCGAGCAGGCCCACCCCGCCGACCACTCGTGCCCAGGCCCAGAACATCGGCGCCGGTCCTCCCTGAAGATCGTCCACTTGCCCTAGTGCACGTACCCGGGGCGCGAGCGGTTCATCCGCCGGCCAGGAGGTCCCGGTGTTCGACCAGTACGCCGAGGCGCCCGGCCGCCGCGTCGGTCAGCCGGCGCTCGGCGTACGCCCGGGCCGGGCCGGCCAGTTCCGGGCGCTCCTCGCAGGCAGCGCCCAGCCAGCCCCGGAACCACTCGGCGGTCAGGTCGGCCTGGTCCGGACCGAGCCGCCACGGGCTGGGCCGCTCCCGGACCGGGACGCCCCGACGGGCGAACGCGACGACGGTGGCGGCGACGGCGTCCGGGCCGAGCAGCCGTCGGCCGTCGACGGTGCGCCGCTGGTGGTCGTTGAACGCGGCCTCGACCAGCGGGTCCAGCGGGTCGGCCGGGGTGAGTCGGACCCGCCCGGTGACCGAGATCGCGAACAGGGTGGGCCGGCCGGCGTCGGCGCAGGCGGCGACCACCCGCTCGACCTCCTCGGCGGTCAGCATGTCCAGCAGCGCGGACGCGGTGACCAGCGCGCCGTCGGCCAGATCGGCGGCGGTCAGCCGGGTGAGATCGCCGCAACGGGTTCTGACCGTGACCGGTGCGCCGTCGGCGGCGGTGACCCCGGCCATGCCCTCGGCGGCCCGGGCCAGCAGGTCGGCGTCCCGGTCGTGCAGCACCCAGTGCTGCGGGCCGGTCAGTCGGGCCGCCAGCCACCGGCTCATCGAGCCGGTGCCGCTGCCCAGGTCGTGGATCACGGTCGGCGCCTCGCCGGCCAGCCGGGGACGGACCACGTCCACCAGGTCCTCGGCGCGGGCCGCCGCGTCGGCGGGCTCGCGCAGCCGCAGCCAGTCGGCGAACGACAGGGTCTCCTCGACGGTCATGCCGCCACCTCCTCCAGCACGGCGGCCAGCAGCGCCGTGGTCACCGTCCAGTCGGTCAGGGTGTCCCGCCGGGCCAGAGCGGCACGCCGCAGCCGGGCCCGCAGGGCGTCGTCACTCAACCAGCGGGTCAGCGCGCCGGCCAGCGCGGCCGGGTCGCCCGGCGGAACCAGCAGCCCGGGCCGGTCACCGCCGGGCGCCTGACCGAGCGCCTCGGGCAGGCCGCCCACCTCGGTACCCAGCACCGGCAGGGCGCGGGCCAGGGCCTCGGTGACGACCATCCCGTACGTCTCGCCCCGCGACGGCAACACCAGCAGGTCGGCGGCGTCGTAGGCGACGTCCAGCGCGGCGCCGGTCAACGGGCCGGCCAGGCGGACCCGGTCGGCGACGCCCGCCCCGCCGAGCCGCTCACGCAGCCGGTGCACCAGCTCCGGCTCCCGGGCGAGCGTGCCGGCGCAGACCAGCGTCCACGACAGCCCGGCGAGCGTGGACAGCGCGGCCATCAGCACGTCGTGTCCCTTGTGGCGGGTGACGGCCGCCACGCAGAGCAGCCGGTTGCCGGTGACCGAACCGGGCGCCGGCGGCGCGGGCGTCACCCCCGGCGGCGCGGCCCGGACCCGGTCGGGCGGCAGCGGGTGGCGGGCCAGCAGCCGGCGGCGCGTCCACTCGCTGGTGGTGACGACGGCCCGGGCGGTGGCCAGCGCGAGGGCCTCGGCCTCGTCGTTCAACGGCAGGTGCACCAGGACCACGAGGCGCAGCCGCCGGGCGTGCGGGGCGAGCAGGTCCGGGACGGTCGAGGCGATCAGGCCGTCGAGCAGCACCACGGCGTCATCCGGCGCGGCGGCCAGCAGCCGAGCCAGCTCCGCCCGGTCGGTGGGGTCGGGGTACGGCCATGCGCCGGGCACCGCGTGTTCGTGCACCGACCAGCCCCGCCCGCCGAGGCCGGCGCAGATCCGCCGGTCGTAGACGTTGCCGCCGCTGGGCGTGGCCGGGTCGTCGATGTCGCCGGGCAGGACGACGTGCACGGCAGGGCCGGGCGAAGCGGGCCGGTCGACCGGCGTCGCCCGGCCCGCCCCGATCACAGCGACCGCTCGTAGCTGGCCCAGGCGACGTGCGACTCGTGCAGGGTGACGGTGATGCCGGCCAGCTCACGCGCCCCGGCGCCCAGCTCACCGGCGTGCACCCGCTCGGCCAGCCGGTCGGCGACCGTACGGGCCAGCACCTCGGTGGTGGTGTTCACCCCGGCGAACGCCGGCTCGTCGTCGAGGTTGCGGTAGGACAGCTCGCCGACCACGGCGCGCAGTTGCTCGGTGGCCAGGCCGATGTCGACCACGATGCCGTCGGCGTCCAGGTCGAGCCGGCGGAACGTCGCGTCCACCACGAAGGTCGCGCCGTGCAGGCGCTGGGCCGGGCCGAACACCTCGCCCCGGAAACTGTGGGCGATCATCATGTGATCCCGAACGGTCACGCTGAACACGGTCACTCCCCGTCGTCGTAGGTGATGAGGTGGCAGAGCGCGGGAAGGTCACCCGTGCTCAGTCGAGCGAGGACGTCGGGCAGCTCCTCGAACCGGGACGCGCCGGTGATCAACGCGTCGAAGGCCGGATCGTCGAGCAGGTCCAGGGCGAGCGCCAGTCGGTCGGCGTAGCTGCGCCGCCCCCGCCGTGCGGGCGCGACCATGCCGACCTGGCTGCTGCGCACGGTCAGCCGCCCCGAGTGGAACGCCCCACCGAGCGACACCTGCACCGGGCGGTCGCCGTACCAGCTCAGCTCGATCACCGTGCCCTCCGGCGCGAGCAGGTCCAGCGAGCGTTGCAGACCGTCGGCGGTGGCGCTGGCGTGCACGATCAGGTCCCGGTCGCCGGCCGCGTCGGCCGGTTGGGCGAACCCCACGCCGAGGGCGCCCGCCACCCCGGCGCGGCGGGCGTCGGTGTCGACCAGTTCGACCTGCACGCCGGGAAAGCGGGCGAGCAATGCCGCGACGCAGCAGCCCACCATGCCCGCACCGATCACGCTGACCCGGTCGCCGACCAGCGGCGCGGCGTCCCACAGCGCGTTCACGGCGGTCTCCACCGTGCCGGCGAGCACCGCGCGGGCGGGCGGCACGTCGTCCGGCACCGGCACCACCGCGGTGGCCGGCACGACGTACGCGCTCTGGTGCGGGTGCAGGCAGAAGACCGTGCGCCCGAGCAGCTCCGGTGGGCCCTGCTCGACCACCCCGACGCTGAGGTAGCCGTACTTCACCGGGCCCGGGAAGTCGCCCTCCTGGAAGGGCGCGCGCATCGCGGCGTGCTGGTCGGCGGGCACCCGGCCGGTGAAGACGAGTGTCTCGGTGCCCCGGCTGACCCCCGAGTAGCGTGCCCGGACCAGCACCTCGTCGGGGCCCGGGACGGGCAACGACACCGGCCGGATCTCCGCCGCGCCGGGCTCGCGCACCCAGCAGGCGTACGCCTCGCGGATCACCGTCGCGCACCTCACCTTTGCTCCCGGCCGAACCGAACGGCCACGTTTTCCGTGTTCCCTGTCGGGGTCGTCGATCATAAACACGGAGGTACGGTGCCCACGGTTCGAAGTGGTCCGATGATCGGGCTGAGCGCGCAACTGGTCGTGTTGGCGGTGCTGGCCGCCACGGTGGGGCTGGGTGGCGCCGGCTGGCTGGTCGGTACCGGCTACGCGGTGGTCACCTGTCTCGCGTTGAGCCGGGGCCTGCACCGGGCCGGCGCGTCCCGCCTGGGCCCGGCCGACCGGGTGACGCTGACCCGGGCCGTCCTGGTCGGCGCGGTCACCGCGCTGGTGGCGGACTCGTTCGGCCGGCCCGCGCCGGTGGGGTTGCTGGTCGCGGTGAGCGCGGTGGCGTTGCTGCTGGACGCGGTGGACGGGCAGGTGGCGCGGCGCACCGGCACGGTGAGCGCGCTCGGCGCCCGCTTCGACATGGAGGTCGACGCGTTCCTGATCCTGGTGCTCAGCGTGCACGTCGCGCCGGTCGCCGGCGGGTGGGTGCTGGCCATCGGCGTGATGCGGTACGCGTTCGTCGCGGCGAGCGCGGTGCTGCCCTGGCTGGGCGGGTCGCTGCCGCCGCGCTTCTGGCGCAAGGTGGTGGCCGCCGCGCAGGGGGTGCTGCTGGCGGTGGCCGCGGCAGGGGTGCTGCCCGAGCCGTGGACCACGCTGGTGCTGGTGGTGGCGTTGGCTCTGCTGGTCGAGTCGTTCGGCCGGGACGTGGCGTGGTTGTGGCAGCGACCCGCCCAGCCAGGGCAGCACCGCGCTCGCCGCGACGAACGCGTACCGCATCACGCCGATGGCCAGCA
>NZ_JBSFYP010000021.1:0-117933 GCF_053599835.1 Micromonospora sp. NPDC005163
CGCTGCGCCAGCTCGGCAACCGCCTCGTCGGCATCCTCCACGGATGCCTCAAGACCCGCTCAATCTACGACGAACACAAGGCCTGGGCTCACCACAGCACAGCAGCCGCTTGACATTTTGAATCCTGGGATGTCTGCCGAGAGAATGGCATCACCCACCGGCTGACCAAGCCCCGCTCACCCACCACCACTGGCAAGGTCGAGCGATTCCACCAGACCCTGCAACGGGAACTCCTCGACGATGTCGAGGTCTGGGCCAACCCGCAAGCAGCCCAGGCCGCCATCGACGCCTTCCGGCACGAATACAACACCGAACGGCCCCACCAGTCCCTCGCGATGGCGTTCCCGGCGGACCGGTTCGCCGCCCAGCCGACCGAGGAGCAGCTGCCGCTGCGACTACCTCCGTTGCTGTCCAGCACCATTCCCGCACCCCGCCGACCGCTGCCGACCCCAGCACCGACGCCTCCGCCATCCGTGGGGCACACCGTCGCTCCAGCAGTGCCAGTGGCTGTCGGCGACAGCGTCCGCCTAGCCGTGGAGGTCGCCCGCGTGATTCCCGCCTCGGGCAACCTCGCCGTCTGCGGGCAGCAGTTCTGGCTCGGCCCCGCCCATGCCGGGCGCACCATCACGCTCTGGGCCGACACCACCGTCATCCACCTGCTGCTGAACGGCGCCCGCCTCAAGTCCGTCCCGTCCCGGCTCACCCTCGACCACCTGCGGCAGCTACTCGCCGAGGACGGCCAGCCTGCCGGGCCCTCACCCATCGCCGCCGGCCCGGCCGAGTCTGGCGGCCCGATCGAGGTTGACCGGATCGTTACCGCCAACGGGCTCATCGCCCTTGCCGGCAGGCAACACCCGATCGGCTACCACCTCGCCGGGCGGCGGATCACCGCCCGCCTCGATTACGGCGTCCTGCAGATTCTCGACACCGGCCGGACCCTGCTGCGCAGCCTGCCCAACCCACTCACCAAGGCCGACCTGGCCCGCCTCCGCGATGCCCGTCCCGCCGGACCACCACCAGCCCCGGCCCGCGACGCTCAACGCGTCGAGCGGCGGGTCAGCAGCCGCGGCAGCCTCGTCATCGCCGGTCAACGCATTCACCCCGGCATCGCCCACGCCGGTCGCATCGTCACTGTCGAAGCCACCGACGCCACCTTCCGCGTCTACGACGGCGACCAGCTCCTCATCGAGGTCGCCTGCACCACCACCAAGCCCATCGCCCGGTTCAAAGCCCGTAAGCCGGAACCACCACGGCAGACGACGATCGGCAAGCGAGGCGGACAATGACCCTCTACCGTCTCGGCGACCGATGCCATACTCCTCGAATGCCAGACGGAGCCACAGCGACTCGACTGGTCACAGCGGTGGCACGCCAGCATCTGCAGCCGCTTGGACTGCATCGGCGAGGCGCATCACGCGTCTGGATCGATGACCGAGGCTGGTGGCTGATCGTCGTTGAGTTCCAGCCTTCCCGCTCGGAAGGCACCTATCTCAACGTTGGCGCGATGTGGCTGTGCCACGAGCGCGACCACTGGTCATTCGACGACGGCAGCCGCATCTACTGGCGCAACGACGCCGCCTTCGTCACACAGCCGCCGGTCGGCGAGGTCGGCTGGACGAGCTTTCTGAACTTCGTCAACGCCGAACAGTTCACCCGCGACATCACCACGGTCGCCGGTGTCGCCGCACAACGGGTCGACCAGCTGCGCAGCCAGTTCCCCGACCCCGCAGCCGCCGCTCGCCAGCTGGCCTCCCGCACGACCAGGCACGGCGAGTCGCCCTGGTGGCACGCCTACCACACCGGGGGCGCAGCAGCGCTAGCTGGCGACCCCGACACCGCACGACAAGCGTTCCACCGCATCACCGTCGGCAACCTAGACCCGGACTGGGCCCACGACCTCGCCCAGCGCGCAAAACAGCTAGCCGACCTCGCCGACGACCCACCTGCTTTGCAGCAGCGCGTCATCGAAGTCATCCACGCAACCCGCCAGCGACTCAAACTACCGCCGGCCACGCCCCATCCCATGCCCACACCGCCGGCGGCCTAGCCATCGAAGCGAGAACATCAGCGGTGGAGCAAGCTCGCGGACTACCCTGACCACGAAGATCGTCTAGCCGGACGTGGCACCCGTCATTCGACACCGATCCGTAACGCATCAAGTGGAGCCCGACATCGCCGACAGCCGGTTGTCGTGTCTCAGGACCTGGGTGACAGATCGGTATCAGGACCTGGGTAACACTCCGCCACTTGTGGCATTGGCCCGACGCCTGGCCAAGGTCGACGAGCTGATCAGAACTGGCGGCGACGGCTTGTAGGAACTGACGGCCTCTACCGTCGCCCCCACGGGCGAGGCCGTTCGACCCCTGGCCGCAGCAGCACATCCACATCCCCCAGCGCTGTCGGGTGGTACGACTGGTCAGAGCTGACAGAAGCGGCAGAAACGGGGCGAACCGATGACGAGTGGCGCAGCCCGGCTGATGCGGAGACCGGAGGAGCAGCGGACGACGTTCCTGGACCTGTTCCTCGACCTGGTGTTTGTCTTCGCGCTCTTCCGACTCTCGCTAGGGCTGCGACTGCATCTGGACTGGATCGACGCCTTCCAGACGCTGCTGCTGCTGCTCGCCATGTGGTGGGTGTGGGCCGCGACGGTGGGGGTGGTCTACAGGTTCGAGCCGCGACGGCCGGCGATACAGGTGCTGGTCATCGGGTGCATGTTCGGCAGCTTGGTGCTGTCGGCCGCAGTGCCTGAGGCGTTCGGCGGGCATGGCTTGGTCTTCGCCGGCGCGTACGTCGCCGTCCAGGTCGGTCGCAGCCTGTTTCTCGTGATCGTTACCCGTGGCGACAAGCGGCAGCGTCCCGAGATGCGGGTGCTGCTCTGGTTCGGCGTGTCGGCGGTGCCGTGGATCGCGGGCGCAATTGTGCAGGGTTGGCCGCGTGGGGTGCTGTGGGCGCTAGCGGTGGCCGTGGACTACACGGCGGCCAGTCTCGGCTGGCCCGCGCCGAGGCTGGGCCGCGGCAATGCGGCGGAGTTTGGGATCACGGGCGAGTTCCTGGCCGAGCGCTATCGGCAGTTCTTCATCATCGCGCTCGGCGAGTTGATTCTGGTGACGGGGCTGGGGCTCAGCGAGCACACCTTCGAGGCTGACCGCAGCGCGGCGGTCGTGGTGGCGTTCACGACCACGGTGCTGCTGTGGCGGATCTACATCCACCTCGCTGGGGAGGTGTTGGGCGGGGCCGTCGCCGCGGCCAATGATCCGCTCCGCGTTACCGTTTTGGCGACAAACGCTCACCTGGTCATGGTCGCCGGCATCGTCCCGATCTCTGTCGGCGTCGAGCTCATCATCGAGCACCCATCCGGGCACACACAGCCGACGTGGATCGCCGTGATCCTCGGCGGACCCGCACTGTTCCTCGCCGGACGGGCCATCTTCGAGTACGCGGTGTTCGGCCGGGTGTCCCGAAACCGCGTGGCCGGGGTCCTCATGCTCGCCGCCATCTCGCCGGCAACGATCTTCCTGCCGCCGGTGCTCGTCGCCGGCGCCGCTGCTCTCGTCCTGGCCGGCATCGCCGTATCCGACACAGCCCGTGCCCGAGGACGTCCACCCGAGCCGCCCTCACCACCCGGCTAGCCAGAAGTGTCACCCACGTCCCGAGACTGTTCTGTCACGGACGTCCTGAGACTCGACATCGCCGGCAGCCGGTCGGGCGGGCTCCCCCTCACCTGCGGTGCGTTGAACGTCTCACGCACGGTGGAGAATGGTGGTGCGACGACGGATGCGGGAAGGGACGCCGAGTGGTGGACGACCTCGGATGTCGCCGCCTACCTCGGAGTCCAGGTCTCGACGGTCACGAACTACCGAAAGCGTGGGCACGTGCCCGAACCTGACATGACTGTTGGCCGTACACACATGTGGCGGCCGGCCCGGATCAGATCATGGCAGCAGGGTCGTCCTCGGCCTGGCGTCGGTGGTCGACGGGCAGACCAGTCCGAGTCCAAGTCCGACTAGCTGCAAGTCCCTACGCCGCGAGGGTTCGAACTTCTTCCAGGTACGACGAGACTTCCGGCTGATCCGGATAGCGCTGGGCCAGGAGGCTAGTCAGCTCACGAGAGCACATCAGCAGGGACGGCAGCGACTTCCGGTCACCTTGCAGGGCTTGGCGGCCGTGCGCGATCGCTGACTCCACGTCGCCTGTGCGAGCAGCGGTCACGCCGAGCGTTACCCGAGCTTCCGCTATCCGCATTGGCTTACGTTCCTGCCCGTTCGGGTCGGTCGATGACTTCAGGACCTCTCGGGCGTACATCTCGGCAAGCCGATCCTCGCCCGCGATGCGGTAGCAATCCATGGCGTAGAAGTCGAACTTGGCGGGGTCGACCACGAATCGGTGATCGGTGTCCTCCGGGTAAGGCAGGGATTCCAACAATCGGTGTCCACGGTCGAGAGAAGTCTCTACCTGGCGACGGTCGCCGAGTCGCGCCCAAGCCTTCGCCTGCTGGGCGGCGAGCTGCATCGCCGCTCCATCGTTCGCTGCGGTCGCCTCAACAGCCTCGGCAGCTGCGATGACGCCTCGATAGTCTCCCTGCGTCAACGCGTACCAAGCGCGCATCGTTTCAGAATGCGCAAGTGGCTGCCGCTGCTGACGGTCTGCCTGGGTACGTTCATGCTCCTGGTCGACGTCACGATCGTGATCGTCGCCCTGCCCGACATGGTCGACGACCTGGGCGCGTCCTTCCGGGCGTTGCAGTGGGTCATCGACGCCTACGCCCTCGTGCTGGGCGCACTGGTGCTCGGCGCCGGCTCGATCGCCGACCGGGTGGGGCACCGCCGGGCGTACGTCGTCGGGCTGGCGGTCTTCGCGGTGTCGTCGCTGCTGTGCGGTCTCGCGCCGAACCCGGGCGTGCTGATCGCCGCGCGCGCCGTACAGGGCGTCGGGGCGGCGGCTATGTTCGCGACCACGTTCGCCCTGCTCAACAGCGCCTACGTCGGGCGTGACCGGGGAAGCGCGTACGGCATCTGGGGCGCGGTGTCGGGCGCCTCGGCCGCCGTGGGCCCGATCCTCGGCGGGCTGCTCACCGAGGGCGCGTCGTGGCGCTGGATCTTCCTCGTCAACCTGCCGGTCAGTGCCGTGGCCATCCTGCTGTGCGCCACGACGCTCACCGTCGCCCACGCGACCGTCCGGGGCCGGATCGACGTCGCCGGTATGGTGAGCTTCACCGCCGCCGCGGGGTGCGCGACCTATGCACTCATCCGGGCGAACGAGGACGGCTGGTCGGCAGCCGCCGTCTGGTGACTGCTGGTGGTGGCCGCGCTCCTGCTGGCCGGGTTCGTCACGATCGAGGCACGCACCCGGAACGCCATGTTCGACCTCGCCCTCCTGCGCGACCGCTCGTTCGTCGCGGTCCTGCTCGCCGGGCTGCTGCTGACGTTCGCGGCCTTCACCACCCTCACCTACACCTCGATCTGGTTGCAGTCGTGCTGGGACTGAGTCCGCTCGCGGCGGGGCTCACCGGCCTGCCGATGTCCGTCACCGCGTTCGCTGTCTCGGCGGCGCCGGGTCGGGTGCTGCACGGCCGCAGACCAGACCTGGTGATCGGCGCCGGTCTGCTGTTCGTCGGCCTCGGCAGCCTGCTCACCGCGGCGCTCATGCACGGTTCGGCCAGTTGGCCGGCGCTGCTGCCGGGGCTCGCCCTGATCGGTGTCGGCGTCGGCCTCGCGACGCCCGTCCTCGGCTCGGTCTCCATGTCCCTGGTGCCCGCCGAGCGCGGCGGCATGGCCGCCGGAGCCGTCAACACCACCCGCCAGCTGGGCTTCGCGTTCGGCGTCGCCGCGCTGGGCAGCGTCTTCACCGCCCAGGCGCAGACCATCCTGGCCGGGCGTGGCATTGCGGACCCGGCACACGTCGCGCACGCCATCGCCGGCGGGCAGACACCCGGTCTGCTGCGCGCCACGCCGGCAGCCGGGCGGCACCTGCTGGACAGCGCGGCGCATGCCGCCGGGGTGGCGGGTGTCCAGGCGACCTTCGCCGTGGCCGGAGCCGTCGGCGTCCTCGCCAGCTTGCTCGTCATCGTCCTCATGCGACCCGGCCGGCCGCGAACCGCCGCCTCGACCGCGCGTCCGCCCGTCGCGGAGGGCGCGGGACGCTGACGGCGCCCCCGAACGCGAACCTGCCGGGCCGAGCGGCGAGGCGCGGGCAGGCATGGTCGCGGCCGTAACGGGAATCGGAGGGCCGCCAGCAGCACGCACGGAGGAGGCGCAATGACGGACCCCGGGTCGAATCGTGCCCGCCTGCCGGGATCGCCGCTGCCGGACGTGGCGTCCGCGGACGGCGGCTTCGCCGTCGTGGAGATGTTCACCTCCCAGGGCTGTTCGAGCTGTCCTCCGGCCGAGGAGGTGCTGACCGAGATCGAGCGTGACGCGCGCGCCCAGGGGCAGCCGGTCTTCGCGCTCGGGTTCCACGTCGACTACTGGGATGATCTGGGCTGGCCCGACCGGTTCGCCGACGCGGCGTACACCGCGCGGCAGGAGGCGTACGCGCGGGCCTTCGGCACCGGACGCCTGTACACCCCCCAGATGGTCGTCAACGGCACCGTCGAGTTCGTCGGCTCCGACCGTCGACGGGCGGCGACCGCGATCGCGTCGGCCCTCACGTCGGCAACCACCACACCGTTCACACTGTCGGTCCAGGACTACGCCGGAGGTGCGGGCGCCGGGCAGCGGGTCGTCCTGGGCTTCGAGACCGAGCGGCCCACGGAGCGTGCGGTGCTGAACGTGGCGATCGTCGAACGCGGCCTGGAGAGCGAGGTCGCCCGGGGCGAGAACGCCGGGCGGACGCTGCGGCAGGACAACGTGGTGCGCGCCTTCACCTCGCTGGGTCTGGACGCCGAGCGCGGGCAGGTGGAGCTGGAGGCGCCGCCAAATCTCGATCCTCGGCAGGCCACTCTGGTGGGTTACGTGCAGAACAAAGGTGACCGGGCGATCGTCGCCGCCGCCGCGGTCGACCTGTCCGCCGTCGCGCGATGAGAGTGGGCTGATTGCGGTGCGTGAGCGGGCATCGCGTCACCATGGCGCTCTGGCCGAGGCGGCCTCGCCAAGCTAAGGTCCGGGAGCATGTCAGGACGGTGGAGGCGGGCACTCGGAATTCTGGCGGTCGGGCTGTTCCTGCTCGGGTGCTACGGCTGCTTCACCCGGAGATTGCCGGTCTGGCAGATCGTTGCCCTGGGCACCATCGCAACATTCGGCGCGGTGGCGTGGACGGCGCTGACTGTGACGAAGGCGGTTCGGGACCGCGGTCCCGCCCAGGCGACCGCCACGGCGTACCTGGACGCGCTCGTCGCGGCCGAGTTCACGGTCGCGTACGAGTTGCTCGCCGAGCAGCGTCGGCAGGCCAGCGACCTGCCGACCTTTTCCGAGCTGCACTCCGGTGGCCAGCGGCTCACCGGCTATTCGGTCGAGGGGACAACGATAGTCGGCCCTGGACAACCTCGTGCCGAGGTACTGACGCAGGCCCGCTTCGTCGATGGCGAGGTCGCGCCGCTGAAGCTGCTGCTGATCCGGCAGGCCGACGACCACTGGCGGGTCGCCGACTGGCACGCCGGCGAGCGGTGGTAGTTCAAATCGCGACATCAGCACGCAACCCGTGGGACACATTGACGGGAGTCATAGCCCTCGATTACCGTGCCGACTGGGAGAGCGCTCTCTCACCGCATCTTCTCCTCAATTCAGACAACGTGTCGGAGCCGGCAGGCCGGCATCCCGACACGCGATGGAGGCACCGTGAAACCTCCCGTCCCCCACCGCCGTTGGGTCCTGGCCGCCACCACCGCTCTGGCCCTGGTCGTCGGCGGCCTCACGATTTCCCTCACCCGTCCCGCCGAGGCCGCCCCCGTCGGCGCCGGCAGCTACACCACCACCCCGGTCGGCCCGCTCCCCACCGGCTGCGGCCCGATGTCGAGCAACCCCCGACAGTTCGCCACCGCCAACGCGCCAGCCGGTGCGGTACCCACCAACGACTGGTGGTCCTCACTGCTCTGGAAGCGCACCGACTGCGCCTTCAGCGAACCCCTGCACGCCCACCCGCTCTCCTACGACACGTTCACCGACGGCCTCGGCTTCTCCGCCAACTCCACGCCCGCCATCAGCGGCACCTCGACCGGGGTCGGCGAGTACCACTACCCGTACGTCCAGGACATCCGGGTCGGCGTCGCCGGGCTCGGAGCGCCCGTGGTCAAGGTCGACGGCTGGACCGACTGGACGGTCAGCCCACACTGGAGCGACGGAGCCCGGACCATGCGCGCCACCATCGGCCACGGTCTGCCCTTCGCGTACTTCCAGACCACCGGTGGGGACGCGGTGATCAGCGCGACGGGCACCGCGGACGTCTGGTCCAACAGCGGCGCCACGGTCGGCTTCCGGGTCAACGGCCACGACTACGTCGGGTACGCCCCCAGCGGCGCCACCTGGACCGTCAGCGGCGGCCGGATCTCCTCCACCCTGGCCGGCCGGGGCTACTTCTCCGTCGCCCTCCTGCCGCCGTCGACGTCGGCGGCCGAGCGCGCCGACCTGGCCTCCACCTACGGCCGGTACGCGCACGCCCACGTCACCGGCACCCAGGTCTCGTACGCCTACAACCCGGCCACCAGCGGACTGACCACCACGTACGCGTTCACCACGACCGCCCGGGAGGGAACCGCCACGCAGACCGTGGTCAGCCTCTACCCGCACCAGTGGAAGTCGCTGACCGGCTCCACCCCCATCACCCCGACCGACCCGTCGGCGCGTGGCCGGATGAAGGTGCTCACCGGCGTCAACCAGTTCCGTACCGCCATGAAGTTCCAGGGGGTCCTGCCGGAACTGCCGGCCGTCGCCGACGGCAGCGGCGCCGACCTGACGACGCTCACCAACCACCTGGCCGCCGCCCGCGCGAACCCGATGGACCAGCGCGGCGGCGACACGTACTGGACCGGCAAGGGACTCGGCCGGGCCGCCCGGCTCGCCGAGGTGGCCGACCTGGTCAACGACACCGCGACGCGGGACAGCGCGCTGAACGCGATCCGCAGCACGCTCACCGACTGGTTCACCGCGTCGAGCGGCAAGACCGGAAGGGTCTTCTACTACGACGGCAACTGGGGCACGTTGATCGGCTACCCAGCCTCGTACGGCTCGGACCAGGAACTCAACGACCACCACTTCCACTACGGCTACTACATCGCCGCCGCGGCGACGCTGGCGAAGTTCGACCCGGCGTGGGCCGCCGCGAGCCGCTACGGCGGCATGGTGGACCTGCTGATCCGGGACGCCAACAACTACCGCCGCGACGACACCCGCTTCCCCTACCTGCGCGACTTCGACATCTACGCCGGCCACGACTGGGCGTCCGGGCACGGCTCATTCGGCTCCGGCAACAACCAGGAATCGTCGTCGGAGGGGATGAACTTCGCCAACGCCCTGATCCAGTGGGGACAGGTGACCGGCGACACCGCCGTCCGCGACGCCGGCATCTTCCTCTACACCACCCAGGCCGCGGCCATCCAGGAATACTGGTTCGACGTCAGCGACCAGAACTTCCCCGCCGCCTTCGGGCACTCGACGGTCGGCATGGTCTGGGGCGACGGCGGCGCGTACGCCACCTGGTTCAGCGCCGAGCCGGAGATGATCCAGGGCATCAACCTGCTGCCGGTCACCGGCGGACACCTCTACCTCGGCAACAACCCGGCGTACGTACGGACCAACTACGCCGAACTGGTGCGCAACAACGGTGGGCAGCCGACGGTCTGGCAGGACATCCTCTGGCAGTTCCAGGCCCTCGGTGACGGCGACGCAGCGCTGGCGAACCTCCGCGCGAACCCCAACTACACGGTCGAGGAGGGCGAGAGTCGGGCACACACCTTCCACTGGATCCGCAACCTCGCGGCGCTGGGCACCGTCGACACGACGGTGACCGCCAACCATCCACTGTCGGCGGTGTTCTCGCGCAACGGGGCGCGCACCTACGTGGCGTCGAACCCGACCGCGACGGCGATCACGGTGAACTTCTCCAACGGCACGACGCTCGCCGTACCGGCCGGACGGACGGCCACCACCGGGGCGTACACCTGGAGCGGCGGCAACGCGGCCGGCGGCGTACCCCCGGGGACCCCGCCGCCCACCACACCCCCTCCGACGGATCCGCCCCCGAACCCGGGCTCTCCGACCCGGTACCTGCTGCCCGGTGGCGGGCTCGGCGCGGCCGGCGGCGCGGCCACGACCACGGTCGCGGCGGCCAACGGAAACCACGACGGTACGCCGACCAACCCGCAGGTCTTCACGGCGACCGGCCTCAACCTCGCCTACTCCGGCGGGCAGACCACCTTCGACCTGTTCCTGGACGCCGGCACGGCCGTCGGCAACGGCGTGCAGGTGCGGATCTCGTACGACCTGACGGGCAACGGCAGCTGGGAGCGGGTGGAGACGTCGCGTTACTTCGCCACCGACCCTGTCCCCGGCTACGAGCACTACACCCAGAACGCCGGCCTGGCCTCGGCCACCGGCACGTTGGGCACGCTCAGCAACGGCACGGTCCGGGTCGAGGTGTGGTCGGCGATCGGCAACAACCCGAGCACGGTGGGCATCGGCAACCAGTCGGTGCTCCGGCTTCCGTACTCCTGATCCACCCGTCCGCGCCGCCGCCGGTTCGGTATGGCCGGCGGCGGCGCGGCGCACGGTCATCGGGGAGTCGGGCCGACCTCCACCCGGTGGCTCTCGTTGTCGGAGAGGAACGACGCCAGCTCCCGCCCCTGCTCGACGACGGCGGTGCGGTCGGCTCGCGAGAGGCGACGCAGCGGAATGACCGTCACGGCGCCGGCCTCGACGTTCCAGGTCGCGGCGACCCGACCGTCGACCAGCACCACGCGCTCGCCGGCGACCGACAGACCACGGTGCGCATCGTCGATGATCCGGCTCCGGTCCTGGTAACCGAGTATCGCGTTGTCAAAGGCCGGCAGGAACCGCACCGGGGCGGGTGTGTCGGGGTCGGGGCGCGGCGCGTCGGGAAGGTCCAGCAGCTCACGGCCACGATCGTCGCGGAACGTGATCAACTCGCCGCGCATCGCGGCCACCGCGGCCGGCAGTCCGGCGAGGCCGCACCAGGCGCGCAGGTCGGCCGTGGCCGCGGGACCGTACGCGGCCAGGTAGCGGCGTACCAGCGCCTGGCCGACCGGATCGGCGTCCTCCAGGGCCGGCGGGTCGATCTCCCGACCGAGCCAGGAGGAGAGCAGGACGTTGCGCACTCCGGCCCTCGTGCGCCACAGTCCGCGCGGCGGCAGTTGCACCATCGGGACGAGGGCAGCGATCACCATCTCGCCCAGTGCCCGCGTCCCCGGCGTCGGCCAGCGCCCGGCGAGCGCCCGCGCCAGCTCGGTCATCGAGCGCGGCTCGTCGTCGGCCATCACGGCCCGGCCGGCCGCGGCGAGTTCGTCGAGGTCCACCCCGTCCAGCTCGCGGCGGTAGGTCCCGAGCACCCGTTGGCGCAGCATCGCATCGTGTCGGGCGCGCCAGGTCAGTGCGTCGTCAGCGGTGAGGAGGTGGACGGTGCGGCGCATGAGGTGTGTCCGCACCAGGCTTCGCTGGATCAGCAGGTCCGAGAGCACCGCCGGGTCGAACGCGCGCAGCCTCGACCAGAGCCCGACGAACGGTTCCTGCGGTTCCTGCGCCTGCAGACCGCCGAGGTGGGCGACGGCGTCGAGGACCGGTACGTCCGCGCGGTCGAGCAGCAACTGCCGGGCGAGCGTCGCGCGGTTGAGCGCGCGGTTGTCGAGCACCGTCATCGGGCAACAGTCGCAGGTGAAGCGGCCAGGGTCTGGCCGCTTCTCATGGCAGTATCGGGACCCATGCTGAAGACCTCGGCGCGGCTGCTGTCGTTGCTCTCGCTGCTCCAGGCACGGCGGGACTGGCCGGGGGCGCTGCTGGCCGAACGGCTGGACATCAGTCCGCGCACCGTGCGCCGCGACGTCGACCGCCTGCGTGAGCTCGGCTATCCCATCCTGGCCACCAAGGGTCCCGACGGGGGCTACCGGCTCGACGCGGGCGCGGAACTGCCGCCTCTGCTGTTCGATGACGAGCAGGCCGTCGCCCTCGCCGTGGCACTCCAGATCGCCACCACCTCCGGCGCCGGCATCGAGGAAGCCGCGGCGCGCGCGCTGCAGACCGTCCGGCAGGTCATGCCCGCACGGCTGCGCCGTCGCATCGACACCATCCAGGTCACCGCCGTCGAGCGGCCGGCGACCCGATCGAGCCCACAGGCCGACAGCGGCGTGCTCATGGCGCTCAGTGCCGCCGTCCACGCCCGCGAGGTGCTGCGTTTCGACTACGGCCCCGCATTCCCGCCAGCGGCCGACGACGATCAGGCCGACAGTGCGCCGCGCCAGGTCCAGCCCCACCACGTCGTCACCTGGGGAGGGCGCTGGTACCTCGTCGCCTGGGATCTCGACCGGGAGGACTGGCGCACCTTCCGCGCTGATCGGATCACGCCCCGCACCCCCACGGGGCCTCGCTTCACCCCACGGCAACTACCCGGTGCGGACGTGGCGGCCTTCGTGGTCAGCAGGTTCCACGGCCCCGAAGGCTGGCCGTGCCGGGGCGAGGTGATCCTGGACCTCCCCGCCGAGGTCGCGGCCCGTTACACCAGCGACGGACTCGTCGAGGCCCTCGGCCCGGACCGCTGCCGGCTCGTCGTCGGCTCGTGGTCATGGCCGGGCCTGGCCGCCGCCATCGGTCGGTTCGACGCCGACATCGAGGTCGTCGGGCCGACCGAGCTCAGAGAGGCCTTCGCGCGGCTGGCCGACCGCTATGCCGACGCCGCGGCCGGCGCACCCCCCACACCACCTCGACCGGTCCGGACGGGCCGATAACCCGCTTGCGCCCGTCGCGGCTTGTCGACAGGGTCGGGAGCCATGAGCGACATGTGGGTGGACCCCACCGACGATCCACGGACCTACGGCAACCCGAAGGGCGAGAAGGCGACACTGCAGGAGTACCTGCGGAACTACCGGTTGACCCTGGACATGAAGTGCGCCGGTCTCGACGCCGAGCAGCTCGCCCGCCGCTCGGTGCCACCGAGCACCATGAGCCTGCTCGGCCTGATCCGGCACCTTGCCAAGGTGGAGAACCAGTGGTTCCAGCGGGTGCTGCGCGGCAGGACCGACCAGCCGCGCCTGTTCAGCCGGGACGACGACAGGGACGCGGACTTCACCGACGCGGTCGCCGACCCCGCGGTCGTCGAGGAGGCGTTCGCCACGTGGAAGGCGGAGATCGCGGCGGCCGATGAGTGGCTCGACGCGCTCGACGAGGACGACCTCGGGCGGGAGGTGCCAATCGGCGACGACACGGTCAGCGTCCGCGACGTCCTCGTTCACATGATCGAGGAGTACGCCCGGCACGTCGGCCACGCCGACCTGCTCCGCGAGTGCGTCGACGGCCGCACCGGCCAGTGAGTCGGGGGAACGACCAGGGCCGCTCGAGTCGGCCGGCATCCGCGTGAGCGGGTGAGCGGCGGGGGTGTGCCTCCCCCGCCGCTCACACGATCACTCGCTGCGTGCCGTCTCCGGGCCGGTGATCCTCTCCAGCAACGGCAGGGTGGACGCGATGATGCCGAGGCATGCGGCCAGGCCGACGATCACGATCCCGTAGAACCCGAGGCCCGGCGCGGTGAGCGTGTAGTCCAGCTGTGCCTTGAGGAACAGTTGGGCGGCCACGAAACCCATGCCGATCGCGACCACGGCGACGGCCAGCATCGGTACGGCGCTTTCCAGAGCGACCACACGGCGCAGGACCCGCACCGGCGCCCCACTGAGGCGGAGCAGGCTGAACGGGCGCCTGCGTTCACTCAGACCGCCGACCACGCTGACCGCCAGGCTGCAGCCGGCGAGGCCGAGGCTGGCGACGATGATGACGTTGGCCAACTGCTTCCAACCACGCAGCTGATCGGTGAAGGACGACTCGAACTCACCGGGAACGGTCGGTGCCACCCAGAAATTCGGGAAGGCCAACGAGAGGGCCGTGCGCGCCCGTTCCAGCGGGGCTGTCGAACCGTCCGTGCCGACGACGATCGACGCCACCGGCAACCGCTCGAGGTCGTCGAGGGAAACCGATGCGGCGGGCCACACCCGGGAGGCGGACGCCGACTCGTCGAACGGGATGAAGTTGTGGGCCACCGCCGCCACGGTGGCGCCGTCGGCGCATCGGCCGTACGCCTCGGGGATGTCGGTGCACGCGAGCACGCCGGGATCGGCCATCCGGTCCGGGTTCCGGTGGACCACCGTCGCGCTCCGCACGCCCGGGATCGAGCGCAGCTCGACCAGCAGTGAGTCGGGCACCGAGAGCTCGTCGTCGGAGAAGCCGGTGGAGAGGGTGGCGGCATCCGTCGACTCGATCCGGGCGGGGCCACGGTTGGCGACGATCGTGGTGATCACACCGATGGCCACACTCGTGACGAAGAGCGCGAGCATGATGCCGCTGATGGCCCGGAAACCGGCCTTGGGGTTGTCGGCGAGGCGCCGCGCCGCGATGAGTGCCGCGGGCCGCCGGGCGCGGCTGGCCATGACACGGGCGCCGACCATGGTGAGCCAGGGGCCGGCGAGGATCAGACCGGTCATGATGAGCAGGAGACCAGGCAGGAACGCGGCGGTCTGGCCGTCCGACGTCTCGGGCCTGCGGCCGATGAAGTAGGCCAGCTCGGCCACCCCCAGCGCGAGTGGGATCAGCCGGTAGGCGCGGGGTGGACGGGGGGTGACCTGCCGCGTGACGCCGAGCGGGGAGATCCGGACGCGTCGTAGCGACACCCAGGCCGCCAGCGCCGCTCCGGCCGGCACGCCGAGCGCGACCACCAGGGCGTCCAGCGGTCTCAGGACCATGTCGTCGGGGAAGAACCGCATGCCGGTGAACGGGATCGCGGCGAGCTGGCCGCGGAACGCGAAGAACAGCGCGAAGCCGAGAGCCGTGCCCGCGAGCGCCGCCACGGCCGCCTCGGTCGCCGCGATCACCGAGATCTGCCGGGGCGTCGCGCCGACCAGCCGCATCGCCGCGAACCGCTGCTCCCGGCGGGCGGCGCTGAGCCGGGTGGCCGTGCCGATGAAGATCAGCACCGGAAACAGCAGCCCACCGGCTATGACACCGACGATGAGGTCCACGACCGTCTCCGGCAGCGCGTGGGTGTCGTCGCCGATGCTGGTGACCTGGCGGACATTTGGCAGCGTCGTGGCCTCGTTCACGGTGTGGCCGACGATGACGAGGAGGGCGTCCGGTGACGGCAGCGCGGCCGAACCGATCGTGCCGAGGTTTCGCCCGGGGTAGCGATCGGCGAGTTCGGCGGCAGGGGTCGCTGCCAGCAGCGTGCTGAACTCCGGTGAGACGTAGTACTCCCCCGGCCCCGGGGTCTCCGGAATGCCGACCGGCGTCGGCGAGCTCGGGCCCGAGGCGGCGACGTCGATCCGTACGATCTGCTCGCCGCGGAAGTAGTCCTCCCGCGTGGACCACAACAGTGGATCGCCGCCACCGTCCGCCGACGGGCTGGGATACAGCGACGCGTACCGTGTGAGCTGCGCGTTCACGGCGTTGAGGCCCGCGAGGGTGACCAGCAGCAGACCGGCGCCGACCGCCACGGCGGTGGCGATGATGATGAGGCGGGTGAGTGCCTCCCGCCCGCCGGCCACGGCGAGGCGGAGCCCGAAGCGGATCATGATGCGATCCGGTCCGGCGCGTTCACGCGGCCGTCGCGCACGATGACCTCGCGATCGGCGTACGCGGCGACCCGTGGTTCGTGGGTGACCAGGATGACCGTGGTGCCCTGCTCACGAGCCGCGGTGACCAGCAGGTCCATGACCTGCTCGCCGGTGAGCGAGTCGAGCGCGCCGGTCGGCTCGTCGGCGAAGAGCACTTCCGGCCCGGCGACCAGGCCCCGGGCGAGGGCGACCCGCTGGGCCTGCCCTCCGGAAAGCTCACCTGATCGGCGCTGCTCCAGCCCTTCCAGGCCGAGCCGCTCGAACCAGCCGTACGCCTTGCGCAGCGCCTCGGTCCTGCGTGTGCCGTTCAACAGCAGCGGCAGGGCCACGTTCTCCGCGGTGGTCAACTCGGGGACGAGCTGCCCGAACTGGAACACGAACCCGAAGCGGTCCCGGCGCAGGCTGCTGCGGCGGGCCTCGGTCATGGAGTCGACCCGAGCCCCGTCGAACAGGACCTCGCCGGAATCCGGAACCAGGATGCCGGCCAGGCAGTGCAGCAACGTCGACTTACCCGACCCGCTGGCCCCCATGATCGCGACGATCTCCCCCGAGTCGACGGCGATGCTGGCACCGCGGAGCGCAGGTGTCTGGCCGAAGGAGAATTCGACGTTCCTCGCTTCGATCGCGATGGTCATGACCGTACCGCCTTCGTCAGGGCGTCCAACCGGGCGCCGGTCATCTCGATCCACCGGAGGTCCGCCTCCAGGTGGTACAGACCGTGATCGGCGAGCAGCGCGTCGACGAGACTGCCGGTGCGCTTGATCTCGGTGAGCTCACGCATCCGCTGCAGGTGCGCGCTGCGTTGGGTGTCGAGGTATTCGCCGGCGGGGCGGTCCAGCATCAGCGCGAGCACGACCTTGGCGAAGAGAACGGTCTGCAGGTGCGGTTCCGGTTCGACCGGCTGGGTCAGCCACTGCTCGACCTCGGTCGCGCCCAGGTCGGTGATGATGTAGCGCTTGCGGTCGGGCCCTTCGCCGGGGCCGACCTCGCTGATCACCACCTTGCCGTCGCGCGCCAGGCGGCTGAGCGTCGAGTAGACCTGCCCGAACGGCAGCGGCTTACCGCGGCCGAAGTAGGTGTCGTACTCGCGCTTCAGGTCGTACCCGTGGCTGGGTTCCCGATCGAGCAGGCCGAGGAGGGTGAGTGGAACGCTCATGCCAGCACGATACACCGGGGGTATACACCGCGTATATACCCCCGGGTTCTACGTCCGGGGCCGCCGTGACCTCATGCCTGTACGACGGTCCCGTGGCGTAGCGCGTCGAGCCTTCCTGTCCTGGCGACCCGAGCGAAGGCATGGGCACTCGGTTTCGGGGTTCTGCGCAGGTCGTGGTCGTGGTCGACCGCGATCAGTCCGAACTTGGGGCGGTATCCCTCGGCCCATTCGAAGTTGTCGAAGGCGGACCAGTGCAGGTAACCGCGAACGTCGACTCCTTCCGATCGGGCCTGCGCCAGTGCGGCGAGATGCGTTTCGAGGTAGTCGACCCGCTCGTGATCGTCTTCGGTGGCGATGCCGTTCTCGGTGACGTACAGCGGGAGCCCGGCGGCGGCAGCACGGTGCAGCTGTTGGCGCAGTCCGTCCGGATGGACCTCCCAGCCCATCTGGGTCAGTTGGGCGCCGGCCGGCGGTTCGGCGAACAGTGTCGGCACGGCGGGATCGACCCATTGCCGGCGGTAGTACTGGACGCCGAGGAAGTCTCCAGGGTCGGGTCCGGTGAGCCCGTCGAGGTACAGGTCGACGATCTCGGTCCGCAGAGCGCGGCAGAACGCGACGCAGCTGCCGTCGTCACGAGCCGGGGTCAGCAGCGGCAGCTGCACTGCGAGGCCCGCCCTGGACCGGGCTCCTCCATCGCGGACGGCCCGTACCGCGGCGTGGTGCGCCTCCAGGAGCACCCTGCCCACCCGTTTCCACAGGATCGGGTTGGTCATCCCCGGCGGGTGGTAGCCCTCCAGATAGCCGTGCAGGGCGATCATCTGTGGTTCGTTGATAGTGCAGACGAAGGGCATCAGGTCGCCCAGCTCCGCGACGACCCGGTCGCAGTATCGGCTGAACAGCTCGACCGCATCAGGGGCGAGCCAACCACCCCTCGCGGCGAACCAGCGCGGCAACGTGAAGTGGTGCAGGGTGACGAATCCGGTCATGCCGGCGCTGGCGAGCGCGGTCAGGACCCGGCGGTAGTGGGTGAGGGCGCTGCGGCTGAACTCCCCCGGTGCGGGTTCGATACGGGACCACTCCAGCGACAGGCGGTGGGCGTTGTGGCCCAACGACTTCAGCAGCGCGAAGTCGTCGGCATACCGGTGCAGGTGATCGATGCCGTCGTGGGACGACTGTTGCGCGGCGGTACCGGGGGCGTGTTCGAAGTCCCACCAGTCGTTGTTGACGTTGCCGCCCTCAACCTGGTGCGCGGCTGTCGCGGCACCCCAGAGGAAGTTCGCCGGAAAGTCGGATCCCAACGGAGCCGGCGCACTGCGACCGTCGGCGACGTCTCGGGTGCTGGTCACGGCTGCTCCTCATCGGCGCGCGGGGTACGGGCCCGGTCGCCACTCGTGGACCGAGCGGCGACCGGGCCCGTCGGATCAGTTACCCGTCCGCGGTGCCAGGAACGTGAACGAGCCGGAGGGAACGCTGTAGACGGCATAGTCTCCGTCGACACGCAGGAACGTGGCCCGGGCCGGAGGCGCGTCGAGCCGTCGTCCTCCCGCCGGCACCCACACCTGTGCGCTGGTGTTGGTGGGGACGTCGACCGTCAGCTTGAATCGTCGATCCGACGTGCTCCACTCGGACCGCGCAACGCCGTGTGGTGTCTGGTAGCTGCCCTTCACCGAGGTCAGGTCCCCGACCACCTTGGGCTGGATGACAAGGCGTCGGTAGGCGGTCGAGTCGTCGGCCTCGCGGATGCCGACCAGACTCCCCTGGAACCACTCCTCGATCTGGGCGAGGATCATGTGGTTCTTGGAGTCACCACGGTTCCACCGTTCGCCGATGGTGGTCATGCCGTTCGGGTTCGCGACCGTGGGTTCCATGAAGAACCCGTAGCTCGGTTGGTCGTTCTCCTGGAGCAGATCCCACAGGACGTCGTCCCTGCCGCCGTCGGCGAGTGCCCGGACGGTCGGTGCCATCCCGATTGTGCCGCCGCTGAAGTGTGGACCGTCGCCGACCGGGTGGAACGCGTACACGAGCTCGACGAGCGCGTCGAGGACGGCGTGACGTTCGGTGTCCGGGACGAGCCCGGCGTCGAGGGCGAGTGCCTGCGCTGTCTGCGTTGCGCCCGTGGTCCCGGCGTTGCCGTCCGCGGTGTACCGGCGTAGTTGCTGGTTGTAGAAGTGCGCGTTGAACGCCTGCTTGATCTCGTCCGCGAGCGTCCGGTACCGAGCGGCGTCGTCGACGTGGCCGGTCAGCTGCGCCATCGTGGCCAACTTGCTGATCATCGTGTAGTAGCCCCAGGTACCGGTGATTCGGCCGGATGTCTGGTCGGCGGCGACCCAGTCGGCGAGGGCGGCGTCGACGATGTGCGCGTCGGCTCCGGTCCCCACCTTCTGACGCTGGATGTAGTCGGCGAAGGCGACCATCTGGTTGTAGTACCGCGCCATCGTCGCGGTGTCGCCGTACAGTTCGTACAGCATCGACGGGACGAGGATGATCGCGTTGCCCCAGTTGATCTCGTCGCCGAAGCGTCCGCTGTAGCCCCAGTCGTAGACCGGGGTCTTCAGCGCGACGTTCCCGGCCATCGGTGTGTCAGCCAGAGACTGCCCCTCGACGAGGTGTCGCATGGTGGTCCGTAGGTAGGCGCCGAGTTCGTAGTTGCGGTGGATGGCACCCATCGGCATCGTGTAGTCGGCCGGGTACGACAGCTTCTCGCGGCCGGGGCAGTCGGTGAACACCGACATGATGTTCGCCGCGAAGGAGTACCCGGCCATCTTGTGGACGCGGTTGACGCGCGCGTTCGAGGTGGTGAAGTCGCTGGCCGACGGGGTCGCGGCCTGCAACCGGAGCCCCTTGATGAGGTCCTTCGTCGGGACGTACCCCTCGGGCAGGCCGCTGACCTGGACCCACTGCATGCCGAAGTAGTTGAAGTCGGGATGCCAGGTCTCCCCGCCGCGAAGTCCGGCGGTGGTGTACGTGTTGAACAGGTCGCGTCCCCGGCTGCCGCCGCCGCCCATGAGCGAGGCCTGGTCCACGGTGCCGTCCGCGGCCAGCGACTCGGCGGGTGACATCCGGATGGTGACGCCGCTCGGCACGGTCCCCTTGAGGCGCAGCTGGGGCCAGCCGACGATGTTCTGGCCGAAGTCGAACACCCAGGTTCCCGGTGCCGGGTTGGTCATCGAGACCGGTGTGAACGTTTCGACGACCTTCACCGGTTCGGCGGTGCGAGCGACGAGCCTGGTGGCGAGGTTCGGGGGTGGCGCGATGCCGGCGTCGACCCAGGCCATGGCGGAGCCGTCACGTCGCCTGGCGGCGGCCGTCAGGTTGGCCCCAGCCGAGTCCCAGCCCACCTGCTCGCGGCGCGCGTCGTGGTCCGCCCCGGAGTACCACGCGTCGGTGACCAGGGCGCCGAGTGCGGTCCGCCATCCGCGGTCGGAGACGACGACGTCGGTCGAGCCGTTGGTGTAGGAGATTTCCAGCCGCGCGATCATGCGGGGGGTCACCGCGGCGCCGGCGCTCGCATCGCTGGCGGCGACGTTGTTGCCCGATCCGGTCACCGCCACGCCGGCGGTGTGCGGCTTGGACAGGCCAGGGGTGAACGAGATCCCGGTTCCGTCCGCGCCAGCGGTGCCGATCGCGGTGATCGTGCGGGATTCGAGGCTGTCGCCACCGTTGCCAGTGTCGATGTTGATCGTGCCGCCAACATGGTAGTTGGCGACGCTGTCCAGCTGCACGGTCGTGGCATCGGGTGCGACGTCGGCGGCCAGAATGCCGTTGCCCTTGAGCTGACTCTGCCACCACGAGTACGGCGCCGTCCGGCCGACGGCGGGGTTGGTGACGCTTCGCCGTACGTAGGCGGGGCCGTTGCCGAGCCGAACACCGAGCGTGTTGGCTCCGGTGCGCAGGTCGCCGCTGACGTCGTACGTGCGGTACTCACTGGAGAGCTGGTAGTTGGAGTTACCCGGTGCCAGAACCTCGTCGCTGAGGGATCGGCCGTTGAGGGACGGCAGGTGCAGCCCGACGCCGGAGAGGTAGAGGCGGGCGCTGGCCACGCGCTTGTTGCGATCGATGTCGAACTGGCGAGCGAAGATCGGCATCGACTGGGATTCCGTGCGACCGGGGTACTCGATCCACCGGGCCGATCCCCAGTCGCTCTGCTGGAGCAGGCCCATCTCCCACGTGGATGGCTCGCTCCAGTCCGATGGCTTCCGGTCGGCGTCCCAGACCCGGACCTGCCAGAAGACCCTCTCGCGGGAGGTGAGGGTCCGACCGGCGTACCGGATGCCGGACTGGTGGTCGGACTGCACCCTGCCGGAGTCCCAGGTCAGCCTTCCGCCGGCGAGGTTCCGCGCGCTCGTCGCGGTGCGGATCTGGTAGGCGGTCTGCCTGTCGCCCGGGCAGGCCAACCGTGCGCCGGGTCGGCGGCAGGGATGGGCGGCGGCCCGTTTCGTTTCGGTGATCCGCCAGCCCAGGGATGGGTGGGCGTCGTCGATGCCGAGCGGTTCATCGTGTCGGTCGTTCACCCGAAGGTCGACGACGCTGACGGCGGCCGCCTGTCGGCTGGCGATGGACGGCGTGGCGTTGAGCGTCTGCGACGCGACGAGTGTGACCGCCACTCCCATCACCACGAGCAGGCGTGTCCGTCTCCTGGATTTCTGCACAGGTCACTCCTTTCCTGGCCGGCCTGCTGAGCCGGCAGGTCCTGGTGTTGACGTAGGTGCTGCTGGTGCGGTGCGGAGCCTGGTCCGCGACCGCAGGGAAGATCGGTCAGGCGCCGGCTTTGTAGTCGGCGTCCATCGCCGCGAGGACCTTGTCGGGGGTGGACTGCCCGCTGAAAACCTCCTGGAGGCCGCTGAGCATGGTCTGCTGCACCTTGGCGTTCGGCCAGAGCTGATCCATGAACGGCACGGTTCGGTTGTCGTTGATGAACGTCGACAGCTCGGTCAGCGAGGGGTCGACGGCGTAGCCCGTGTCGGCGAGGGCTGGCAGGCCGCCCTGCTTCTTGACGTAGAGGTTCATGCCCTCGGGGGACATCACGAAGTTGACGAACTTCAGTGCGAGTTCCTTGTTCTTGGCCTTGGCGTTGATCCCGTACCCGGCACCGGCCGCGGCGGGCATCAGGGCCGTGGCCGGCTCATCGGTGGCCGGTAGCGCCTTGAGCGTGAACGTGCCGTTCGGGTTCTTCCCCTTGAGCAGGGCGATGACCCAGTTGCCCTGCACGATGCCGAGCGTCTTTCCGGTGGCGGCGAGTTCCTGGCTGGCCTCGTAGCTGGTGCCGAGCGGGTTCTTCTGGAAACATCCGGCCTGGTTCATCTCCAGGTACTTGGCCAGGGCCGTCTTCCAGAGTGAGCCGGCGAAGGTCGCCTGGCCGGCCTGCATCTTCGTGTCGAAGTCCGGGTCCTTGGCGTAGACGGTCGGTGCGACCAGCCCGTACAGCACCAGCTGGGTCACCCAGTTGTCCTGGATGCCCAGTGCGAAGGCCGGCGTTCCCTTCGTCGCGGCGGCCCGGCAGAAGGCCAGCAGGTCGGTCCATGTGCCCGGTGGGGTCAGTGCGGCCTTGTCCATGGCTTGCTGGTTGTAGACCGCACCGATCCCGTTGAGCCCGAAGATCGCGTTGTAGGTCTTCCCCTCGTACTGGGCCACGCTCTTGACGGCGTCCGGCAGCTTGGCGGCCCACGGCTGGTCGGACAGATCGAGCAGGTACCCCGGTTTGGCCAGCACGTAGGTGGCTCCAGGGTTGCCGTTACCCGGCCAGACGGACATCACGTCGGGTGCGGTGCCTGACGAGAGCTGGGTCCGGATCTGCTGCTGGTACTGGTCGGCGCCGCTGGTGGTGAAGTTGACCTTGACGCCCGGGTTGGCGGCTTCGAACGCCTTGACGACGTCCTCCACGGAGCCCTGGTCGACCGAGGCGAGGGTGAGGGTGGTGGAGCTGGTTTCGGCGTTGGTGCCGCCGCTGCAAGCGGCCAGCACGGCGAGGGCTGTCATTGAAGCCAGCAGGGTCGGCAGTCTGCGCGTGTTCATGATGTCTCCCGCTAGGACGGTGCGGTGGTCATGACTGATCGGTGGGCCCAGCACCGGGTGCGAGGGCGCTGACGGTGTAGCGGCCAGACGCCAGCCGCAGGGTTGCCCCGGCGGTTGACGGCTGGACCCCGAGTACCCCCGGCTGGCCCGCAGCGGGTGCGCCGCTCTCGCGCACGCTGCCCGGGTCGGGCGTGGGGACCTCCAGTACGGCGGTGCTGCCGGGTGGCACCGTGACGGTCACGGTGATCCGGCCGTCGGTGCGGGACCAGCCGCAGGCCACCCGTCCCCGGGCGGTCTCCTGCTCGGCCTTCGCCCAGGTGAGCCGACCGCACGGTAGCGGCCGCAGCAGCAGCTCGCGGTAGGCCACCGACGTGGGCGTCTGGTCGATGCCGGCGACCCGGCCGAACAGCCAGTCGCCGACGCTGCCGAGGCTGTAGTGGTTGAACGAGTTCATCGCGGCGGACTGGAACCCGCCGTGGTCGGTCCAGCCGTCCCAGCGCTCCCAGATGGTGGTGGCGCCGTGCCGGATGGAGTACCCCCAGGACGGGAACTCCTCCTGGTGCAGCAACGCGTACGCCAGGTCGGCCCGGCCATGGTCTGCCAGGACCGGGCAGAGCAACGCGACGCCAACGAACCCGGTCGTGAGTCGGTTGTTCCGCTTCTCGATGTCGGCGGCGAGGTGTTCAACCGCCGCCGGCACCAGAGCCTCGGGGACGAGGCCGAAGCCGAGGGCCAGCAGGTAGGCGGTCTGGGTGCCGCCCTCGACGGTGCCGTCGGCGCCGACGTACGAGTCGATGAACGCCCCTCGGATCGCGGCGTGCAGTTCCCGGTGCTCGTTCGCCTCCCGGTGTCGCCCCAGCACCTCGGCGGCATCCGCCACGATCTGGGCGCTACGCGCGAAGTACGCGGTCGACAACACGTCGCGTGGGGTGGTGGCCTCGACCTGCAGCCAGTCGCCGTAGGAGTTGCCGGTACGGTGCCGCCAGCGCAGGTCGGGATTGTGTCGCCGTACGTAGCGGACCCAGGCGACCATCGCGTCGAACGACCGCCGCAGCACCTCGCGGTCGCCGTACGTGCGCCACAGGTGCCACGGGATGAGCACCCCGGCATCGCCCCACGCCGGCGCCGCCGCGCGGTGCATGGTCATGACCGGGGCGACGTCGCGGAAGGCGCCCTCGGCATCCTGTCCGTCCACCACGTCACGCATCCAGCGGGCGAAGAACGCCGCGACGTCCGCATTGCGGCTCGCGGTCGGGGCGAAGATCTGCGCGTCGGCCAACCAGCCGAGGCGCTCGTCCCGCTGCGGGCAGTCGGTGGGGATCGCGACGAAATTCCCCCGCTGCCCCCAGGTGATGTTGGACTGCAGCTGGTTCACCATCGGGTCCGAGCACTCGAAATGCCCGGTCCAGGGTGTGTCGCTGTGCACCACCCGGGCGACCACGTCGGTGGGGGCCAGCTGGCCGGGGTGGTTGTCGACCTCGAGGTACCGGAAGCCGTGCAGGGTGAACTGTGGCTCGAAGACCTCGGTGTCGTCGCCGGCGGTGGTGTAGCTGTCGGTGGCCTGGGCGCGGCGCAGGTTGTCCACGTACAGCTCGCCGTCGGCGAGGATCTCAGCGTGCCGCAGTACGATCCGCCGACCCGCGGCGGCGCCGCGGACGGTCAGTCGCACCCGGCCGACGAGGTTCTGCCCGAAGTCGACGAGGAAGCGACCAGGAGCCCGCTGGTGCACGACGACCGCGGGCAGGTCGCGGGTGACCCGGACCGGGTGGTCGGGTTCGGCGACGATCGGACCCGGCTCGGTGTCGAGGACCGCGACCGGCTGGAATCCGTCATCGGACGGGCTGGGCGAGTCCCAGCCGGGCACGTGCTGGCGGGCGTCGACGTGTTGCCCCATCAGCAGGTCGGCGGCCCGGATCGCGCCGGGCCGTTCGGCCCAGCTCGGATCGGTGGCGACCACCTGCCGGGAGCCGTCGGTGAAATCGATCACGAGCTGCGCGAAGAAGGCCGGGCAGTCACCGTAGTGCTGCGCGGCGCGGCGGGCGTCGAACCCGACGTGCCCGCACCACCAGCCGTCGGCGACGACGGCGCCGAGCATGTTGCCGCCCTCGCGCACCAGCTCGGTGACGTCGTAGGTCTGATACTGGAGACGGCGGTGGTATTCCGTCCAACCCGGTGCGAGCTCGGTGTCGCCCACCCGTGAGCCGTTGAGTCGGACTTCGTAGACGCCGCGCGCGGTGGCGTAAAGCCGGGCCCGCCTCGGTCGACGCCGCACCTCGAACGGCCGGCGGAGGTACAACGGCGGCGGCTGGAGCTCGCTAGCTGAGCCAGGGTCGCGGTCCTGCGGCGGATCCACATGGGGAACGCGAAGCGGGTCGCGCCCCACCCACACCGCGGTCCAGTCGCGGCGGTGCAGAAGGCCCGTTTCGAACCAGGTCTGCGCCGGTGCGCCCGCGGCGCCCGTCTGGTCCCAGACCTCGACCCGCCAGTGGTAGCGCGTGGCCGAGCGCAGGGTTGGGCCGTCCCAGGGCACGAGCAGCGTGTCGTCGGACTCCCGCCGGCCGCTGTCCCACAGCAGGCGACCGGGATCGTCGAGGTCCGCGGGCCGTTCGGCGGCGGTGATCCGGTACGCGCTCTGCGCGGCGCCTCGCCGCTCACTGTCCAGTTTCCACGACAGCCGGGGACACGACTCCCCCAACCCGAGCGGCTCATGGCGCTGCTCGGTCTGCAATCCGTAGGGGCGCAGCAGCCAACGATCCGAGACGCGTGTCATCCCTTGAGCCCTCCGGCGAAGCCATTGATGATGCTGCGCTGCAGCGCGAAGTACACGGCCAGGATCGGCACGATGCTCATCACCAGCGCGGCGAAGATGAGGTTCCAGTCGGCGGCGTACTGGCCGACGAAGCCGGCTATGGCGACGGGCATGGTCTGCTGGGTACTGCCGCTCAGATACAGCAGCGGCGTGAAGAAGTCGTTCCACACGGACACCGCGTTGAGCACCAGAGCCGTCACCGTGACCGGCTTGAGCATCGGGAACACGACGTACCGGAACGTCTGCAGGGGTGAGCAGCCGTCAATGAAGGCGGCATCCTCGAACTCACGCGGCAGGGCCCGCAGGAAGCCGATGTAGAGGAAGGTCGTGAACGGCACCTGAAGGCCCGAGTAGAAGAGGATCAGCGCCCACGGCGTACCGAGCAGGCCAAGATCGCGCATTGTCTGATACAGCGGCAACGCGGCCAGCTGGAAGGGCAGCATCAGACCCAACATGATCAGCAGGAACACCCCCCGCGACCAGCGTGCGGTGGCGCGCGCCAGGGGGTACGCGGCCAGCGACGAGACGGCCAGGACGATGGCGACGCTCGTCGCGGTCACGAGCACGCTGTTGACCAGCGCACCGCCGAGTCCGCCCTGCTGCCATGCCTGGGTGAAGTTGTCCAGCGTCGGCGAGGTGGTCGGGCGGATCGGTGAGGAGGTGTCCGATGGTGCCCGCAGGGCAAGGTTGATCAGGACGTACACCGGGAAGCCGACCACGACGGCGGCGGCGATCATCGCCAGTTCCACCATGAACGTGCGCCCGCGATAGCGGTTCACGAGGCGGCCCTCTCATTGCGGGACAGCACGAGGTACTGCCCGGTCGAGACCACCGCCACGATGATCGTGAGCACGACCGCGAGCGCGATGCTGTATCCGAACTCCCCCAACGTGAAGGCGTCCTTGTAGATCAGCGTCGACAGCGTGTCGGTGGCGTGTCCCGGCCCGCCGCCGGTCAACGCGTACACCTGGTCGAAGAGCTTGATCCCGCCGATGATCGACAACATCAGGTTGATGGTGATCGCGGGAGCGAGCAGCGGCCGGGTGACCGACCAGAAGCGCCGCACCGGCCCGGCGCCGTCCATGTCCGCCGCCTCATTGATCTCCTTCGGTACGGACTGCAGTCCCGCCAGGAAAATGACCATGGAGTAGCCGGCGAACTGCCACACGATCACGGCCACGATCGACCAGAGGGCCAACTGGGGGTCGCCCAGCCAGTCCTGCCGCCAGGAGTCCAGCCCGACCAGACGCAGGAGACTGTTGACCGCGCCATCCGGGCCGAGCAGGTTGCGCCAGAGGTAAGCGGTCACGATCGGGGTGATCACGGCCGGGGCGAACAGGAACACCCGCAGCACATGCCGTGACTTGATCATGGTGTTGACCCCGAGTGCCAACAGCAGCCCGATCCCGTTCTGGATGATCGTGATCGACACGGCGATCAGCAGGGTGTGCCAGAGCGCCTGTACCGCGTCGGGATCGCGGGTCATGTCCGCGAAGTTGCCCAGGCCGATGAAGGAGAGGTTCGGGTCGAGGCCGTCCCAGTCGGTGAAGGCGTAGTACAGGCCACGGGCGCTCGGCACCAGGACGATGAAGGCGAAGAGCACGATCGCCGGCAGCGTGAACCACCAGGGCGGGGTCATCCGGGTACGTCCAGGGCGGACAGTGGTCCGCTCGGGAGACTGACGGGGCGGGGCAAGGGGCGGTGGCTCGACTGCTCTCGTCACTGGCGATGTCACTTTCCTGAAACGTTTCAACCTGCCGCCTGGGTCGGCCTCTTCAACCCGACCCAGGCCCGCGCCCTGCGACCCGGAGTGATCCGGAGTCGCACCTGCGCGCCGAACGACGGTCCAGCGATCAGTGTGGGTAACGTTGCCCAAATGTTTCGCCCGACCCTAGGAGTTGACCCGATCGACGTCAATAGGTGACCACGCCTCGCCGGGCATTTCTCCTCTGCGGCCACCACCGCGGGCGGTGGCGCCGAAGGCGAAGAGCCCGCCTACACTCGTGGGGAACGTTCCCCACTTGCCGGAGGCAACATGAGGTCGCGGTCGGCGCCGCCCCGACGAGTCACCATCGTTGACGTCGCGCAGCACGCCGAGGTGTCAACGACAGCCGTGTCCAAGGTGCTGCGCAACGCGTACGGGACCAGCCCAGCGATGCGGGCGAAGGTGCGCAAGGCGGTCGCCGAACTCGGCTACCGGCCGTCCGCCGCAGCGAGGGGCATGCGCGGCCAGACGTACACCATCGGCGTGATGCTGCCCGACATCCGCAATCCGTTCTTCGCCGAGATCCTCGACGGGGTCACCGAGTGGCTGTCCGATACGGAGTACCAGGTCCTGCTCGGCCCCGGCTGCAACGGCGAGGCGGCGGAAGCCCGGGTCACCGAGACGATGATCGACCACAGCATGGACGGCGTCATACTGATCGCCCCCATCTCGTCGAGGTCACGCCTCCAGCATGTCGCCAGCACCGTGCCGACGGTGGTCGTCGGCCGACACTCCCACTCCACCGCGTACGACTCGGTGGCGGACGACGACATCGCGGGCGCCGCACTCGTCGTCGACCACCTCGCCGACCTCGGACACCGCCGGATCGCCCACATCGAGCACCTCGAAACCGACCCTGCCCGTATCGCGGAGATGCCCAACGCGATACGCGCAGAGGGCTACCGCCAGGCCATGCAGGCCCGTGGGCTCGCGGACGGCATCGACATCGTCTCCACCACGTACACCCAGCAGGGTGGATACCTCGGCGCACAGCAGCTGCTCGCCCGACCCCGTCGGCCCACAGCCATCTTCGCTGGCGCGGACATCGTCGCCATGGGCGTGCTCGAGGCGATCGCTCAGGCCGGTCTCACCGTCCCCGGCGACATGTCCGTCGCGGGATACGACAACACCACGTTCGCCGACTTCGAACCGATCTCGCTCACGAGCGTCGACCAAGCGGGCCGCGAGATCGGACGCAGTGCCGCCCGACTCCTGCTGGACCGGATCGCCCACCTGGACAAGCCGGCCGCCCACATCCGGCTCTCGCCGACGCTCGTAACCCGCCGCAGCACGGCAGCCCCGCCCAGGTGACCTCGGCCCTGGATCCGCCCGGGTCGCCGGACGTCAGACGCGCAGCCCCGCCGCCAGCTCGCCGACCGCCCGCGCCGCGTACCGCTGCATCCCGGGACCGAAGGTGATCCGGCTGGCGCCCAGCCGTCCGAGCTCGGCCACGGACGCCTTGTCGTCCGGCTCGGCGGCCATGTTGATCGGGCCCTCGATGCCCTCCCGCAGCAGCGGGAGCACCTCGGGCGGTGCCATGAGCGGGTATACGCAGTCGGCGCCGGCGGCCACGTACAGCCGGGCGCGGGCCACCGCGTCGGCCGGCTCACCCGTCCCTACCAGGAAGGTGTCGACGCGCGCGTTGATGAAGAGCGCGTCACCCGCCTCCGAGCGAACCTCGGCCAGCCAGTCCGCGTGCCGCTGAGGATCCTTGAGCGTGCCGTGGCCCTCGGAATCCTCCAGATTGCAGCCGACGGCGCCCGTCTCCAGGAGCCGCCCGACCAGCTCCCGGGGGGCGAGGCCGTAACCGCCCTCGATGTCGGCGGACACGGGCACGGAGACGGCCCGGACGATCCTCGCCACCGCGGCGAACATCTCGTCGGGCGGGGTGGCGCCGTCCTCGTAGCCGAGCGATGCGGCGACCCCGGCGCTCGGTGTGGCGAGCGCGGGGAAGCCGGCGTCGGCGAGGGCCCGGGCGCTGGCCGCGTCCCATGGCCCCGGCAGGACGAGCGGGTCGCCGGCGGTGCGGCCGTGGTGCAGGGCGCGGAAGGTGGCGGCAGTCATTTGACGTCTCCCCAGGGTGCAAAGGTGTTCAGCACAGACGAGCGACAACGCTACGCGCCCGGTGGCACTGGCTTATCGTCGCTTTCCACGACGGATTCCCGAGCCAGTTCGCCAGCAGACCGGAGTTCAGGATCGAGCTGGAGCATGCGGCGGTGCAGGCGTACCGCCTCCTCCGGGTCGGCGACCTGGCGCAGTGCGAGCCAGGCGGCCCCGGCAGCCGGGTGGCGACGGTGACGAACGGCCATGTCATCTACTACATCGACGGCGTGCAGGTGGGCGACCACTCGGGGAAGTTCTACCCCCGGCAGACGATGACGATCAACTGGAACCTCTGGTTCATCGACACGGCGGCCCACTCGGGCGGGCTGAGCACCTACATCCAGCAGGTCGACTGGGTGCTGTTCGCGAAGAACCAGGCACTCACCCCGACGCAGGTGACGGCGAAGACGGCGGCGTACCGCTCGGCCGGCAGCACGTTCGCCGACACGGTGGACTCGACGGGCGGCTGCTCGACCCCGACGAACCCGCCGACGACACCCCCCACGACGCCTCCCACCACACCGCCGCCCGCCGCCAACTGTTCCACCGCACCGGAGTGGGCCTTCGGCACGGCTTACACGGGGGCCAGACAGTGAAGCACGAGAAGAGCAGGTACGGCGACCCGAGTGGTCCAGCGTCGGGTGACGGCAAGCACCTGTGGCGGGCACGGTACTGGACACAGGGGTCCGAGCCGGGCTGGACCCAGCAGTGGGAGGATCTCGGCCGCTACTGAGGCGGACGGCGTACAGCACGGCAAGGCACGGGCGGGCGCTCGCGAGTCACGGGCGAGCACCCGCCCGTGTTCTGACCCGGAACCGGGTCATGCCTGGAGATGAGCCCTTTCGGGTGTCCGAGCATGTCCTGTTTTGTAGGTTCGAGGCTGGCAGAAGATGTCCAGGTCGCCGGCGCCGCCGCGTCCGGTCTGGCGTCCCTAGGAGGCAGACGCCGTGACGTCGAGTCCGCTACCCCGGATTCTTCGCCGACGCGGCGAGCCCGAGTTTCCGACGTTCCTGGAACTCTTCTTCGACCTGATCTACATTTTCATGTTCTCCCGGCTCTCCGCAGGGCTGGTAAACGACCTCAGCGTCCGTAACGCGGCGCAGACCGCGGTCCTGCTGCTCGCCGCGTGGTGGGTCTGGGTGCTGACCGCGTGGCTCACCGACCTGTTCAACCCGCGGTTGCCGCTGATCCAGGCCACCGTTCTCGTGGTCATGTTCGGCACCCTGTTGATGGCCATCGCGATCCCGAGGGCATTCGGCGCGCACGGGTGGATCTTCGTGGCGGCGTACTTCGGCATCCACCTGGTCCGGGACTCGGTTCTCATTCCCGCCACCCGTGTGAACCGGCCGATCCAGGCGAGAAGCATCCGCGTCTTCTTCTGGCTCGGCGTCACCGCCGGACCATGGGTGGCCGGGGCCCTCGTGGACGGCACGGCCAGGCTGGTGCTCTGGTCCATCGCGGTGGCGGTCGACCTCGGGTCGGCCCGGATCGGCTGGCCGACACCGAGGCTCGGTCGGACCGAACTCGCCAGTCAGATCTTCACCGGCGCCCACCTGTCCGAACGGCACCGGCAGATCTTCATCATCTCCCTCGGCGAGCTGATCCTGACCGTCGGGATGGGATTGGCCGCCAGCGACTTCGAGGCCGGCCGGGTGGCGGCGTGCGCGGTCGCGTTCGTCAACGCGCTGCTGCTGTTCCAGATGTACTTCCACCGGATCCGACAGCTACTGGCGCCGACCGCCGTCTCGACGGTGGAGCGGGTCCGCTCCGGCACCGCCACCTCGTACACCCACCTGGTCATGGTGGCGGGGGTGGTGGTCATCTCGGCCAGCGACACGCTCGTCATCGACCGTCCGTTCGGGGAGACGCCGTCAGGCTGGATCGTCGCCATCCTGGGTGGGCCCGCCCTGTTCCTGCTCGGCGGCTGTCTGTTCGACTTCGTGGTCACCGGTCGGATCCTCTGGCCACGGGTGCTGGGGATCATCGTGCTGGGCGCTGTCGGACCCGCGATGCCGCTGCTGGCACCGCTCGGCATCATGGTCGTGGCGAACCTGGTCCTGCTGCTCACGCTGATCGTCGAGGCAGTGGCCCCCCGCTCGCGACTGACCAGCGCTCCGCTACCCACGGGGTGAGCCGAAGCACCGGTCCCGACCCGACCTGTCAGCGCAGCGCAGGTGCCGCCGTTCGGGGGTGCCTCCGGGTGCTCAGCAGGTTCACCACGGCGACCAGGGCCAGAACGATCATGGCGAGGAGTGCCACCACGAGCGGCGGCAGCAGGTGCGTCGCCGGCGCCACCCCACCCAGCAGGACCAGACCGGCCAGCCGCGACCTGGACACCCGACCGAACACGGTGTAGTCGAGCAACCCACGGCCCAGCAGGAAGAGAGCCGGCCCACCGAGGATGACCGCCGCCCAGGACGGTGGGGTCTCGCCGAACGGCCGATCGACGACGAGCCTGCTGGTGACCGCCGCACCGCCGATACCGGCCACCATGATCAGGTGAGTGACCGCGGCGGACTGGCCGAGCAGGGAGGGTCTCGTCGACTTGGCGATCGCGTCGGTGAGCAGTTCCCCGGCGCGGTAGATGTAGATCCGCCACATGAGCACCACGATCAGGAAGACGACCACGAGCGCCCAGACCCGCGCGGCCGTGTAGTCGCTCTGGCTGAAGGTCTCCGCTGTCGTGAACAGCGACACGCCGAGCGCGATGATGACGAACTGGCGGTACCGCTCGGAGAGTCTCTCACCGGTCAGCCGCCACTCCTCGGAGTGCGAACGCCCCAGCCCTGGCACGGGCCAGCCGAGCGCGGCCGCGGCGTACTCGATCCCGACGGTCACCGCCCAGAGCACCAGGCGAGCCGTGTCGCCGAGCAGTGCCCCACCGATCCACCCGATCCCGGCGATGGCCTCCCAGAACAGGATCCGGCTGCTCCTGCCACGCTGGGACGGGTCCCGCAGGACCAGCAGGAAGTAGGAGCTGGAGCCGAGGTGGATCGCCAGGTACGTGATCGCGAACAGCAACCCACGGCTGCCGTACGCGTCGGGAACCGTGGCGGCCAGCAGCAGGCTTGCCGCCATCGTCCCGATGAACTTCACCCGGAGCGCTGACCGGGCCTGGTCGAGCGTGTCACCCGCCCACGCGGTCAACGCCCAGATGAACGTAAACGCGAGCAGCAGCACCAGGGTCTCGGCGGCGCCCGACCAGGTGAGCTCGTTGGCGAGCTTCTCCGCCAGGGAGATCAGCGCGAAGACGTAGACCAGGTCGAAGAACAACTCCAGGAGTGCCGGATGCGCTGGACTCTTCCGGTCGGGGTCCGTCGACCGCGCGTCGCTCTCCGCAGTCATCGATCACCCCGTCGCACCCGTCCACGGCCACCGCATGACGACACTACGGGTTACGAGTCGACGACAGAGGGCAGTTGCGCAGGCCGACGGACCGATAGATCAGCGCAGCCGCCGAGCGGTGAACCTGGTTGGCGGCTCGGCGATCGCGTCCTGTGCCGAGATCAGTTGGAGCTCCCGGGTGCCCGCCGCGAGGGTTGCCTCCAGGACGGCGAAGACGGAGGCGATGGTGCGTTCCAGCGCGGTCGCCGGCGAGCCCGTCGTGCACAGATGCGCGAGGTACAGCGCCGCGGTGATGTCGCCGCCGCCGTTCGGGTTGATCGGCAGCAGCGGCGTGGTGACCGCCCAGGCGCCTTCGTCCGAGACGGCCACCACCTCCAGTGACCCCGCCGGCACATCGCCGTGCAGGACGCTGGTGACCAGGACGTGCCGCGGCCCCGTCTCGCGTACCACGTCGACCGCCGCCAGCACCTCCGTCAGGGAGTTCGTCGTACGACCGGCGAGGAAGTCCAGCTCGAAATGGTTCGGGGTGACGATGTCGGCGCGCGGAACGACGGTGTCCCGCATGTACTCCGGGATGCCCGGCCGGACGAACATCCCGCGGCCGGTGTCGCCCATCACCGGGTCACAGCAGTACACCGCGGCCGGGTTGGCCTCCTTGACCTTGTCCACCGCGTCGAGGATCACCGCGCCCATCGCCGGGTCGCCCTGGTAGCCCGACAGCACCGCGTCGGCGCTGCCGAGGACCCCACGGTCCGCGATGCCGTTGATCACCTCGGCCACCTGGGCCGGCTCCAGCAGCGGCCCGCGCCACGCGCCGTACCCGGTGTGGTTGGAGAAGTGGACCGTCAGTACCGGCCAGACCTCGTGCCCGAGCCGCTGGAGGGGGAAGGCGGCGGCCGAGTTGCCGACGTAGCCGTAGGCGACCGAGGACTGGATGGACAGGATCTTCACCGCACCATCATGGCGGCTCCCGCCGGTGGCACACGAGCACCCGCCGTTTCTGTCGGGTGGCCCACTCCGGGCGAGCCCTACCCGGGCTGGGAAATCGACGCGCGGTTGATGTAGGCGACCTGGGCGGCGAAGGCCAGCAGGGCCAACACGGCGCCGACGCCGATCGCGAACCCGGACGACAGCCCCGCCAGTCCGGTCAGCAGCGTGACCGAGAGCCCCGCCAGCAGCGCGTTCACCGCACCCACCATCGCCGCCGTGGTCAGCAACAGTTGCGCCCGCCCGGGGGCGTTGCCGACCGCCGCCCAGCTCGCCCGCATGATGCCCTCGCCCTGCACCGCATCGGCGAAGAAGTCGTGGTCGCCCGCCAGCCGGTGCTGGTAGTACGCCCTGATGCGCTGAATCCGCGCGAGATCCAGCTCGTTCTCCACCATGTTCTGCACCAGCCGCAGGAACGTGAGCAGCCCGGTGATCATCAGCGTGGGCAGCACCGCCCCGAGGTACGGCCCGACGAACGCGGCGTTGCTGGCGACGAAACCGAGCCCGATCAGAGCGGCAGAGAGCATGGAGAGGAAGACCGTCGCCCGGCCCACCGACTCGGTGACGGTGGCGCTGCGGGAGGTCTGGAGCACGAAATGCTCGGTGGTCAGGGCGGTGAGCAACGCCTGCTCGCGTTCACCGTCGTCCATCCACCTCACCGTCCGCGCTGACCAGGGGTCATCGTCACGATACGAGGTCCGAGGGCGCGGGTCCGGAAAACCGACGGTCGCGAACGGGCTCGCTCCCGACCTGCGGTCAGGTCCCGTCCAGGCCGCGACCGTCGTGGTGACCGCGCCGGTCATCCCCGTCGCCGGGATCCCCGCCGTGCGCCCCGTCACCGCTGTCATCGCGGCGGCTGAGGCGATGGCCCCAGGTCGGTGCCGCAAGCACGAGCAGTGCGATCGCAAGTATCGGCACGAGCGCCAGCAGCGGTGCCGTTACCAAGCCGGGCGAGGATTCGTGGCCCAGCGCCACCGCACCCGCTACCTGAATCCGGATCCCCGGTTCAAGAAACGCAGCCTGATCATTGAACGAGTGCGTCTCAGCCACGGCAACTGGCCGAAGCGGCGCCACAGCCGCCAGGTTGGCGTCGATGACGGCAGCGGTCAGCAGCAGGGCCCCCAGCATGGCCGGGACGCCGAACCGCCGCTGCCGCCCGGCGGCCACCACGAGCACCGTCAGCCCGGCGGCAACCGCCACCAGGGTCGGCAACCGGACGGCGAGCGTGACCAGCAGGCGAATCGGGTCCCCTCCGCCGAGGGGGGTGAGCACGACGACGGCCAGCCCGGCGACGGCGGCCCACGCGACCCAACGGATCCACCGTGTGTCGGTCCGCGCCCGATCGGTCAACGTCACCACCGATCCGCCGCAGATCAGCGCAAGGCCCAGCAGTGCGGGCCAGTGCTGGGTGACCTGCGCCGCCAACGCCTCACCCAGCCACGCGAGATCCTCGCTGATGGACGGTGGTGGAGCGTTCAGCGGCGCATAGAACGGCGACAGGTACTTCGGCCCGTCCGAGCCCTTCGCCGCCACCACGGCGTCGATGGCGAGCACGCCGACACCAACAGCCACGGCGACGCGGCCCCGCCCGGCACCGAGCAACACGATCACCGCGAGGCCGGTCAGTGCCACCCCGGTCGCCTGCCCCGCGAGGACCGACGCGTCCGACAGCGCGCCAACCACATGCACCACCGCCGCGCCCGCTACAACGGACCAACACACCGGTTCAGGGGACAACCGCACGGCGCACATCCAACCACGGGTCCGGTCGCCTCGTCGCCCCCGACGCCCACCACCACACGACGCAGACCGGTGATCCTTATCGTTCAGGCGACAGGCTTTCGGCGAACGCGGGAATCTCGGGGTGCCCGAACATTCCGGGAAGCCCGCCCGTGTGGATGAAGACTGTTGTCTGGCCCGGTCCGATCTCGCCTCGCCGAATCGCCGCGATGAGACCCGCCATCGCGCGCCCGGTGTACGTCGGGTCGAGGATGATCCCCTCGTGCCGGGCGACGAGTGTCAGCGCCTCCCTGACCGTCGGGGTCAGGCTTGCGTAGCCGCTGCCGACGTGATCACGGTCGACGCGCAGGTCGTCGGCGTGCACGTCCGGCGAGAGCGGGGTGATGAACGTCGCGACGCGCTGCCGGGGGTCGTCCAGCGCCCCCACATCGACACCGAGCGTGCGGTCCGGGCCCAGGCTCGCGACGAGCCCGGCCATCGTGGCGCCGGAGCCGAGCGCGACCACAGCGGTACGCAGGTCGGGCACCTGGGACAGCAACTCGTCACCGCACTGCGCGTAACCGCGGGCCGCCAACGCGGTGGACCCGCCGAACGGGATGAGGGCGGGGCGTGCGCCTTCGGAGCGCAGCCGGTCGCAGACCTGCGTGGCGGCGTCTGCGAGCGCCTGCTGACCCGTCACACCGGTGAAGACGACGTCGGCGCCGAGGAACGCGTCCAGAACGAGGTTGCCGGTTCGAGCCGCCACCGGTTCGCCCGGGAACACCAGCACGGCGCGCAGACCGAGGCGCGCGGCGGCCGCGGCGGTGAGCCGCGCGTGGTTGCTCTGTGGCGCTCCCGTGGTGACCAGCGTGTCGGCGTCGTTCGCGAGTGCTTCGGCGACCGTCCATTCCAACTTGCGAACCTTGTTGCCACCGCCGCCGAGGCCGGTGAGGTCGTCCCTCTTGACGAGAAGGTCGTCGCGGCCGAGCCCGAGAGCGGTCGCCAGGCGGGGCATCGGCTCCACCGGTGTGGGCCACGTGCCGAGCGTGAGCGGAACGATCGGTCCGGGCATGCTGGTGACTCCTTGCCGTCGGGTGGGCAGCGTGACGATATAGGCCTGCGACGCCCATCCGGCACCCGCCGCTCGTCACCGCCCTACGTCAGGAAATCCAGCAGTTGCCGTGTGGTCTCCTCGGGAGCCTCTTCCGGAATGAAGTGCCCAACCGGGACCGGGCCGCCACGAACGTCGTCGGACCATTGTCTCCAGATGCCGAGCGGGTCGTCATAGAGCCTCGCGACCTGACCCCGTTGACTCCAGAGAAACAGAACCGGGCAGGCGATCTTGCGGTTGCCTCGGTCCGCCTCGTCCTGCTGGTAGTCCACCGTCGCGGCGGCGCGGAACTCCTCGCAGATCGCGTGGACGGTGGCGGGATCGCTGAACTGCCTGACGTAGGCGGCTCGCACCTCGCCCGGGAACGCGTCCTTCACCTCGGGCCACGTGTCCAGCATGAAATCCACGAGGACGGCGGGCGCCGCGGCGATGAACCGCTCGGGCACCGGCGCCGGCGCCGCCAGGAAGGACCAGACCCAGTACGAGAGGCTGAACGCCATGTCGGCCCGGTCGTACACGTCGCCGACCGGGACGACGTCCAGGACGGCGAGCCGGGTGACGACGTCCGGTTCGTCGAGCGCGAGCCGGTAGGCGCACCGTGCGCCGCGATCGTGCCCGACGAGCCCGAACCGCTCATGGCCCAGACTGCGCATGACCTCGACCTGGTCGCGGGCGATCGCTCGCATGCTGTACGGCTCATGGTCGGCGCTGCTCGGCGGTGTGCTGCTGTCGCCCCAGCCGCGCAGGTCGGTGACAACCACGGTGTACTTCTCGGCGAGCCGCGGCGCCACGCGATGCCACATGAGGTGCGTCTCGGGGATGCCGTGCAGGAGCAGGACCGGAGGCCCGCTTCCGCCACGGCGTCCGTGGATCGTCGCCCCCGACGTGGGGATGTCGAACTCCTCGAAGCCCTCGAACATGGCCCCGGACCCCCCGCGACTCGTGCGGACCGTCGTCGCACGGTCTGCTCAGGCGGCACCCGCGACGGTCGGCTGATGGCTCAGGCGGCGTGGACCGCTGACGGAAGCTCCCCGGGCAAAAACGACGCTAGCAGGAGAAGAGGCGATGGTCGGACCACCGGCGAAATTCCCCCGTCACCCCTCGGCGGCCAGTGCGAGGACGTCTCGCGCCGTGGGCAGTGCGGCCTCGCGGTGCGCCGGAACGAGACCGATGCGGGTGCGCCGATCGAGCAGGTCGTCGACGGTGAGGGCGAGTTCGTGCCGGGTGGCCCAGAGCAGTTCCGCGCCGGTGACCGGGATGTCGGGACCGATCGGCTGCCGGAGTTCGGTGGGCGCCTCGGCCAGGACGTCGACGGCCTCGGTGCCGTACCGGTGGACGAGCCGGCGTGGCGCGGGGACCCGGGCCAGCTGTGTTCTGCTCGCCGCGCCGGGCAGCGGGAGGCGGCGGGTGCGGCAGGGGCCGGCCGCGAGGCGGCGCTGACGGATGGCGGTGTCGACGGCGTCCTGAGCCATCCGGCGGTACGTGGTGAGCTTGCCGCCGATCACGCTGATGATCCCGTCGGGGTCGTCGATGACGGCGTGCCGGCGGGAGAGGTCGGCGGTTCGGCTGTCACCGGCGTCCAACAGAGGTCGCAGCCCGGCGTACGCGCCCAGGACGTCGGTGGGTCGCAGCGGCTGGTCGAGGACGCTGTTGAGGACGTCGAGCAGGAACGCGATGTCGGCGTCGGTGGGTCGCGGCACGTCGGGGACCGGTCCGTTCACCGGCTCGTCGGTGAGTCCGGCGTACACCAGGCCGTCGGTCTGGGGCAGGGCGAAGACGTAGCGGGTGAACTCGCCGGGGACGGGGATGGTCAGGCCGGCCCAGAGTCCGCCCAGACGGGCGGCGGACAGGACGATGTGGGTTCCCCGTGACGGGCGCAGGCGTACGTGTGGGGTCAGGCTGCTGGCCCACACGCCCGTGGCGTTGATGACCGCGCGGGCGGCGACGTGCATGCGCGTGCCGGTGCGGGTGTCCTCGATGGTGGCGCCCTCCCGGTGCAGGCTGATCGCCCGGCAGCGGGTCAGGATGCGGGCGGAGTGCTCCGCGGCGGCGCGCGCGAGGCCGACGACGAGTCGAGCGTCGTCGCAGAGCTGGCCGTCCCAGGACAGGTGTGCTCCGCGGAGACCGGCCGGACGCAGGGCGGGTGCCATCGCGCCCGCTTCGGCCGAGCCGAGCCTGCGCGTTCCGGGAAGGGTCCGTCGGGAGGTCCCGGCGCAGGCACGCAGCAGGTCTCCGGCGTGCAGGCCGGCCCCCGCGGCGCCCGCCTGCCATCGGCTGGTGTACGCGGTCGCCGGGAGCAGCATCGGCAACGGGCGCGTCAGGTGCGGCGCGGTGCGAGTCAGCAGCAGGTGGCGCTCGGCGGCACTCTCGTACGCGATGCCGATCTGGCCGTGCGCGAGATATCGAAGGCCGCCGTGGATCAGTTTCGAGCTCCAGCGGGAGGTGCCGTGGGCCAGGTCGTCGGCGTCGACGGCGACCACGGACAGTCCGCGGCTCGCGGCATCGAGCGCCACTCCGGCGCCGGTGACGCCCAGCCCGACGACCAGGACGTCGACTGACGTGCCGGCGACCAGCTCGGCGAGGTCACGTTCCCGGCGGGAGACGGTCAGCGAGGTTTTCACACGCCTCCTTGCGATGCAGTGACGTTGGATGTCACTCTGTCACACATGAATATGGAAGGGGAAGCGTCGGCCGTCGGGTGGGCCCGTTGGGGCACCACGAGGAACGCGAAGGCGCTACCGGACTCCGCTTCGACGCTGCTGGCGCAGGTGCTCGAGCTGACACCCCCGCCGCCGGCCGTCCCGCTGGCCGAGGTGGCGGTGCCGGACTGCGAACTGGACGCCCGGGTCCTCGACGCGCTGCGACGGGCGTTGGGCGCCGAGCACGTGGTCACCGCCCACGACGCCCGGGCACGACACGCGTCGGGCATGTCGACACCCGACCTGCTACGCCATCGGCGGGGCCAGGTGCGGATGGCCCCGCAGGCCGTTCTGCGTCCGGCCGACCACGCCGAGGTGGTGTCCATCCTCGACCTCTGCTCCCGGTACCGGCTGGCCGTGGTCCCGTTCGGCGGTGGCACATCCGTCGTGGGCGGGCTCACGCCGTCCGCGGCGCGGCACGTCGCCGTCGATCTGAGCCGGCTGAACGACGTCGTCGCCATCGACCCGTTGTCGCGGACCGCCACGCTGCAGGCCGGAATGCGCGCCCCACGGGCCGCCGAGCTGCTCGCCGAGCACGGGTTCACCCTCGGCCACGTCCCGCAGTCCTACGAGTACGCCACCATCGGTGGATTCGCCGCCACCCGGTCGTCCGGCCAGGCGTCGGCCGGCTACGGCCGCTTCGACGACATGGTCATGGCGCTGACGGTCGCCACCCCGCAGGGCACCGTCCGGACGGGCCGCGCTCCCGCCTCGGCCGCCGGTCCCGATCTGCGACAGATCTTCCTCGGCAGCGAGGGGGCACTCGGCGTCATCACCGACGTTACCGTCCGAATCCGGCCCCTGCCGGCGCAGTCACACTACGAGGGCTGGCGGTTCGAGTCGTTCGCCGACGGCCTGCACGCCGTACGGCGGCTGGCGCAGGACGGGCCGCGACCCACGGTGCTGCGACTGTCCGACGAGGTCGAGACCATGATCGGGGCGACCGGATCCGGACGCGCCGACGGCGGCTGCCAGCTCATCGCCGGGTACGAGGGCGCGGACGTCCTTCCCACCGTCGACGCGGCTGCCGATGTGCTGGCTGCGCACGGCGGCGTGCCGCTGGGCGACGAGCCGGGTCAGCAGTGGGCGCGACACCGCTTCGACGCCCCGTATCTGCGGGACGCACTGCTGGACGCCGGGGCGTTCGCGGAGACCCTGGAGACCGCGGCGTACTGGTCGGCACTGCCGGAGGTGCACCACCGGGTCCGACAGGCGATCCTCGAGGCGTTGCCGGACGGCGCCCTGGTGCTGGCGCACGTGTCCCATGTCTACGAGACCGGCGCGTCGCTGTACTTCACGGTGATCTGCTCTCCCGGTGCGAATCCGGTCGACCGCTGGCGGAAGGCGAAAGCGGCGGCCAGCGACGCGATCGCTGCCGCGGGTGCCACCATCAGCCACCATCACGGTGTCGGCGCGGATCATCGGGCCTGGTACGCCGCGGAGATCGGAGACGTCGCCGTGGACCTGCTGCGGGCGGTCAAACAGCAGCTGGACCCGGCCGGCATCCTCAATCCCGGCATCCTGGTGCCGTGAGGTGCGGTCCTTCGCAGTGATCCTCGGGCCCACCGCACGCCGAGGATTGTCCCGCCTGATGCCGGTGGCCCATCTGCTGCGCGCCGCCGGCGCCCGGATACGGGTCGAATACACGCAGACTGCGGAGCAGGCCGGCCAGTGCGCCACGGCGGCGCTGCAGAGCGGTGAGGTCGTCGTCGCCGCCGGGGGCGACGGCACGATCCGGCTGCTCGCCGGCGTGGTCGCCGACACCGGCGGTCTGCTCGGCGTCATACCCGCCGGTCGGGGCAACGACTTCGCCCGCCAGCTCGGGTTGCCGCACTCCCCGGACGCGATCGCGGACCTGCTGCTGCACGGACGGCCGCGGCACCTCGACGTCCTCCGCGTCGCTGGACGAACCATCGTCGGCAGCGTCTACGTCGGCGTCGACGCGGCGGCCAACGAGCTGGCGAACCGGTCGCGTCTGCCCGCGCCGCTGGTGTATCCCACCGCCGGCCTGCGGGCGCTGGTGCGCTGGCCGCGCACCCGGTACACGATCATGGTGGACGGCCGGACCGAGCAGACGTACGCCTACACGGTGGTGGTCGCCAACTGCGGTTACTACGGCGGCGGCCTGCACGTCGCCCCGGCGGCGCAGCCCGACGACGGGACGATGGACGTCGTGGTGATCGGACAGGCACCGAAGGTGTTGTTCCCGATCGCGCTGCGACAGATGCGCACCGGCCGGCACGTGCGGCGCGGGCACGTCTTCTCCTACCGTGGCACGTCGGTCACCGTGTGCGCCGACCGTCCGATGACCGTGTACGGCGACGGTGATCCCGTCGGCCGGACCGACGAGCTGCACGTCGAGGTCCGCCCGCGGGCACTGCGCGTCATCGCCGGCTAGCCTGGTCGCAGGTAGCCGTCGACCAGCAGCGCCAGCTCCCGGTCGAACTCGGCGACCGGCACGTCGTCGGCGACCGTGCGGACAGACAACACGAAGGACTGCGTGGTCAGAAAGACCGCGCGGGCCATGACGTCGGGTCTCCCGGGCCGGATCGAGCCGTCCTCGTGACCGTCGGCCAGCGCCGCCGCGAGGAACTGGAGCATCTCGTCCTGGCCGCTGCCCCGCCGGTCGAGCAGGTACGGGAGCAGCACCTCCGGGTCGACGTCACGGATCTTGCACAGCAGCGGATGGTCCCGTAGCTGCCCCGCCACCGCGACCACCCGCGACACCAGACGGGACCGCGCCGAACCGCCGGTCTCGACGTCCGCGGCCGCCATCAGCACCTGATGCCACTCCCGGCTCATCAGGTCGCCGATCAGGGACTGCACGTCCGGCCAGCGCCGATAGACGGTCATCCGCGAGACGCTGGCGCGTCGCGCCACGTCCGTCATCGTCGTGCGACGGACGCCGTACGCCAGCACGCAGTCCCGGGCAGCGTCGAGAACCGTGTCGTCGACGCTGCGCTCGCCGGACTGGCTCACCTCCACCACGCCGACTGTCTATCACAGGGGCGAGGTGGCCCCGGACGCGGACGCGCGCGCCACGGATGACGCGGGCACCGGGAACTGGCGGTGGTCAGTAGGCGTCGACCAGCTGCGTGCGCAGCTTGGCGAGCGCGCGGGCGAGCAGGCGGGACACGTGCATCTGCGAGACACCAACCTGGTCGGCGATCTCGCTCTGCGTCTGGTTGCCGTAGAAGCGCAGGGTGAGGATCTTCTGCTCCCGCTCGTCGAGCGTGGCCAGCGCCGGGCCGAGAGCCACCCGCAGCTCGGCCAGGGCGAACTCGCCGTCCTCGCCGCCCAGCATCTCGCCGAGTTCGGTGCCGCGCTCACCGTCACCGACCGGGGTGGACAGCGACACGGCGTTGTACGCCCGTGCGCCCTCCAGCCCTTCCAGCACCTGCTCCTCGGTGAGCCCGAGGTGGGCGGCGATGTCGGCGACCGTCGGCGACCGACCCAACGTCTGCAGAAGGGTGCTGTTGGCGTCCGAGATCGCCAGCCGCATCTCCTGCAGCCGGCGGGGCACCCGGATGTCCCACGTGCGGTCCCGGAAGTGGCGCTTGAGTTCCCCGACGATCGTGGGGATCGCGTAACCGGCGAAGTCGACACCACGGGAGGGGTCGAACTTGTCCACCGCCTTGATCAGCCCCAGTGCCGCGGTCTGCGTCAGGTCGCCGGTCGGCTCGCCCCGCCCGCTGTAGCGCCGAGCGAGGTGGTTGGCCAGCGGCAGCCATGCCTCGATCGCCCGGTCCCGCAGCGCGGCGCGCGACGGGTGGTCGGCGGGCAACGCCGCCATCGCGAGAAGAAGCTCGGTGGCGGGTGAGTCGGCGGAGGCGTCGTGGTCGGTGCGGGTGCTCGTCGTCGCGGGCCGGTCGGTGGTCGTGATCATGCTGGCTCCTCCGCATCACACCGGCCGCATTTCCGCCTGTCGGCGCCAACCGTATGAGCAGAGACTAGACCAAAGGTCAGGTGAAACCTAACCGAAAGGATGATGTGGCGCTGCCAGTCGCCACGCTTCACGTGCCGTCACCGCAGGCGGCGGCGTCGATGGCCACCCAGCTTCCGCGAGGGCGCTGTGGCTCCTCAGCGCACCGCGACGTCGGTTCGCGGGTCGGGGTTGCCGACCTCCCGCAGATGGCGCAGCCCCTCCGCCCAGGAGCGGCCCAGACTGGTTTCGTGGTAGTCGATGTCGTGCTTGGCGCAGAACCGCTGGACCAATGGCCCGGCGCGACGCAGGTTGGGGCACGGCATGTTCGGGAACAGGTGATGTTCGATCTGGTAGTTCAGGCCGCCGAACACGGTGTCCAGGAACCTTCCGCCGCGGACGTTGCGCGAGGTGACGACCTGCCGCCGCAGGTAGTCGAGGTTGTCCTCGGCGCCGAGGATCGGCATGCCCTTGTGGTTGGGGGCGAAGGAGCAGCCGAGGTAGAGGCCCAGCACGCCCTGGTTGACGAGGATGAACGCGACCGCCTGCGCGGGACTCAGGACCAGGAACACGGCGGCGAGGTAGCCGCCCAGATGCAGGACCAGCAGCCCCGCCTCTGCGGGTCGACGCGCCAGGCGGCGCGGGCCGAGGACAGCCCGCAGGCTGATGGCGTGCAGGTGCAGGCCCTCCAGCAGAAGTAGTGGAAAGAAGAGGTACGCCTGATGACGGACGAACAGTGCGCCAAGGCCGCGCCGTCGCCGGACCTGGTCGGTGGTGAATGACAGGGGCGCCACGCTGATGTCGGGGTCCATGCCTTCGGTGTTCGGGTGGGCGTGGTGCCGGTTGTGTTTGTCCACCCACCAGCCGTAGCTGATCCCGGTCAGGAGGTTGCCGTGCACGACGCCGATCAGGTCGTTCGCCCGGCGCGAGCGGCCTATCTGCCGGTGCCCGGCATCGTGACCGATGAACCCGGCCTGGGCGATCACCACCGCGAGGGCCACCGCCACCCCAAGCTGCCACCACGACTGACCGAGTCGCCCGAACAGCGTCCACAGCCCCACGAAGGAACCGACGACAAGACTGATACGCACGGCGTAGTGGCCTCGCCGCCGCTCGAGCAGACCCGCTGCGCGGACCTGCCGGGACAGGTCGGCGTAGTCACTGCCTCGTTGGCGGTCGACGCCGAGACTGGTGTCGCTCATGAACACAGCTCCGCTGGCCCCTGGTCCGCCAGGTTTCTCAACGGCGGCCGGTCAGGCGGGCCATGAGCTGTTGAAGCTTCTGTTGCGTGCTGGGCTTGGCCGCCTGGCGGCGACCCCTCTGCATCAGGTCACGCCCGCGTGGGCTGTTGAGCAGGCCCTTGATTCGTTGGCTCATCGATCCTGATGTCACGGCGCGCTCCCCTCGGGCCGGCCCCGCCGGCTGGCTTCCCGTACTGCCAGTTTCGCCTGACGAGCCTGCCGGTCGGAAGGGATTGGGCGGATTGCGCCAGAGAGGGCCGTGACGAGGTGGAAGCAACAGGTCGGAAAATCCCTTGTGCGCCAGCCGACGACGCGGTTACCTCACGCTGTGTCGATGACCGCTGCCGATCGAGTTGATTCCTACTTCATCTGCGGTACCCCGCGCACCGGCAGTTCGCTGCTCCTGGGGTTACTGGAGTCCACGGGCGTCGCCGGCCACCCGCAGGCATACTTTCGCGCTCCGGACGAGGCGTTGTGGGCTGAGCGGTGGCTGCTTCCCCGCACCGCTGACGGCGGCTTCGACTACGCCGCCTACGTACGCGCGGCACGTGACGCCGGACGTACCGACAACGGTGTGTTCGGCGCGAAGCTGATGTGGGGCACGCTCGACGAGGTGGTCGACAAGCTCGGCATGGTCCACCCCGACCTCACCGGCCAGGATGTCGCGTTGCTGGAGCGGGCATTCGGGCGTACCCGGTTCGTGTATCTGCGGCGTGACGACGTGCTGGCGCAGGCGGTGTCCTGGCTGCGGGCCGAGCAGACCCAGGCCTGGTACATCGGCGGCAACAGCGAGATCAGTGGTGGCGACCGCACCGGAAAGGAGCCGACTTTCGATAGGGAAGGAATCGACGGCCTCATCCAGACGATCGACGATCACAACGCCGAATGGCAGGCGTGGTTCTCCGCGACCGGCGTGCGGCCCCACGTCGTCCGCTACGAGGACCTCGATGAGGACATGGTCGCCGTCACGCGCGGGATCCTGCATTTCCTCGGCCTGGACATGCCGGCCGGTCGCGCTGTCGTGCCGCGACACCAGCGTCAGGCCGACGACCTCAACCGTGAGTGGATCCACCGGTACCGGGCCGGGTCGGGTGTTGGCGGACAGCAGGATCTCCCCGATCATGGTTAGGAGCAGCACTCCGCGCCGGCAGGTTAGCTGACCAGCGTGGTTGGATGGGCCGGTGCAGTTCACCGTGACAGACGCGCCGACGCGGGAGCGATTCGAGGCGCGCGACGAGGCGGGCGTGGTCGCCGGCGTGGTCACCTACCAGCTGACCGGCACCATCATCGTCTACACCCACACCGAGGTCGATCCGGAGTTCGAGGGTAGGGGCGTCGGGTCGACCCTGGCGCGTGCGGTGATGGACGACGCGCGGGCCAAGGGCCGGACCGTCGTTCCGCTCTGCCCGTTCCTCAGCGAATGGCTGGTCAAGCACCCCGAGTACGAGGGCATCGTGGCCCGATCGACTCGCAAGGTCAAATAGCGGTTCACCAGCCTGACCTGTCGACCAGTCCGGGCGGTAGGTCGTGCCCGGGGCGTCGTCACGTCACGGGCGGGACTGTTTCGCCGTTCACCGTCGGGGTGCCCGCCGGTGCCGTCATCATGACCGCGTAGCCGCTTCGGTTGCCAGGCGGGCGCCGGTGGTGGAGGGGGTGCGGCGAACGTGCGGGAGATGTCGGTAGCGCCGATGGTCACGGGGGCCGCCTCGCCGGGCCTGGCGGACATGGTGTGGGACAACGCGCGTCAGGATCCGCACGCGGTGCAGTTCCTGCGCCCGGCCCCGGTCTCCCCGGCCTGGCCGGCGGAGCCATCGGCACGCGGCGACGTGCCCGTGACGTGCGCGCAGTTCCGCGGTGACGTGCTTGCTCTCGCCCGCGGGTTCATCGACGCCGGGATCGGGCACGGTGACCGGGTGGGGTTGATGAGTCGCACCCGCTACGAGTGGACGCTCGTCGACTACGCGCTGTGGTCCATCGGGGCCGTCACCGTCCCGATCTACGACACGTCCAGCCCGGAGCAGATGGAATGGATTCTGTCCGACTCCGGCGCGGTGGGGTGTGTGGTCGAGGCCAACAGGCACGCCGCGATTCTCGCCGGCCTGCGCGACAACCTGCCCACCGTGCGTCAGGTGTGGCGGATCGACGCCGGTGACCTGATCGCGCTGGCCGGTCAGGGTGGAACCGTCGACGACGCCCAGGTCGACGTCCGCCGTACGGCGGTCACGGGCAGCGACATGGCGACGATCGTCTACACCAGCGGCACGACCGGCCGGCCGAAGGGCTGCGTGCTGACGCACCGCAACATCTACTGCGACATCGGCAACGCCACCGCGGTGCTGCCGGAGCTGCTGCATCCGGGAGCGTCGACGGTGCTGTTCCTGCCGTTGGCGCACGCGTTCGCCCGCCTGATCCAGGTCGGCATGGTGCTGACCCGCGCCACCCTGGTGCACAGCTCCGAGATGACCGGCGTACTCGCGCAACTACAGCAGCACCGCCCCACCTTCATCCTCGCCGTGCCGAGGGTGTTCGAGAAGATGCACACCCAGACGCGGCAGAAAGCCGCTGACGCACGCCAGGAATGGCTGTTCAGCATCGCGGACGCCGTCGCGGTGCGCTACAGCTACGCCATGGACACGCCAGGGGGCCCCGGAGGACTGCTGCGGCTGGCGCGCACGGTGTTCGACGTGATCGTCTATCGGAAACTGCGTGCCGCGCTGGGCGGCCGCTGCCGCACCGCGATCGTCGGTGGCGCCCCGCTCGGGGAGCGACTCGGGCACTTCTTCCGCGGCGCCGGCCTGACAGCGCTCGAAGGGTACGGGCTGACCGAGACGTCACCGGCGTTGACGCTGAACCTGCCGTCCTCGGTGCGGATCGGCACGGTCGGTCGCCCGATACCCGGCGTGGAGATCCGCATCGCCGACGACGCGGAGGTCATCACGCGCGGTGAGATGGTGTTCCCCGGCTACTGGAACAATCCCGACGCGACCCGGGCCACCTTCACCGCGGACGGGTGGTTGCGAACCGGGGACCAGGGCAGCCTCGACGACGACGGCTACCTGCGCATCACCGGCCGTACGAAAGAGATCATCGTGACGGCGGCGGGAACGAATCTCGCCCCCGCCCCGGTCGAGGAACGCATCCGCGCCCATCCCCTGGTCAGTCAGTGCGTCCTGATCGGTGATGACCGGCCGTACGTCGCGGCGCTGATCACCATCGACCAACATGAGTGGAGGCGGTGGGCAGCCGGCCACGGCCATTCCGGCGCGTCGGTAGCGGAGCTACGAGACAGCCCCGAGCTGTGCAGGGAGATCCAGGTGGCCGTCGATGAGGCCAACGGGACGGTGTCCCGGGCCGAGAGGATCAAAACGTTCCGCATCCTGCCCCGCGACCTCACCGAAGACGACGGCGAACTCACCCCCACCCTCAAGATCAAGCGTGCGGTGGTCGAGTCACACTTCGCCGCCGATGTCGACGCCCTCTACCACGGCCACTGACCCCGCGACCCGCCCCGAAGCGCCGGGGCGGCGGGCTCTCCGGCCCGCCGCGCCGGCGAGGATCAGGGTGAGTCCAGATCAATGCGTACCGTCAGCGGGCTCGCGTTCATCGCCTTCGAGGTGCGCACGCAGAGCCGGCGCACGAAGCTGCTCCTCCCGAGCATCCGCTGGCGCTCACGAGGGTCATCGTCCTCGACCATCCGCGCCGTCCCGGCCCGCCAGCGTGCGCGTGGTCCGCCGCCGACCTTCACCCGGACGCGGGGATCGGCCTCGACGTTTCGCACCCAGTCGGCACGGCGTCCCCGCTGCGAGACCAGCCAGAAGATGTCACCGTCCAGGCCATCACACACCGGGGTGTACCGCGGCCGGCCCGTACGCCGTCCGGTCGTCTCCAGCAGGGCATCGCCGGGGATCGGGAGTTTCCAGTTCCACGCGCGCCGGACGATCGGATTGATCAGGCGCTGCTGGAGCGCGCGAGGCATCCCGGCCAGCCAGGACACGTCAGGACCCGCCCTCAGCCCTGCCGGGCCTTCTGACGCCGGTCGGCCTTGTTGATCACGAAAGTCCTGCCTCGACGGCGTACCACGATCGAGTTCATCTTGTTCTTCAACCCGCGCAGTGAGTTCCTGACCTTCATCGCAGTCACCCTCCCCTGGTCGTATCCGGGTTCCGGCCGACGATCCGGTACCAGCGGGGCGATTCACCCGAGATGCGACACTCGCCCCTTCGCGGCTTCGGTCCGCCACGGTCGTTCTGCCATCGCTCCGCTCGCGTACCCGACGGGTCGTCGCTCATTCGTCGCGTCGGTGCCGGTTCGCCTCCGGCACGTCGGCGGCCGCCAGCACCGGTGGTGGGGGCGGGTACGGCTCATGGCGTCACCGGCCGTCGGTAGACCGACACGTGGTCGCGACTGCCGTCGGTGAAGGGCCGGCCCGCCCAGTCCTCCCACCGGTGTTCCCGGGCCATGCCCGACAGTTCGGCCATCAGGTCGAGTTCGGCGGGCCAGGCGTAACGGTGGTTCGCGGGAAGCAGGTCGACCCCGGTCCCGGTGAGCCGGATCTTGGTGGTGGTCATCCGCTGCTCCGCCGGGTGCAGCAGAGCGGCCTCCAGCATGACGGTGTCCTGCGCGACCCGGACCGGCCGCAGTGCCGCGCCGGCCCGGAACGCGGCCAGGTCCGGCACCCATGCCTCGACGACGAAGCGACCACCGGGACGCAGGTGCGCGGCGGCGTTGCGGAAGCACGCGACCTGCGCGGCCTGGTCCGGCAGCGCGAAGATCGTGTTGAACGCGAGGAACACCAGAGCGAACTCACCCGGCGCCCGGGTCGCGGCGAAGTCGCCGATGGCCACCTCGATCCGTTCCCCACCCGGCTTCTCCCGCAGTCGAGCGGCCATCGCCGGGGACCCTTCCACACCGGCGACGGTCAGACCGCGTTCCTGCAGTGGCAGTGCCAGCCGACCGGTGCCCACCCCGAACTCGCAGACCGGACCACCGTCCGCGAGTTCCACGAGCCGCTCGACCGCCGCCGTCGGATCCAGGTGCGCGAAGGCCTCGTCGTAGACGTCGGCCGGCACGTGCCGGCCGTACTCGCTCGCGTCGAACGGCAAACCGTGCCTCCTCAATCGCGGTGGCGAGCTCAGTGGCGGGCGGGCGCCCGCAGCACGTGCCCGTGTTCCGGCCGATCAAACCGCAGCTCCGTCGACCAGGCCGACCTGACGCACGCGTCCCGGCCCGGAGCATTCTCCCTACTCTCAGTCATCACGCGGACACGATGCGGCGTGAATGCCATCACCGCCGAGGGTCTCCGCCCTGATGCCGCGTGGCAGCCAAAAACTTTTGGTGGTTTCCTACAAATGAGGGGCGGGTGGTTCGGTGATTGCGTCATGGCGCTGCCAGCCGTCAGACGGAAGGGTGATCACTGCGGGGGCCGTCGTCTCTCCGCGAGCAGATCATGGTCTACCAAAGGGGTCAGTCGGGTGTTCAACCGTGTCGCCATCGTCAACCGTGGTGAGGCAGCCATGCGCCTCATCCACGCGGTCCGAGAGCTGGCCGCGGAGACCGGCGTCCGGATCGAGACGGTCGCCCTGTACACCGACGTCGACCGTACCGCCACCTTCGTGCGCGAGGCGGACATCGCCTACGACCTCGGTCCGGCGTCCACCCGCCCGTACCTCAATCTCGCGGTGCTGGAGCGCGCCCTGACCGAGACCGGCGCCGACGCGGCGTGGGTCGGCTGGGGCTTCGTCGCCGAGGACCCGGCGTTCGCCGAGCTGTGCGAGAAGATCGGCGTCACGTTCGTCGGGCCGAGCGCGGAAGCCATGCGCCAGCTCGGTGACAAGATCGGCTCGAAGCTGATCGCTGAGGAGGTCGGTGTGCCGGTCGCGCCGTGGAGCCGCGGCGCCGTCGAGACGCTGGCCGCCGCGCGGGCGGCGGCGGCCGAGATCGGTTACCCGTTGATGCTGAAGGCGACCGCGGGCGGCGGCGGGCGCGGAATCCGGGTGATCACCAGCGAGGCGGAGCTCGACGACGCGTACGAGCGCACCAGCCAGGAGGCGGCGCGGGCGTTCGGCAGCGGCATCGTGTTCCTGGAGCGCCTGGTCACCGGGGCCCGGCACGTCGAGGTCCAGGTGATCGCCGACGGGCAGGGCACCGCCTGGGCGCTCGGGGTCCGCGACTGCTCGGTCCAGCGACGCAACCAGAAGGTCATCGAGGAGTCGGCGTCGCCGGTGCTCAGCCCGGCGCAGGCGGCCGAGCTCAAGACGTCGGCCGAGCGGCTCGCCCTGGCGGTCGGTTACCGCGGCGCGGCCACCGTCGAGTTCCTGTACCACCCCGGCGATCAACTGTTCGCGTTCCTCGAGGTCAACACCCGGCTTCAGGTCGAGCACCCGATCACCGAGCTGACCACCGGGTTCGATCTGGTCAAGGCGCAGCTGCACGTCGCCTCGGGCGGCCGGCTCGACGGCGAGCCACCGGTGGAACGCGGGCACGCCATCGAGGCCCGGCTCAACGCCGAGGACCCGGACCGCGACTTCGCGCCGTCGCCGGGCCGCATCGCCCGGCTGGACCTGCCCAGCGGCCCGGGCATCCGGGTGGACACCGGCGTCAGCGAGGGTGACACCATCCCGGCCGACTTCGACTCGATGATCGCGAAGATCATCGCGTACGGCCGCGACCGTGCCGAGGCGCTCGGCAAGCTGCGCCGGGCGATGGCGAACACCACGGTGATCATCGAGGGCGGCGCGACGAACAAGAGCTTCGTGCTCGACCTGCTCGACCAGCCCGAGGTGATCGACGCCAGCGCGGACACCGGCTGGATCGACCGTGTCCGCGGCGAGGGCCGACTCGTCGCGCACCGGCACTCCGGAGTCGCGTTGGCGGCCGCCGCCATCGAGGCGTACGAGGAGGAGGAGAGCGTCGAGCGGCAGCGCCTGCTGTCGACGGCGTCCGGTGGGCGCCCCCAGGTGCAGCACCAGAGCGGCCGGCCGCTGGACCTCAAGCTGCGCGGGGTCACCTACCGCATGCGCGTGGCACGGGTCGGCGCGCACCGGTTCCGCGTCGGCATCGAGGTGGGCGCCGCGGTGCGCACCGCCGACGTCGAACTCGACCGGTTCGACCGCCACACCGGCCAGATCGTCGTCAACGGCGCCCGGTACCGCCTGCTGACCGGCACGCACGGGCCGACCCACCTGGTCGAGGTGGACGGCGTGACGCACCGGGTCAGCCGCGACGAGGGCGGCGTCGTCCGGTCCCCCATGCCCGCGCTGGTCGTCGCCACGCCGCTGGAGGTGGGCGCCGAGGTCGAGGCGGGCGCGCCGGTGCTGGTGCTGGAAGCCATGAAGATGGAGACGGTGCTGCGGGCGCCGTTCAAGGCGCGGCTGAAGGAGTGCGCGGTCTCCGTGGGCAGCCAGGTGGAGGCCGGCGCGCCCCTGCTGCGGCTGGAGCCCCTCGCCGACGACGCCGACGAGACCACGGACGACCCGACGGCCGGCTCCGTCGAGCTGGACCTTCCCGCCACCGCCGAGGAGGTTCCGGCGTACCTGCGTAGCCGGCGCGGCCAGGAGGACCTGCGCGGCCTGCTGCTCGGCTTCGACGTCGACCCGCACGACGACCGTCGCGTGCTCGACGACTACCTCACCGCGCGGCGGGAGGCCACCGAGGCGGGCCACCGGCCACTGGCCGAGGAACTCGACCTCGTCGACGTGTTCGCCGACCTCACCGAGCTGAGCCGCAACCGGCCGACGGGTGAGGACGGCGGCGCCCACGTCCGCAGCGCCCGCGAGTACTTGCACACCTACCTGCAGAGCCTCGACGTCGAGCGGGCCGCTCTGCCCGATTCCTTCCAGGGCAAGCTCGCGAAGGCGCTCGGGCACTACGGCGTCACCGACCTGGAGCGCTCGCCCCAGCTCGAAGCCGCCGTGTTCCGGATCTTCCTCGCCCAGCAACGCGCGACCGCCGACGCCGCGGTCGTCGCGGCGCTGCTGCGCTCCTGGCTGCGGGAGACCCCGCCGGACGAGACGCTGCGCGAGCCCGCCGGTCTCGCGCTGGAGCGGCTGGTGGCGGCGACTCAGGTCCGCTTCCCCGCGGTCGCCGACCTCGCCCGTGGCGTGGTGTTCGCCTGGTTCGCCCAGCCGCTGCTGCGCCGCAACCGCGCCCGCGTCTACGCCGAGGTCCGTGGGCACCTGAGGCACCTGGACGCGCACCCGGATGCGGCCGACCGCACCGAGCGCATCGCGGAGATGGTACGCAGCACCGAGCCCCTGGTACGGCTGCTCGGCCAGCGGCTCGTCCGTGATCACCTCGACAACGCGGTGATGCTGGAGGTGCTGACCCGCCGGTACTACGGCAACAAGGCGCTCACCAGCGTGCGCAGCAGCGACGTCGCGGGCTGCGCGTTCGTGGTCGCCGAGCGCGCGGACTCGAGCGTGGTCTCCGCCGCGGTGAGCTTCGACGCGCTCGGCAGCGCGCTGCGCGGGCTCGCCGAGCTGGCACGTGGCGAGGACGCCGTCGACGCCGACATCTACCTCGGCTGGGAGAACCAGCCGGAGGACTTCGACGCGATGGTGGAGGCGCTGCTCGAGGTCATCACCGCGCACCCGCTGCCGCCCCAGGTCCGCCGGCTCACCACCACCGTCGCGGGTCGCGGCGGAGCGGTGATGCACCACCACTTCACCTTCCGCCCGTCCGGCCCAGGGATGACCGAGGACCGGCTGATCCGCGGCCTGCACCCGTACATCGCGCAGCGGATGCAGCTGGAGCGGCTGCACCAGTTCGACCTGACCCGGCTGCCGTCGTCGGACGAGGAGGTCTACCTCTTCCAGGCCGTGGCGCGGGAGAACCGGGCGGACGAGCGCCTCGTCGCGTTCGCGCAGGTGCGTGACCTGACCGAGCTGCGCGAGCACGACGGCCGGCTGGTCGCGTTGCCGACGACCGAGGACGCCGTCGCGGCGTGCCTCGACTCGATCCGCCGCGCCCAGTCGCGGCGACCGTCGAAGACACGCTTCAACACCAACCGGATCGTGATCTACGTCTGGCCGCCGAGCGAGCTGACCCGCGAGGAGATGGAGATGATCGCCGGGCGCGTGCGCCCGACGACCGCGGGCGCCGGGCTGGAGGAGATCCTGTTCATCGCGCGGCAGCGCGACCGGCGTACCGGCGAGCTGACCAAGATCGCCGTGCGGATCTCCTTCGACACGGCGGGCGGCGCGGAGCTGGCCATCGGCGCGCCGCCGGTGGAGCCGGTCGAGCCGCTCGACGAGTACCGGTTGAAGGTGCTGCGCGCGAGCAGCCGCAACACGGTGTACCCGTACGAGCTGACCGGCCGGCTCGGTGACTTCGTCGAGCACGACCTCGACGACGACCACGCGCTGGTGCCGGTGGACCGGCCGAAGGGGCGCAACGGCGCCGCGATCGTCGCCGGGGTGGTCACCACGCCGACCGTGCGGCATCCGCAGGGTGTCACCCGGGTCGTGCTGCTCGGCGACCCGACGAAGTCGCTGGGCGCACTGTCGGAGCCGGAGTGCCGCCGGGTGATCGCCGCGCTGGACCTGGCCGAGCGGATGGGGGTGCCGCTGGAGTGGTGGGCGCTGTCCGCCGGAGCCCGGATCTCCATGACCTCGGGTACGGAGAACATGGACTGGGTGGCCGCGGCGCTCAAGCGGATCGTCGAGTTCACCCAGGCCGGCGGTGAGATCAACATTGTCGTCGCGGGCATCAACGTCGGCGCGCAGCCGTACTGGAACGCCGAGGCGACGATGCTCATGCATACCAAGGGCGTCCTGGTGATGACACCGGAGTCGGCGATGGTGCTCACCGGCAAGCAGTCGCTCGACTTCTCCGGTGGCGTGTCCGCCGAGGACAACTTCGGCATCGGCGGCTACGACCGGGTGATGGGGCCGAACGGGCAGGCGCAGTACTGGGCGCCGAACCTGACCGCCGCGCGGGACGTGTTGATGTCGCACTACGACCACACGTACGTCGCGCCCGGCGAGGACGCGCCCCGGCGGGCGACCACCACCGACCCGGTGGACCGCGACATCTCCGCCTTCCCGCACGACGTGGCGGGCAGCGCGTTCAGCACCGTCGGGGAGATCTTCTCCGCCGAGTCCAACCCGGACCGCAAGAAGCCGTTCGACATCCGAACGGTGATGCGGGCGCTCTCCGACCAGGACCACCCGGTGCTGGAACGCTGGGCGGGCATGGCCGACGCGGAGACCGCGGTGGTGCAGGACGTGCACCTCGGGGGCATCCCGGTGTGCCTGCTCGGCATCGAGTCACGATCGGTGCCGCGGCGCGGCTTCCCGCCCACCGACGGCCCGGACACCTACACCGCGGGCACCCTGTTCCCGCGGTCGTCGAAGAAGGCCGCGCGGGCGATCAACGCGGCCAGCGGCAATCGGCCGCTGGTGGTGCTGGCGAACCTGTCGGGCTTCGACGGCTCACCGGAGTCGATGCGCAAGCTGCAACTGGAGTACGGGGCCGAGATCGGCCGGGCGATCGTCAACTTCCGGGGGCCCATCGTCTTCTGCGTGATCTCGCGGTACCACGGCGGTGCGTTCGTGGTGTTCTCGAAGGCGCTGAACCCGAACATGACGGTGCTCGCGCTGGAAGGCTCGTTCGCCTCGGTGCTCGGTGGCGCTCCCGCCGCCGCCGTGGTGTTCGCCGGGGACGTCAACGCCCGCACGGCGGCCGACCCTCGCGTACGGGCCCTGGAGGCCCGGGTCGCGGCCGCGGCCGGCACCGAGCGCGCCGCGTTGACCGCGGAGCTCGACGAGCTGCGCTCCTCGGTGCGCGCGGAGAAGCTCGGCGAGGTGGCCACCGAGTTCGACCGCGTGCACAACATCCAGCGCGCCGTCGAGGTGGGCTCTGTGGACGCGGTGGTCCGCGCCGCCGAACTGCGTCCGCGCATCATCGACGCGATCGAGTCCCGTCTGCGCTAGCCGGCCGGTGCGGGCCGTCCCCTCGCGGGGGACGGCCCCACCTGCCGGGCGGGGGTCAGGGCACCATCCAGCCGAGGACCGGCGAGCCCTGGAGCGCGACCAGCACACACATGAACAACAGCAGGAGCAGACTCCAGCCGAACACCTTGCGGAAGATCTCCCCCTCCCGGCCCGCCATGCCGACCGCGGCGGCGGCAATGGCCAGGTTCTGAGGGCTGATCATCTTGCCCAGCACCCCGCCGGAGGAGTTGGCGGCCGCCAGCAGCACCGGGTCCAGCCCGGCCCGCGCCGCCGTCTCCACCTGCAACGCCCCGAACAACGCGTTGGCCGAGGTGTCCGAGCCGGTGACCGCCACGCCGATCCAGCCGAGGATCGCCGAGAGGAAGACAAACGCCCCACCGGCGGCGGCCAGGAACGCGCCGAGCGTGTTGGTCTGCCCGGACTGGTTCATCACGTACGCCAGGGCGAGCACCGCCATGACGGTGACGATCGCGTACCGCAGCTCGACGTAGGTACGCCCGTAGGCTCGCAGCGCCTGGCCGACGGAGACCCGCAGCACCAACGCGGTGAGCACCCCGGCGAGGATCATCAGTGTGCCGGCGGCGGGCAGCCAGTTGAGGGTGTACGTAACCGACGACAGCGGATTGCCGTTCCCGCCCAGGATGTCCAGGCCCGGCCAGGCGAACTTCACCGTCCACGGCTCCTTCGCCAGGACGTCCTTCACCACCCCGAGGTTGGCGATCGAGAAGATCGCGATGATGATCAGGTAGGGCGCGTACGCGCGGGCCACCTCCGCGGGGGTGTCGGCGAGCCGCGGAGCGGCCGCTCGGGTGTGGCCCGCCCCGGCATCGGCCGCCGTCCAATGCCGATCCTCCCCCGGCGCGTCGTCCGAGACGAACGGGTCCCCCGGCGGCGACTCGCCGCCCGGGCCATCGAGCGACGGCACTGCCGCGGTGGTCGTACCGGAGCGGCGGCCGGCCGTGGCGCGGACGGCGCCCGGGTCGGCAAGCTCGGCCTCGGCGGGCTCCCGGGCGGCCGGCACGCTCGCCACCTCCGGCTCGCGGCCCAGGTCGGCCGGGGTGACCGGGCGCCAGACGCGGATCAGCAGCACGACGGCGGCGGCCGAGACCAACGCCGCGACGATGTCGGTCAGCGGCACGGAGATGTAGTTCGCGGCGACGAACTGCGCCAGGCCGAAGGTCACGCCAGCGACCAACGCGGCGGGCCAGGTCTGCCGGATACCGCGCCGTCCGTCCACCAGGACCACCAGCAGCAGCGGTACGACCACCGCGAGGATCGGCGTCTGCCGGCCGACCATCGCGCCGAGGGTGTCCACGGTGAGCCGGGAGTCGTCATTGACGCCACTGGTGACGGTGGCCAGGGTGACGACCGGGGTGGCGAGCGCGCCGAACGCCACCGGCGCGGTGTTGGCCAGCAGCGCCACCGAGGCCGCGTGGATCGGGCGGAAGCCGAGCGCCATCAGCATCACCACGGTGATGGCGACCGGCGTGCCGAAGCCGGCCAACGCCTCCAGCAGCGCGCCGAAGCAGAACGCGATGATGATCGCCTGGATCCGCATGTCCGGACTAACCCGTTCGAACGAGCGGCGCAACACGTCGAAGTGTCCGCTCTCGACGGTGAGGTTGTAGACCCAGATCGCGTTGAGGACGATCCACAGGATCGGGAAGAAGCCGAAGGCGGCGCCCTCGGTGGCCGAGAGCACGGCCTGCCCGACGGGCATGGCGTAGATGGCGACCGCCACCACCAGCGCGACCGCGAGCGAGATCAGCCCGGCCAGCCAGGCCCGCACCTTCAGCACGCCGAGCAGCACGAAGAGGGTGAGCAGAGGCAGGACGGCGAAGATTGCCGAGAGCGCGACGGAGTCGCTGACGGGATCGGTGACGACTGTGAACTGGTCGAACATGGGTCACCTCGACGCTCGGAGACGGTGGCGGATGAATTGGGGCCCTACAGCAGCTCCTCCACCGGACGGGCGCGGAGGGAGGCGTCGAGGACCTGGGCGGTATGGGCCAGCGCGATGTCGCCGCCAGCGCGGGTCACCGCGGCGGCGACCTGCATGAGGCAGCCGGGGTTGGCGGTGACGAGCAGCCGCGCCCCGGTGGCCAGTACGGTGCGGGCCTTGCGGTCGCCGAGTTCGGCGGCCGGCCCGGGGTGGAGCACGTTCCAGATCCCCGCCGACCCGCAGCAGATCTCCGGGTCGGCGATCTCCCGCAGCTCCAACCCGGGAATGTCGCGCAGCAGCCGGCGGGGCTGGGCGCGGACGCCCTGGGCGTGGGCCAGGTGGCAGGCGTCGTGGTAGGCGACGGTCACCGGCAGCGGGTGCCGGGTGGCGACCGGACCCAGCTCGTCGAGAAGCTCGGACAGGTCACGCACCTTGCCGGCGAAGTCGGCGGCGAGCGCCGCGTAGCCGGGATCGTCCCGGAGCAGGTCGCCGTACTCCTTGAGGGTGGAGCCGCAGCCCGCCGCGTTGACCACGAAGAAGTCGATGCCGGCGGCGGCGAACGTGTCGAGCATCCGGCGGGCGAAGCGCTGCGCCTCCGCCTCGCGCCCGTTGTGCACGCTCAGCGCACCGCAGCAACCCTGCCGGTCGGGCAGAATGACCACGTCACAGCCCTCGGCGGCGAGCACCCGGGCGGTGGCGGCATTGACCTCGGGGAAGAACGCACCCTGTACGCAGCCGATGAGCATGCCGACCACGGCCCGCCGGGGACCGACCGCGGGAACCCGCTTCGGTGGGCGTTGCGGCCGGCGGAGCCGGGGGGCCAGGGACTCCAGCGCCGCCAGGGTGGGCGCCAGCCGGGGCAGCAGTCCGGTCCGCTGGACCAGACGGCGCACTCCACTGGCCTGGTACGCGCGCAGCGGGCCGCGTAACAGCCGCAGCCGCCGCGGGTACGGGAAGAGCGCGAAGATCGCCGCCCGCAGCGCCCGCTCCCGGGGACCGCGGTGGTGCCGGCGTTCGACCTGCTGCCGGGTGTCTTCGATGAGGCGGTCGTAGCGGACACCGGACGGGCAGGCGGTCACGCAGGACATGCAGCCGAGACACTGGTCGAAGTGGGTGACCATCGAGTCGGACAGCGGCTCACCCTCCAGGCCCTCCTTCATCAGGTAGATCCGCCCGCGCGGCGAGTCCATCTCCTCGCCCCACAGCACGTAGGTGGGGCAGGCGGGCAGGCAGAAGCCACAGTGCACACAGTCCGAGACCAGCTCGGCGGCGGGCGGATGGTGCGCGTCAAACGCGCCCTGGCCGGGCGGTTGGGCGGCCAGCCCGAGCACGTCGCGGGGCCCACTTGCCGGGCGGGTTCCGCCCGGCGAGCTGAGCGGCGCGGTCTCCGCGGACCGGGCCGCGCCCGCCGGATCCCGACGGTCGGGCTGCCGGGGAATGGACATCAGATCCCTCCCACGAATCGGCCGGGCGCGAGCCGGGCATCGGGGTCGAAGCGCTCCTTGACCCGGCGCATCAGTGCCAGACCGTCGACGGGCCCCCACAGGTCCACGCGGTCCCGTACGGGCGGGGGCGCGGTGAGCACCACGGCGTGCCCGGCGACGGCGGCGCTCGCCGTCCGCAGCGCGTCGATCAGGCCGGCGACCCGCTCCGGGTCGGCCGTGCCGGGCAGCCCGGCGTAGAGCACCCCGACGCCGGCCGAGCCGCGCAGCGCGAGCGGCAGACCACACCGATCGGCCGCCGCCCGGGCGTCGGCCAGCAACCGCGGTACGCCGGAGAGCGCGGCGGTCAGCTTCAGCCCAATGTCGCCGTCCCGCCACGGGTACCGGCCCCAACCGTCCGGAGGCTCGTCGGAAGCGGTGGCGTCGCCGCCGAGGAGCCGACGGGTCGCCTCCACGCGGGCAGCCACCCCGGCCGCGGTGCCCTCCAGCAGCACCGTCACCACCGCTCCCCCACCGGCCGGCGCGTCCACCTCCAGCGCGGTGGGCACGAGCTGCGCGGCGCGCACGGTGCCGGCGAGCCGTCCCGCCTCGGCCGGGTCGTCGGTCCGACGGGTGACGTACGCGACCGCGGACGGCAGCGGGTGCAGCCGGAACGCGCACTCGGTGATCAGCCCGAGCGTGCCGTACGCGCCGGTGACCAGCTTGGCCAGGTCGTAGCCGGCGACGTTCTTGACCACCTTGCCCCCGGCGTGCGCGACCACACCGTCGGCGCGGACCAGGGTGACCCCGATGATCAGGTCGCGCACGGTGCCGTAGAGCATCCGGCGAGGTCCGCTGGTGTTGGTGGCGACCGCGCCGCCGACGGTGCCGCCGGACAGCGGCGCGTCGAGGGCGAGTTGCTGGCGGGCGCCGGCCAGGGTGGCAGCCAGCTCGTCGAGGCGGGTGCCGGCCCGGACCACGGTGATCAGGTCACCGGCGGCGTGCTCGACCACCCCGGCCAGCGCCGTGGTGTCGAGGATCAGGTCGAGTCGCCGGGGCGGGCTTCCCCACGCCTGCTTCGTGGCCGCGCCGCGGACCGTCACCGCGAGGTCGAGGGCGGCGGCCGCCCGCAGCAGGGTCGCCGCTCCGGCGGTGTCGCGGGGTGTGGCGACGTAGCGCGCGGGCATCCCGGCGATCACGTCGTGGTCGCCGGCCGGCCGGACCGACTCGGAGCCGTCCGGGCGCCGGCCGTCGGTCGTGGTCTCGGTGGCGGCGGCGCGGAGCCGGTCGAGGATCGCGTCGGCGGGCATCAGAACGCCTCCGCCAGACCGGCCTCCTGCGCGGGGTGGACCCCCTTGCGTCGACCGGGGATCTCGCCGCAGAGCCGGGGGGTCGGAAAGACCTTGCCCGGATTCGCCAGACCGGCCGGGTCGAACGCGCAGCGCAGCAACTGCATGGTGTCCAGGTCGTCGTCGGTGAACATGCGCGGCATGTACTTCGCCTTGTCCATGCCGACGCCGTGCTCACCGGTGATCGACCCGCCGTGGCTCACGCAGAGGTCGAGGATCGCGCCGGAGACCTCCTCGGCGCGTTCGGTCTGCCCGTCGACGCCCGCGTCGAACAGGACGAGCGGGTGCAGGTTGCCGTCACCGGCGTGAAAGACGTTGGCGACCCGGATGCCACGTTCGGCGGAGAGTTCACCGATGCGGCGCAGCACCGCAGGCAGGGCGGTGCGCGGAATGACCCCGTCCTGGACGATGTAGTCGGGGCTGATCCGTCCGACGGCGGCGAACGCGGACTTGCGACCCTTCCAGAACAGCGCCCGCTCGGCGTCGTCGGCGGCGATCCGGATCTCGAACGCCCGGTTGTCCCGGCAGAGCTGTACGACCTGGTCGAACTGGGCGGCCACCTCCGGGTCGGGCCCGTCCAGCTCGACGATGAGCACCGCGCCGGCGCCGGCCGGGTAGCCACAGTGCACTGCCGCCTCGGCAGCGGAGATGGCGAGCGCGTCCATCATCTCCACCGCCGCCGGCACCACTCCCGCCGCGATGATCGCCGAGGTCGCCGCGCCCGCCTGGTCGGTGCTCTCGAAGGCGGCCAGCAGGGTGCGCACCGACTCGGGCAACCGGGTCAGCCGCACGGTCACCTCGGTGGCGATGCCGAGGGTGCCCTCGGAGCCGACGAACGCTCCGAGCAGGTCGTAGCCGGGGGCGTCGGGCGCCCGGCCGCCGAGGCGTACCCGGTCGCCGTCGGGGGTGACCAGCTCGACGCCGGTGACGTGGTTGGTGGTGAAGCCGTACTTGAGGCAGTGGGCGCCGCCGGAGTTCTCCGCCACGTTCCCGCCAATGGAGCAGATCTGTTGGCTGGACGGGTCGGGCGCGTAGTACCAGCCGTGCGGGGCGGCGGCCCGGGTGACCGCCAGGTTGATCACGCCGGGCTGCACCACCGCCCGCTCGTCGGACGGGGCGATCTCCAGGATCTCCCGCATCTGCGAGGTGACGATCAGGACGCCGTCGGCGTGCGGCAGCGCGCCCCCGGAGAGCCCGGTGCCCGAGCCACGGGCCACGAACGGGGTGTCGGCGGCGACGCAGGCGCGGACCACGGCGGCGCACTGTGCGGCGTCGGCGGGGAGGGCGACGAGGGCCGGGACCACCTTGTACTGGGCCAGCCCGTCGCACTCGTAGGTGCGCAGCTGTTGTCGGTCGCTGATCACCCGGTCCGCGCCGATGGCGGCTCGCAGCGCGGCGGTGAGAGCTTCGAGGTCCGTTCCGGCTGTGCTCATCGCCCACCTCCGCGCGTAGGGTCGGTCGTCGGTCAGGGCATCCGTTCGTACGCCGGCACGGTGAGGAAGTCGGCGAAGTCGTCGGCGACGGCGACCTCCATGAACAGCGCCCGGGCGGCGGTGTAGTCGCCCGGGTCGCCGGGGAGCTTGGCGATCTCCTCGTCGGCGATCCGCTCGACCAACTCCCGGGTGACCCGGGTGCCGGTGTCGTCGAGGGTGAGGTCGTTGTGCAGCCACTGCCACACCTGGCTGCGGGAGATCTCCGCCGTGGCGGCGTCCTCCATCAGGTTGAAGATGGCCACCGCGCCGGAGCCACGCAGCCAGCTGGCCAGGTACTGCACCCCGACGCTGACCGCGTTGCGCAACCCGGTCTCGCTGTGCGGGCCGGGGGTGGCGCCCACCGAGAGCAGGTCGGCGGCGACGACCCGTACGTCCTCGCGGGTGCGGTCGAGCTGGTTCGGCCGGTCGCCGAGCACCGTGTCGAAGACCTCCCGGCAGATCGGCACCAGGTCGGGGTGGGCCACCCAGGAGCCGTCGAAACCGTCGCCGGCCTCGCGGGTCTTGTCGTCGCGGACCTTCGCCAGGGCGGTCTCGTTGACCTGCGGGTCGCGTCGACTGGGGATGAAGGCGGCCATCCCCCCGATGGCGTGCGCGCCGCGTCGGTGGCAGGTCCGCACCAGCAGTTCGGTGTACGCCCGCATGAACGGCACGGTCATCGTCACCGCGTTCCGGTCCGGCAGAAGGAAGTCCGCGCCCCGGGTGCGGAACTTTTTGATCACGCTGAACATGTAGTCCCACCGGCCGGCGTTCAGCCCGGCGGAGTGCTCCCGCAGCTCGTAGAGGATCTCGTCCATCTCGAACGCGGCCGGGAAGGTCTCGATCAGCACGGTGGCCCGGATGGTGCCGCGCGGGATGCCGAGCCTCTCCTGGGCGGCCAGGAAGACGTCGTTCCACAGTCGCGCCTCGAGGTGGCTCTCCATCTTGGGCAGGTAGAAGTAGGGCCCGGCGCCGCGGTCGAGCTGCCGGCGCGCGCAGTGGAAGAAGTAGAGCCCGAAGTCGACGAGGCTGCCGGAGGTCCGCTCACCGTCGACGAGGATGTGCTTCTCGGTGAGGTGCCAGCCGCGCGGTCGTACCACGATCGTGGCCAGTTCGCCGTCGTGCAACGCGTACTGCTTGCCCTCGGGGGACGTGAAGGCGAGCTTGCCGTCGATGGCGTCGCGCAGGTTGAGCTGACCGGAGATGACGTTCTCCCAGAGCGGGGTGTTGGCGTCCTCGTGGTCGGCCAGCCACACCTTCGCGCCGGAGTTCAGGGCGTTGATGGTCATTTTCGCGTCGGTGGGTCCGGTGATCTCGACGCGGCGGTCGACCAGGCCCGGTGCCGGCTCGGCGACCCGCCAGTCGGCCTCGCGGATCTCCCGGGTCTCCAGCAGAAAGTCCAGCAGCCCACCGTCGGCCAGCTCTGCCTCACGCTGCCGTCGCAGGGCGAGCAGGTCCCGGCGACGCGGGTCGAAGGCGCGGTGCAGATCGGCGAGGAAGGCCAGCGCCTCCGGGGTGAGGATCTCGTCGTACCGGGGGTGCATCGGGCCTGTGACCTCGACGCCCGCAGGGATGGTCATCGACTCGCTCCTCACCGTGACATGCGTGGTGATCGATCGGACGCGCTCCTGCCGACTGTAGTTCTTGCCGTACGGGACCATGCCTGAGCGACGACACAGTCGCCGGGAGCGGTCGACCCGGTGCGGCGAACGGCGCTTCAGGCGCGGCGAGCGGCAGATGGGCCGAACCGTGCGGCGGCGAGGGGGCGGATACGACCCGAAACACCGGCCCGGCGCCGCCATGATCGGCCGGCCGCGCCGGTCCCCACCTGCGGTCGAGCCGCCCGTTGATCTGCCAGCGCCACCAACCTTCGGAAGTTTCGAACCGAACGACACCAGCACTTCGCAGGTCACGCGGCGGATTTCCGGAAGTGTTCGACCTTAATGGGGTCCATCGACAGCCTTAACGTTTCGGGCAGGTTTCGGGTCTCCACCCGAAGAGCTGTCGGAGCCACCACGGTCAGCCCGAGACCTCGGACACCCGACACCGACCCTGCTCCCAGCCCATCAGCACCATGCCCGCACCCTCCATCTGATGATCGATAAAGATCGATTGGTGCCGAAAGGAAGGCAGATGAAGCAACGACGGTGGATCAGTGTCGGCGCGGTCGCGGTCGCGACCGTCGCGGCACTGAACGCGGTGCCGGCCACCGCGAGTCGGCCGTACGATCCCACCGCCCAGAGCCTGGCGGCTCTCGGGCTGCGGCACGGTCTCCAGGTCGGCACCGCGGTGGACATGGCGGCCCTCAACGACGCCAACGACCCGCAGTACCGCAGGCTGGTCGCCTCCGAGTTCTCCTCGGTCACCGCGGAGAACGCGATGAAATGGGAGAGCCTGGAGCCCACCCGCGGCGTCTACGACTGGGCGGCGGCCGACCAACTCGTCGAGTTCGCCAGGCGCAACAAGCAGAGCGTGCGCGGCCACGTGCTGGTCTGGCACAACCAGTTGCCCACCTGGCTGACCAGTGGCGTCGCCGACGGCTCCATCAGCAAGCAGGAGCTGCGCGAGCTGCTGCGCAAGCACATCACCACCGTCGTCAACCGCTACAAGGGCAAGATCTGGCAGTGGGATGTGGTCAACGAGGCGGTCAGTGACCCCTGGGACACCCCGTCGACCCTGCACTACAAGGGCTTCTGGGCGCAGAACCTCGGGCCCGGCTACATCGCCGACGCGTTCCGCTGGGCGCGGGCCGCCGACCCCCGGGCGCTGCTGTTCTACAACGACTACAACATCGAGGCGTTCGGCTCCGGCAACCCCGCCGACGACAAGTCTCAGTTCGTCTACGACATGGTCAAGGGGTTGCGCGCCCAGGGCGTCCCGGTCGACGGCATCGGCTCCCAGGGCCACCTGGGCACGCAGTACGGCAACTACGACACCCTCCAGGTGACCGCCGCGCTGAAGAAGTTCACCGCGCTCGGTGTCGCCACCGCGTTCACCGAGGTCGACGTCCGCAGCGAGATGACCGAGGCCGTCCGGGCCGGCAACGCGGCCGAGATCAACCCCCGGTTGCAGGCGTCGGCCGCCAACTTCAGTGTGCTGATGAAGGCCTGCCTGGCCGTGCGCAGCTGCCTGTCGTACACCGTCTGGGGCTTCAGTGACCGGCACTCCTGGGTGCCGGGCTGGTTCAACGACCCGCCAGAGGGCCTGGCCACCATCTATGACGAGAACTACCAGCCCAAGCGGGCGTACCACGAGCTGAAGTCCGACCTGATCTTCGCCGGCCCGCCGTACGTCCTGCCGCGCACCACTCCGAAGCCGCGCCGCTGACCGACCGCTTCGGCTGAGCCGACGAGGGTCACCGGAGCACGACCGGGCCGTGTGGGGCTCCGCGCCCCACACGGCCCGCGGGCATGGTGCTCCTGCCGGTGGGCCGGCAGTAGGATCGCTGCACCTCGGCGACGACTGTCGCCTGCTTCATCCGGAGTCCGCGTGTCCGAGCAGTCAGCCGTCGACGTCACCCGCGAGACCCGTCTCCGGAGGCGCCTCCTGCTGGACGGTGCCACCGTTGGTCATATTCCGCGGACCGCGCGTGGCTGACCGTTGGTACCGATCTCTCCGCTGGGCACTGGCCGTCGTGTGCCTGGTCGCCGCCGCCACGGTGCCGGCCCGTCCGCCGCTGGCCACCAGGACCGAATCCTCGGCCCTGCGGGTGCTCCAGCTGAACCTCTGCAACAGCGGCCGCGCCGGCTGCTACACGGGTCGGTCGGTGACCGCGGCGGTCGAGGTGATCAGCGCGGAGGTGCCCGACGTGGTCTCTCTCAACGAGACCTGCCGGGGCGATGTGGCGGTGCTGGAGGCCGCGCTGGCGACCGTCCACCCCGACGATACGGTCATGTCCGCCTTCAAGGCCGCCGGCGACCGCCCCAGCGGCGCCGTCACCCGATGCCTCAACGGTGAGCCCTACGGCATCGGACTGCTGACCCGCGTCGATGCGACGACCACCCCCTACACGGTGCGGAGCGGGATCTACCCGGCGCAGGATGTCTCGGACCCTGAGGAACGAGCCTGGCTCTGCGTCCAGGTCCCCGGCTCGCTGCACGCCTGCACCACACATCTGGCGGCCACCAGCATCACCGTCGCGCTCGACCAGTGCCGTCACCTGCTCGACGCGGTCGTGCCAGCGATCCGCAGGAGCGTGGGGTACGCGCCGACGGTGCTGATCGGCGACCTCAATCTCCGGCACGACCGTTCCCCCGACGTGCGATCCTGCGTGCCGCCGGAGTACCTGCGGATCGACGACGGCGCGCTGCAACATGTCATGACGACACCCGACGTCACGATCTGTTGCCGCCGCTCGATAGGAATGCACGGGGCGACGGACCACCCCGGGCTGCTGGCCACGCTCACGATCGAGGGCAGACATCCCGGCTGGACGACCCCCGCACAGACCGGGGCACCCGCCCGCCCGGCGTAGGCCCGAGCTGCCTGAACCAGATCACGGTGCGGGGCGCGCCTGTCCCCCGCGCGGGCGCAGGGCCTCGCTGCGGCTAGCGAGCAGGCTTCCGTCGCTGGCTATCGCAGAATGCGGGCGACGGCGCCGTTGACGGACACGTCCTGCACGGATGGTCGTGGCTGCGGCGCGTCATCCGCGCGCCACCGCGCCACGGACACGATGCCCGGATCGACGAGCTCCATCCCGGCGAGCAGCTCGGCGAACTGCTCCGTGCGCCGGGCGCGGAACCGCCCGTCGTGATTGCTGGCTTCGAGCTTCGCGGTCACGGTCGGTGGCATGTATTCCCAGGTGACGTGCGAAGCGACCACGTAGCTGCCGGCAGGGAGCGCGGCGACGAGTCGGTCGAGGATGCCCTTGGGGTCTTCGTCGTCACGGATGAAGTGCAGGATCGCCACCAGCATCAGCGCGACGGGCTGGGACAGGTCCAACGTGGTCCGCAGGTCCGGATGGGTGAGGATCTTGTCGGGCTCACGCAGGTCGGCGTCGAGGTAGGCGGTGCGGCCCTCGGTTGTGCTGTTCAGCAACGCGCGGGCGTGGGCGAGGACGATCGGGTCGTTGTCGACGTAGACGACCCGGGCTGACGGATCGATCGCCTGGGCGACCTCGTGGGTGTTGTCGGCGGTCGGGATGCCGGTGCCGATGTCCAGGAACTGCCGGACGCCCTCTTGCGCCAGGAATCGCACCGCCCGCTGCAGGAACATCCGGTTCTCGACCGCGGCCAGCCGGATCGTGGGCATCGCGGCCGCGAGGGCGTCACCAGACTCCCGGTCAGCAGCGAAGTTGTCCTTGCCGCCCAACAGGTAGTTGTACCTGCGAGCCGGGTGCGCGACCGTGGTGTCGATCCGGTCCGCCGCTGACAGTTCCCCGCTCCGGCCAGTCACCAGACCCCCCATCGCCGCGTTCGATTTCTACAAGGTACACACCCGACGGTCGTTGCGAATGCCCTCGGAGAGCGGCGCCACGGCACGGCCCACCGGCGGGAGTAGCGGACCGATTCTGTCCGCTGGGCGTGGCAGGGTGACTCATGGAAGAAGGTCTGCCCGCAGCGCGACCTCCGAGACCCACTACGAACGGAGCAACCCGATGAGCCGCCACATCCAGGTCACCTTCGACGCCCACGACCCGCGGGCGCTGTCGCGCTTCTGGTGCGAGGCGCTGGGCTACGTGCTCCCCGGCCCGCCCGGAGTCGACCTGCCCGAGGGCGCCGACCCGCTGGCCGCATGGGACGACTTCCTCGCGCGGATCGGCGTACCGGAGGAGGAGCGCAACACGAGATCGGCCATCGAGGACCCGGACGGGCACGGCCCACGGCTGTTCTTCCAGCAGGTGCCGGAGGACAAGGTCGCCAAGAACCGCGTCCACCTCGACGTCCGTGCGGCCCCCGGGCTGCAGGGAGAGGAGCGGATGGCGGCGCTGGAGGCCGAGTGCGACCGGCTCCTCGCGCTGGGGGCGACGCGGGTACGTCGCTCCGAGCCCGCTCCCCCACTGGACGCCGGCTTCATCGTGATGGCCGACCCCGAGGGCAACGAGTTCTGCCTGGACTGAGGCGGCTCACCTGTGACGTCGCGGCTGGTGCGGCGACCTGCCGCGCTCGTCAGCTGATGGCGGGGCTACGGCGTTCCAGCAGGACGACGTCCCGCCAACGGTCGTGATGGCGACCGACGCGCTCGCGAACGCCGATGACGCGGAACCCGGCACGCTCGTGCAGGGTCAGGCTGGCGGTGTTCTCCGGAAAGACACCGGACTGGATCGTCCAGATGCCGGCGGCTTCGGTCGAGGCGATCAGCGTGTCCAGCAGCAGTCGGGCGATCCCGCGCCCGTGGGCGGCCGGATCGACGTAGGCGGAGTGCTCGACGACGCCGGCGTAGACCGCGCGGGTCGAGGTCGGCGAGACGGCGATCCAACCGACGACGCCGCTCTCGCCGCTGACGGCCACGAACCGGTGCGCGGTCAGGCGCGTGGCGTCGAACGCCGACCAGGTCGGCGCGGTGACCTCGAAGCTGGCGTTGCCGGCGTCGAGCCCGGCCTGGTAGATCGCCAGGACCCGCTCGGCGTCACCGGCAGCCATGGGACGCACGGAGATGTCAGCCATCAGCAGCTCAGCCCTGGCCGGGTTCGCCGGTCTGCTCCCACATCGACTTCATCTCGCCGAACGCCTGCTCCATGATCTGGACCATCGCGGCGCGGGCACGGTCGCCGTCGCGGCGCTGGATCGCCTGCGCCACGTCGGCGTGCAGTTGGAGAGCCTGCTCGTGAGGGTAGTGCGGCATCAGGTCGTAGTGGTGGCGGCCGGTGAGCACCTCCGCCACCAGGTCCTGCAGCCTGACGAACATCTCGTTACCCGAGGCGGCCAGCACCCGACGGTGGAACTCGATGTCGAGGTGGAGGAAGCGCTCCTCGTCCCCGGCCTTCCCGGCGGCCCACATCTTGGCCGCCAACCCGACGAGGTCGCTCGCCTCGTCGTGGTCGACCCGGCGAGCGGCCAGCCAGGCGGCGTGCGGCTCGACGGCCGTCCGTAGCTCGGTGATCGAGCGCATCTGTGCCATCCGGCCGTCCGAGGCCAGTCGCCAGCGGATCACCTGCGGGTCGAAGACGTTCCAGTCGCGTGTCGGCCGGATCAGCACCCCGACCCGGCGGCGGGTCTCGATGAACCCCATGGCGGCGAGCACCCGCAGGACCTCGCGGACAACCGAGCGGGACACGCCGTACCGGTCGACCAGCTCGTCGATGTTGAGGACGGAGCCCGGCGTCAGCTGGCCTCCGCAGATGGCGGTGCCGAGGTGGTCGAGAACTTGTGCGTGCAGCCCGGCCTCGGCAGGGGCCTTCTTCTGGACGGCTGCAACCCCTGATGAGGACCGGTCCACGCGTTGCAGCATATCAGTTGGAGATCACCCCTTGAATAAATCCGCTTTATCGGCCTAGCATCCGGACGTTAAGCGGACGTTAACAGCGAGGTCGTGCTCTACCCCCGAAGCGGCGACCACGACAGAAGGAGAGATGGACGTGCGGCGTCGATCGATATTTGGAACTTCTCTGGCCGTGGTTGCCGCCATGGGCCTGTCAGCGTGCGGCGGCGGCGGGGACGACAGCGCCTCGTCGAAGACCGTGCGGGTGACCCTGGCCAACCACGTGTGGACGGAGAACATCAAGCAGGCCCTGCCCGAGTTCGAGAAGCAGTCCGGCCTGAAGGTCGAGATCACGCAGCTCGGCGAGGACCAGCTCTCCGACCAGTACAACGTCAAGCTGAACGCCGGCTCCAGCGACATCGACGTGATGATGTACCGCCCCCTGCAGGAGGGGAAGCTGTTCGCCAAGAACAAGTACCTCGCCGACCTGTCCGACAAGGTGAAGTCCAACAAGGACTGGGACTTCAGCGACTTCCAGGCCGGCCCGGTGGACGCCACCTCGTACGAGGACAAGGCGGTCGGCGTCCCGATCATCACCGAGCAGGAGGTCCTCTACTACCGCAAGGACCTGCTGGGCAAGGCCGGTCTGACCGCCGCACCGAAGACCCTCGACGAGCTCAAGGCGGCCGCGGCCAAGATCAAGGCCGCCGACCCGAGCATCGCGGGCTTCGTGGCGCGTACCGGCAAGTCGCCGGCGGTCACCCAGTTCTCCAGCTTCCTCTACAGCTTCGGCGGTGACTTCGTCGACAGCAGCGGCAAGGCCACCGTCAACAGCGAGCAGGCCAAGCAGGCGTACGCCTACTACGGCGGGCTCCTGAAGGACCACGGCCCGGCGAACGTCAGCACCGACATGAGCTGGCCCGAGGCGATGGCCATCTTCACCCAGGGCAAGGCGGCGTTCTACACCGAGGCCAACTCGCTCTACAAGAACGCCACCGACCCGGCCAAGTCGAAGGTCTCCGACACCGTCGGCTTCGCGCCCTTCCCGGCCGGCCCCGCCGGTTCGAAGCCCTACAACATCCCCTCGTGGGCGCTGGGCATCAACGACAACTCCGAGAACCAGAGCAACGCCTGGAAGTTCGTCGAGTGGGCGACCAGCAAGGAGCAGACGCTCGCGCAGCAGAAGTCCGGCGTGCCGGGCGCGCGTACCTCGGTCTGGGCCAACCCGGAGGGCACCGCCACGTACCCGAAGGACCTCGTCGAGGCCATCGCGGCCAGCACGAAGGACGGCGTGGGTCACGACCGCCCGCTGGTCAACAAGGTCGCCCAGGCCCGGGAGATCGTCGGCCAGCCGATCGTCGACGCCATCGCGGGCAAGGACGCCGCGGCGGCGGCCGACTCCGCCAACGAGGCGTTCCAGCAGTTCCTGGACGACGAGGCCAAGTAAGCCTGGCGCGGGGGTGGCGGGGCCGTCCGGCTCCGCCACCCCCGCCGGGCCCGCCCACCCCGGAGATCTCATGGCAGCAGTGACCACCCCCACCAGACCGCCCCGCCGAGCATCGGAGACGCCGGACACGCCGGCGTGGGCCCGCTGGGCCAACGACCATCGCAAGTGGCTCTTCGCGACGCCGGCCATGGTCTTCGTCGCCGCGCTGATCGTCTTTCCGCTGGCCTGGACCGGATACCTCAGCCTCACCGACGCCGAGGGCTCGGTTCGGGCGGAGTCCGAGTTCGTGGGCTTCCAGAACTACGTCGAAGTGCTCTCGGACACCGACCGGTTCTGGCCCGCCGTCGGCCGGACCGCCGCGTTCACCGTCGTCGCGTTGCTGTTCGAGGTCGTCCTCGGCATGGCGGTCGCGCTGCTGCTGTGGCGACCGTTCCGGGGTCAGAAATGGGTCCGGGTCGCCATCCTGATGCCGCTGGTCGCCACCCCGGTCGCGGTCGGCATGATGTGGCGGCTCATCTTCGACCCGAACATCGGCATGGCGAACCAGGTACTCGGCTGGGTCGGCATCGGACCCCAACCGTGGCTGGCCGGCCAGCACTCGGCGCTGCCCACGACGATCTTCATTGACGTCTGGCAGTGGACCCCGATGGTGGTGCTGATCCTGCTCGCCGGCCTGACCTCGCTGTCCGACGAGCCCCAGGAGGCGGCGCGTATCGACGGCGCCAGCACCTGGCAGCGGTTCCGGCACGTCACCCTGCCGCTGGTGATGCCGACCGTGATCGTCGCGATCCTGCTGCGCGGCATCGACGCGCTGAAGACCTTCGACATCCTCTACGCCACGAAGGGCCGCGGCGGCGGCTCCTTCCACGAGGTCGAGACGCTCAACGTGTACGCCTACGGACTGAGCTTCGACTACAACGAGTACGGCATCTCATCGACGGTCCTCATCGTCTTCTTCCTGATCATCATCGGGTCGATGTGGGCTCTGACCTCGCGTAGGAAGGAGGCGAAGCGATGAAGTCCAGCCTCGCCTACCGGGTGTTCCGCGTGGTGGCGCTCACCGTCGTGGTGATCGCGCTGCTCGCGCCGCTGCTCTGGATGGTCGCCGCCTCGTTCAAGACGAACGTCGACATCTACGACACGGGCAAGGCGTTCGCCTTCTCGCCCACCCTGACGAACTACGCGAACGTCCTGGAGCAGGCCAACTACGTCGAGTTCATCGTCAACAGCCTCTGGGTGGCCTTCGCGGCCACCGTGCTCTCCATCGTCCTGGGCGTGCCCGCGGCGTACTCCATGAGCCGCTTCAACATGAGGAAGTCCGCGCTCGTCGTGCTGATGGCGCGGGTCATCCCCGGCGTCTCCCTGCTGGTGCCCTGGTACTACGTCTTCTCGAACCTGAAGATGGTCGGCGGCTTCAGCGTGCTCATCCTGAGCCACATGTTCGTGTCGCTGCCGCTGGTGGTCTACATCATGATGGGCTACTTCGACAGCCTGCCCATCGAACTCGAGGAGGCGGCGCTCGTCGACGGGCTGACCCACATCGGCGCGTTCCGCCGGATCACGCTGCCGCTGTCGATACCGGGCGTGGCCACCGCCGGCATCCTGTCCTTCATCTTCTCCTGGAACAACTTCATGTTCGCCCTGGTGCTCTCCGGCGCCGACACCAAGACCCTGCCGGTCGCGATCTTCGACTTCGTCGGCTACGCCAGCATCGACTGGGGCGGACTCATGGCCGCGGCCAGCGTCGTCACCCTGCCGATCATGCTGATCGCCCTGTTCGTGCAGAAGTACGTCGTCTCCGGCCTCACCGCCGGCGCGACGAAGGGCTGAGGACACCGTGACGACAATCGCTCGGGTCGAGACCTTCCTGGTCGCCCCCCGCTGGCTCTTCGTCCGCGTCGAGACCGAATCAGGGATCGTCGGCTGGGGCGAGGCGACCTGCGAGGGCCGCTCGGAAACCGTCCGCACCGCCGTGGAGCAGCTCAGCGAGCTGCTGATCGGCCGGGACGCGCTGCGGATCGAGGACCACTGGCAGACCATGACGAAGGGCTCCTTCTACCGGGGCGGCCCGATCCTGGCCAGCGCGGTGTCCGGCCTGGACCAGGCGCTGTGGGACATCGCCGGCAAGCGGTACGGGGCGCCGGTGCACCAGCTGCTCGGCGGCCCGGTCCGGGACCGGATCCGGGTCTACGGCTGGGTCGGCGGCGACGAGCCCAGCGAGGTCCGCGACCACATCGCGGCGCAGGTGGAGGCCGGACTGACCGCGGTCAAGATGAACGCCTCGGGGCGGATGAGCCCGATCGCGTCCGTCGCCGAGCTGGACGGGGTGGTCCAGCGGGTCGCCGCCGCCCGGGAGGTGCTGGGCGACGAGCGTGACGTCGCCGTCGACTTCCACGGCCGGTTCACCCTCGCCAACGCCCGCCGCGTCGCCCCGCTGCTCGAGCCGTACCGCCCGCTCTTCCTCGAGGAGCCGGTCGTACCGGAGAACTCCCACCTCATCGGCGACTTCGTGCGGTCCACGACCACGCCCGTGTCGACCGGGGAGCGGCTCTACAGCCGGCAGGAGTTCCTGCCCGTCTTCCAGGCCGGCATCGCGGTCGCCCAGCCGGACCTCTCGCACGCCGGCGGGATCTCCGAGGTACGCCGGATCGCCGCGCTCGCCGAGGTCTACGACGTGCAGCTCGCCCCGCACTGCCCGCTCGGGCCGATCGCCCTCGCGGCGTGCCTGCAGATCGGCTTCGCCACACCCAACTACCTGATTCAGGAACAGAGCATCGGCATCCACTACAACCTCGGGGCCGAGGTCCTCGACTACGTCGTGGAGACCACCCCGCTGCTCTTCGTCGACGGGCACATCGAGCGGCTCACCGCGCCCGGGCTCGGCATCGAGGTCGACGAGCAGGCGGTACGCGCGGCGGACAAGCGCGGGCACGTGTGGCGCAGCCCCACCTTCCGGCACCCCGACGGCTCCTACGCGGAATGGTGAGCATGACCCTGGACCTGACCGGTGAACTCGCCGCGGCCCGCCTTCTGGGGATCATCCGCGGCACCGACACGGCCGCCTCGATCGCCACCGGCGTGGCGCTGCTCCAGGAGGGCGTACGCATCGTCGAGGTGGCCCTCACGACACCCGGAGCGTTACGCGTCATCGAGGCCATCCGGGCGGCCGCGCCGGTCGGCGCGCTGGTCGGCGCGGGAACGGTGCTGACCGCCGCCGACGTCGCCGACGTGGCCGCCGCCGGAGCGCACTTCGTCGTCACCCCGGCCGTCGTCGACTCGATCCCCGAGGCCGTTCGCCGCGGTCTGCCGGTCGCCGCCGGGGCGCTCACCCCGACCGAGGCGTACACCGCGGTCCGGATGGGGGCGGCGGCGGTGAAGCTCTTCCCCGCCTCGCTCGGCGGCCCGGCGTACCTCAGGGCGCTACGCGACCCGTTCCCGGAACTTCCCCTCCTCGCGGTCGGCGGGGTGGGTCTGGCCGAGATGCCCGCCTACCTCGACGCCGGGGCCATCGCCGTCGGCGTCGGCGGCCCGCTGGTGGGCGACGCCGCGTCCGGCGGCGACCTCGACGCGCTGCGCGCCCGGGCGCGCGGCTACCTGACGGCGGCGACCCACCGGCCGGTCCCATGACCGCGGTCGACCTGCTCACCTTCGGCGAGTCACTGGTGTCGCTGCGGGCGGCCGGACCGCTCGCGGTCGGTGGCGCCCTGACCATGCACCTGGCCGGCGCGGAGTCGAACGTCGCGATCGGCCTGGCCCGGCTCGGCCACCGGGCCGCCTGGGTCGGTCGGGTCAGCGACGACGAGCTGGGCGAGTACGTGCTGCGGCAACTGCGCGCCGAAGGCGTACGCGTCGACGGCGTGACCACCGACCCCACCCGGCCCGCCGGGCTGATGTTCCTGGAACGGCGCACCGCCGACGTGACCCGGGTGCGGTACCACCGGTCCGGCTCGGCCGGGTCCGCCCTGAGCATCGAGGACGTGCGCGCGCCGATCGCCGAGGGCGCCCGGGTGCTGCATCTGAGCGGGATCACCCCGGCGCTGTCCGACAGCGCCCGCGAGGCCACCACCTGGGCGGCCGAGGCGGCCACCCGGTCCGGGACGCTGGTCTGCCTCGACGTCAACTACCGGGCCCGGCTCTGGACCCGGGAAGCGGCCCGCACGGCGCTCACCCCGCTGGCCGCGTACGCCTCACTGGTCATCGCCTCCGCCGACGAGCTGGACCTCGTCGACGAGCCCGGGGCGGACGAGCCCAGCGTCGTCGCGCGCCTACTGGCGCGCGGCGTGCGGACCGTCCTGGTCAAGCTCGGCGCCGACGGCGCCCGGGCCCACACCCGCCAGGGCGTCCGGCACGTCGCGGCGGTGCCGGTGACCGCGGTCGACACGGTGGGCGCCGGTGACGCGTTCAGCGCCGGCTACCTCTCCGGGCACCTCGACGGGCTCGACCTCGACGGCCGCCTGCGTCGGGCGGTGACCGTGGGCGCCTTCGCCGTCGCCGCTCACGGTGACTGGGAGGGCCTGCCGCGCCGCGCCGAACTGTCCCTTCTCGACGAACACGAGACTGGAAGCACCATCCGGTAAACCCGCCCAGCGCGGCACCTGAGAAAGGCACCCCGTGAAGATTGTCGCAGCGGACGTCATCGTCTCCAGCCCGGACCGCAACTTCGTCACCCTGAAGATCACCACCGACGACGGGGTCACCGGACTGGGCGACGGCACCCTCAACGGGCGGGAACTATCGGTCGCCTCGTACCTGCGCGACCACGTCGTCCCGCTGCTGATCGGGCGGGACCCGCACCGCATCGAGGACACCTGGCAGTTCCTTTACCGCTCCGCGTACTGGCGGCGGGGCCCGGTGACCATGGCGGCGATCGCGGCCGTGGACGTCGCACTCTGGGACATCAAGGCCAAGGCCGCCGGCATGCCGCTCTACCAGCTGCTGGGCGGCGCGTCGCGGACCGGCATCATGGCGTACGGCCACGCCTCGGGGCGGGACGTCCCGGAGCTGTTCGACTCGATCCGCCACCATCTCGAACTCGGCTTCCGATCGATCCGGGTCCAGACGTCCGTCCCGGGCATCAACGCCGTCTACGGGGTCGCCGCGCAGCCCAGCGCCGACGGCACGCGGTACGACTACGAGCCGGCGCAGCGCACGCCACTGCCGGCCGAGGAGGACTGGGACACCCGCTCCTACATGCGTCACCTGCCCGGCGTCTTCGAGGCGGTACGCAACGAGTTCGGACCCGAGCTTCCGCTGCTGCACGACGGTCACCACCGGATGACCCCGATCCAGGCCGCCCGGCTCGGCAAGGACCTGGAGCCGTACGACCTGTTCTGGCTCGAGGACTGCACTCCCGCCGAGAACCAGGAGGCCCTGCGCCTGGTCCGCCACCACACGACAACGCCGCTCGCGATCGGCGAGGTCTTCAACACCGTGTGGGACTACCAGACGCTCATCCGCGAACAGTTGATCGACTACGTCCGGTCCGCCGTCACCCACACCGGGGGCATCACGGCGATGCGCAAGCTGCTCGACTTCGCCGCGCAGTACCAGATCAAGTCCGGCATCCACGGCCCGACCGACATCTCGCCGGTCGGCATGGCCGCCGCCCTGCACCTCGACCTGGCCATCCACAACTTCGGCATCCAGGAGTACATGCGGCACGGCGCCCTGACCGACGAGGTCTTCCGGCAGTCCTTCACGTTCGCCGACGGCTACCTCCACCCCGGCGAGCAGCCGGGTCTGGGCGTCGAACTCGACGAGGAGGCCGCCGAGCGGTTCCCGTACGTGCCGGCCTACCTGCCGTTCAACCGGCTCAAGGACGGGACCGTCCATGACTGGTGAGCAGGGTGCCGCCGCCGGGCCCGGCCGCCGACAGCCACCCCGGCACGTCGTCGTGATGGGCGTGTCCGGTGCCGGCAAGACGACCGTGGCGAGGGGAATCAGCGACGTCGCCGGGCTGACCTTCGCCGAGGCCGACGAGTTCCACTCCGCGGCCAACGTGGCGAGGATGAGTGCCGGGGTACCCCTCGACGACGAAGCCCGCTGGCCCTGGCTGCGCGCCCTCGCCGACTGGATGGCCACCCGTGACGCCGAGGGCGTGTCGACGGTGCTGGCCTGCTCGGCGTTGAAGCGGTCCTACCGTGACGTGCTCCGGCAGGGACCGCCGAGCGTGGACTTCGTCCACCTGGACGGGACCGCGGAGGTGATCCGGGAGCGGATGGCCCGACGCGCCGGGCACTACATGCCGGCGAGCCTCCTGGACTCTCAACTGGCCATACTGGAGCGGTTCGAACCCGGCGAGCCGCCGGGCCTGGTGCTCGACGTCGCGCTGTCTCCGGAGCAGCTCGTGTCGGCCGTGGTGGACCGTCTCGGACTGCCCACCGGAGCCGCCGCCGTCGGCGGATAGCCCCTCGCCCACCATGCCGCCGTCACCCCGACCTCGGTCAGGGTGACGGCGGTGGTCTGGACCCGTTTGACTGGCCCAATCCCCATTGCCTGACTAAAGTCAGCTATATGACGCTCGATCTCGTCGCCGCGGTGCGGCGCTTCAACCGGACGGTGACCCAGCGCGTTGGCGCGCTCGACGACGAGTACATGGCCTCCGGACGCCCTCTCGCGCAGGCGCGACTGCTGTGGGAGATCGGTCCGGACGGCGCCGAGGTCGCGGCGCTACGGGCCCGACTCGGCCTGGACTCGGGCTACCTCAGCCGGCTGCTGCGCACCCTGGAAGGCGACGGGCTGGTCACGGTCGGGCCGGCCGAACCGGTCGGCGGTGACGCGCGGGTCCGGGTGGCCACGCTCACCGAAGCCGGGCGGGCGGAGTGGACCGCCCTCGACGCGCGCTCCGACCAGCTCGCCTGGTCGATCCTCGAACCGCTGTCAGGGCAACGACGCGAGCAGCTCGTCGCGGCGATGACCCAGGTCGAGCGGCTGCTCATCGCGTCGATGGTGGTCGTCGAGCCCTGCCCGCCCAGCGATCCGCGCGCCCGGGCATGCCTGCGCGCCTACGCCCGGGACGTCGCCCGGCGCTTCGACGACGGGTTCGACCCGGCACTGAGCAAGCCTGTCCACGACGAGGAACTCGTCCCGCCCGCCGGCGTGTTCCTGCTGGCCACGCTGAACTCCGAGCCGGTCGGCTGCGGCGCGGTCAAACTGCACCCCGACGCACCTGCCGAGATCAAGCGGGTCTGGGTGGCGGACACCGTGCGCGGTCTCGGCATGGGCCGGCGGATACTGAGCGACCTGGAGCGGTACGCGGCCGAGCGAGGCTGGACCAGCATGCGGCTGGACACGAACCGGAACCTCACCGAGGCGATCGCCATGTACCACTCGTCCGGGTACCGGGAGATCGAGCCGTACAACAGCGAGCACTTCGCTCACCACTGGTTCGAGAAGCAGCTCGACCCGGCCGGGCGCTGGGGCGGCGCGTGAGAGTGGTCCGATGTGCGGGCCTGGCGCGGGCCGGCTTCAGTCGCGCCCTGCACCGCGATCGGGCGCGCTCATGTCCCCCGTCCCGGGCGTGCCACCGGCGAGCCCGTAGCGCAGGTACACAGTGCCCTTCGGACTGGCCACCGGCGGTTCGAGAAGTGTGAGGTTCGCGGGCACCGCGCCACCGTCGAACACCTTCTTGCCGACGCCGAGCACGATCGGGTGCACCCAGAGGTCCAGACGGTCGAAGAGCTTCTCGCGCAGGAGGGTCTGCACCAGGTTCAGGCTCCCGACGACCTTCACGTGTTCGTGCCGGTCACGGATCTCGCGTACCGCGTCGGCCAGATCGGGGCCGAGCTGCGTGGACCCGGCCCAGGAGAGGTCGGGCCTGCCGCGGGAGGCCACATACTTCGGGACGCGGTTGAAGAGTGTGGCGATCTCGTTGTCCTCGCCGCCCTCCTGGTGCGGCCAGTAGGCGGCGAAGATGTCATACGTCCGCCGGCCGACCAGGAGGGCGTCCGTGCCCTCGTACGCGGCGAACACCTGCGCCCCGGCGACCTCGTCCAGCAGGGGCGCCTGCCAGCCGCCGAACGGGAACCCCACCGGGTCCTCGTCGGGGCCGCCGGGCGCCTGCCCGACGAGGTCGAGGGTCGCGAACAGTTCGATGTGGAGGAGGCCCATGCCGTACTCCTGATGGGTTGATCGTCTCGGTCGGGAGGTAGACCTGTGGGCGCCGGCAGACTCATCGCCGCGACGGCACCCCGTTTCGTACCCGCCGACCCACCCGGCCGGAACGTCGCACCGGCCCTCCCCCGCGCACCGTACAACACTGAACGCGTCCAAACTGGTGGCTGCCCACGTCCGGTGTCACCGCAGAGATCCTTCGGGTCGAGCCGTCCCCGATAGACCCGGTCGACGGCGCGGCCACGCACCCCGACGATCCTGCCGCCGGCGACCGCGATGTCCATCGCGTCTCCGTTGGAGTGCAACACCGACGCCGACTGGACCCACCGATCGACGTCCGCCTCGGTGCGGTCACCGTCGAGGAACCGGTCCACCCGGACCGGCCACTCCTGCCCCGGCCCGTACGGGGTTCGCGCACCCCACGGATCGGCGATCCGATCAACCATCACGCGCTCCTCTCGTCGAGGACATGTCGGACACCGCCCACACCGGCATGGGCCGACCCGACACCCGACCGTACGACCAGTCCACAGCGGTGACCAGGACCACCGCGCCGGCCGCGATGAGCAACTGCGTCGGGGTACGCAGCAGGCCCAGACTCACGATCAGCGTCGTCGCGCCCGCCGGGGGATGCGACGCCTTCAGCAGCACCAGCACCAGCATGGTCACGGCCAGCGACCCTGCCGCCGCGACGACCCGCAGCCCGTCGACCCCCTCCTGAAGCGCCGAGGGGTCATCGGACAGTCCGCAGACGACAAGGAACACGTACCCGGCCAGCAGGGCCACCCCGTGCCCGATGAAGGTGCTGCGGGGCGACGACTGGGGCGCGTCCGGCTTCTCCACGTGCAGCATCACCGCCGGCCCGAGACTGGGAAACAACCACGGCTGATGGGTGAGGACCGCGACCGCGCCGGCAACGACGACCGCCAGCGCGCTGCCCGCGAAGGCGTGCACCGACCGCCGCAGCTGCCTCATCAGCCTCCCCTCCGCCTCTGATCGTCACACTTCTCCCGTCCTGGTCAGCGCAAACAACCAACCCGCCCGCAGGGTTTGTCCGCCTGAGGGCCGGGAACTCGGGGCGACCTCACTCTGGCCACGACAGGAGCGGACGAACGATGACGCGACGTTCCACGGTCACCACCGCCGCGCGACCGGGCACGGACGTGCTCACGCTCGGCGTGGAGGAGGAGTACCTGCTCCTGGATCCGGAGACGGGCGCGAACTTGCCGGTGGCCGACCAGGTCCTGACCGCCCTGCATGGCGAAGCCCGCGAACAGAGCCGTCAGGAGTTCCGGCACAGCATGATCGAGATGGTCACGCCCGTCTGCACTGACCTCGACGAGCTCCGGGACCAGCTGGTGGAGCTGCGCGAGGCCGCGTCGCGGGCCGCTGCGAACGCGGGCGCCCGCCTGGTGGCGGTCGGTGCGACCCCCGTCGCGGAACCACACCTGTCAGTGCCGGACAGGCCGCGCTACCACGCCATGTCGGACCGCTACGGGCCCGTCGCCCACGACCCCGCCGTCTGCGCCTGCCACATCCACGTCGGCATCCCCGACCGGGAACTGGCCGTGCAGGTCTGCAACCACCTGCGGGTCTGGCTGCCAGTCGTCCAGGCCATCACCGTCAACTCACCCCTGCACGACGGGGCCGACACCGGCCACGCCAGCTGGCGCTCCATGCAACTCGAACGCTGGCCCAGCATCGGCCCCACCCCGCACTTCGCCTCCACCGCCGACTACGACCAGACCGTCGCCGCGCTGGTCACCGCCGGAGTGATGCTCGACGAGGCGATGGTCTACTGGTACGCCCGACCGTCCGCCGCCTACCCGACGGTGGAGATCCGCGTCGGCGACGTGTGCTCCACCGTCGACGACACGGTGCTGGTCGCCGGGCTGGTCCGCGCGCTGGTCGCGACCGTGATCGAGGACATCAACGCCGGAGTCGCCGCGCCCCGGGTCCGAGGCTGCCTGGTCTCCGCCGCGCACTGGCGGGCAGCGCACGATGGCCTCGACGGCACCCTGATCGACCTGCGCGCCGGCGGAGCCCGCCCCGCCTGGGAACTCATCGACGAACTCTTCGCCACCGTCGCACCGGCGCTCCTGCGCCACGGCAACCTCGGCTACGTTCTGGCCCAACTGGCCCGGCTACGCCGTGACGGCACCGGCGCCCATCGACAGCGCCGGACGCTCGAGCGCACCGGCGACCTCCACGCCGTGCTGGATCTGCTGGCGACACAGACCACCGCCCGGTGACGGCCTGGATCCGCGGCGCGCCGGTTCTGCCTGGTCACCGACCACCCACCGGAGGCCGCGCCCCGGCGCGGGCCCCTACCTCCGCCGTCCGGATTCGGCGTGGGCGGCGGCGCGCGGCAGCGGGCCCACGTCGGAACGGCGACCGGGACGCAACGCCGCGTGCCGCTGGCCGGGGCAGGCGCCGTCGCGGGAGGCGAGGGCATCCGCGACCGCTCCGGTAGCGATCATCACCGCCGCCCCCGCCAGCCCGGCCACCAGCCCCTGCCACACCGCACGCTTCAGCATGGCCACCCCCTACCCGCCGGTTGGGCGCCTACACCCGCCATGCTGGGGGCGGAGCCCCATAGCCCGGGGCTCGGGATCGTGTCGGCCCGAGCAGGCACCAGCCTCCTCGGGCCGGAGGTGTCACCGGTTGCGTGGTGCCACCAGCCCCGATTCGTAGGCGAGGACCACGAGTTGGGCGCGGTCGCGGGCATGGAGCTTGGCCATGGCCCGGTTGACGTGGGTCTTGGCGGTCAGTGGACTGATCACCATGCGTTCCGCTATCTGGTCGTTGGACAGGCCCTGCGCGACGAGGGCCACGCTCTCGCGCTCGCGGTTGGTCAGCCCCTCCAGCCGCCTGTCAGCGGCTGTGTGGAGCGGCTCGGTGACGTACCGATTGATCAACTTGCGGGTGATCGACGGTGCGAGGAGCGCGTCGCCGCGCGCGGCGACGCGCATGGCGTGCAGGAAGTCCTCTGGCTCGATGTCCTTGACGAGAAATCCGGCGGCCCCGGCGCGCAGGGCGTGGAAGACATGTTCGTCGAGGCCGTAGTTGGTCAGGATGACGACGTGCACCCGGGCCAGCGCCGGGTCCGCGGCGATGCGCCGGGTCGCCTCGATGCCGTCCATGACCGGCATCTGGATGTCGATGAGCGCGATGTCGGGCAGGTGTTCCCTGGCGAGAGCCAGGCCCTCCTTCCCGTCGGCGGCCTCGGCCACCACCTCGATGTCGTCCTCGACGTCGAGGAGCGCCCGGAAACCGCTGCGAAGGAGCGGCTGGTCGTCGACCAGCAGGACGCGGATCATGACGGCCAGGCCACGGGCAGATCGGCCTGGACGGTGAAGCCGCCCTCGTTGCGTGGTTCGGCGCGCAGTCGACCGCCGAGGGCGGTGACTCGTTCGCGCATCCCGAGCAGCCCGACGCCGGGAATCGGGGCGGCGTCGGGTGTAGCCCTGCCGTCGTCGTCGACTCGGATCGCGAGGGCGTCCGAACGGTAGTCGACCCGGACCGACGCCGTGGCGGCGGCGGCATGACGGGCGATGTTGGTCAGCGACTCCTGAACGATTCGGTACGCGGTCCGGTCCACCGCGGCCGGCACGTCATGCCGTTGTCCCTCAATGGTCAACGTCGCGTCCAGGCCCGCCATGCGGGCCCGTTCCACCAGTTCCGGGAGGTGGTCGAGCCCGTGTGGCGGGGTCGCGTCGTCGCGCAGCGTCTCCAGGGTCGCGCGCAGTTCGCGGTTCGCCTCACGACCGGCCTCGCGGATCGCCAGTAGGGCCTCCGGCACCTGCTCTCCGCGCTTGCGGGCCAGGTGGACGGCCACTTCGGCCTGCACCTTGATGATCGAGATCTGGTGGGTGAGCGAGTCGTGCAGCTCCCGCGCGATGTGCAGCCGCTCCTCGTCCGCGCGCCGCCGCGCGGTCTCCTCCCGGGTGCGCTCGGCCTCGTCCGCCCGCCGCTCGGCCTGCCGCAGCGCTTCCCCCGCGGCACCGGCGGCGATCAGCCACGCCAGTTCGAGAGCACCCCGGGCCCGCGCGAGCGCCTCACCCACGGGCATGTCCTGCGGCGGGGCGAGGGCCGCGAGCGGGAGAGCGGCCAGCATCAGCACGGCCGCCACGACCGTGCTGACGCGGTGGCCCGCCCGCACGGCGGCGTACACCGCGAACAGGAACGCGACGGCGGGCACCTCAATACCGACCGCCTGGTAGCCCACCGCGCAGAGCCCGGTGACGGCCAGGACGGGAACCGGAGCCCGGCGGCGCGCGGCCAGCGCCAGGCCACCGGCCGCCAACAAGGCATAGCCGAGCAGGTCGGTATCCGCGGCAGGGCTCCCGGACCGCCCGGCGACCAGCAGCACGGCCGCCACGCAGACCGCGATCGCCCAGTCTCTGACACCGGCCCGAACACCGGACGGTCCTGTGCTCATGCGCGCACCTTAGCTGGATGCCGCCTGCCGGCGACTCCTGCTCACGGAGGACCGGCCGCCTACCGCGCACGCAGTATCTTCGCGGCGCCTGCGGCGTCTGCGGCAGCCGGGTGCGGCAGCGGCGGCAGCGCGAAGTGCATCCGGCTGTGGGACGACCGGCGGCACCACCGGCGACATGCTGAGCCTCGTATCCAGACACACCAAAGAGGAGCTAGACATGAGCCGATCCGGAGCCCTGATGTCAGTCCGACTTGTCCTTGCCTCGACCGGAGCCGCCCTGATCGGAACTCTCGGGCTCGCCGCGCCGGCCGCCGCGCACGTCGCGGCTGGGCCCATCGCCGCCGGTGTCGGCACCATGAGCACCGGGCGACTCGGGGCATCCGTGGGCGCCCTGCTGGGGCTGGCCGGCGTGATCATCGGTGGGCTGGCCCTGGCCCGCCCCGCCAGTCGTATCGGCATCGGAAACGGACGAGTCGGAGCCACGATGGCCCTGGCGGTGGGGCTGATCGGCATCGCCCTCGGCGGTCTGGTCGTGGCCACCTCCGACAGTGGCATCGGCACCGGCAACGGGCGAGGCGGAGCCTACGTGGCCCTGGTGGTGGGGCTGATCGCCGTGGTTCTCGGTGGCGTGGCCCTGGCTCGCTTCCGCCGCGCCGGCTGATCGGCGACGGCGACAGCACGGCCTGTGCGACGGCCGACCTCGACGGTCGTGGGCACGTCGCGTGTTGCGCCATCATCGGATGTCTATTGCCCACCGGGCTGAACGAGTGGTAGTCATCTTGGAGAAGGTTGATCACCAAGCGACCCGGGAGGCGACCATGCTCGTAGCCGCGTCCAGCCATCCGAGCACCCGGATGGTCGGCACCGCGACCACCTCTGTCCGGTAGGGATCGACCGGCGAGTGTTCGAAACCCGTGGCCCGTCCATCGCACCGAGACATCGGGGTACGGCTGGCGGGCGTCGCCGCGCCGGCGGCGGTGATCCCCGCAGCCGGCGCGGCGGAACCACGAGCGGCCGAACCCTCCCGTCCCGACCGCTCCCGGCGGTCCCTCGGGCGCGGGCCCCACCGTGCCGGTCGGCCAACCCGGCACGATCTCCCGCACCCCCGAGAAAGGTGGACCAATTGATGAACCACCCGCAGAACGAAGGGCTGAGCCGGCGCCGGATGCTGGGCGGAGCAGCCGGACTGGCCGCTGGTGCCGCGGTGGTCGCCGCGGGGCTGCCGTCCGCTGCCGCCGCCGCACCCGCGCGGACCGCGCCCGACGTCGCCCGCTGGCGCAGGCAGGCCGCACACGTGACGATCACCCGGGATGACTGGGGCATCCCGCACGTGGTGGGCAGGACCGACGCCGACGCGGTGTTCGGGATGATGTACGCCCAGGCCGAGGACGACTTCAACCGGATCGAGAGAAACTATCTGGTGAGCCTCGGTCGCCTCGCCGAGGCCGAGGGCGAGAGCGCCATCTGGCAGGACCTGCGCCAGCGGCTGTACGTCGATCCCTCGGCGCTGAAGCGGGACTACGCGCACTGCCCGTCCTGGCTGCGCAAGCTGATGCAGGCCTGGGCCGACGGGCTCAACTACTACCTCGCGACACACCCCGAGGTGCAGCCGCGCGTGATCAGGCGGTTCGAGCCGTGGATGCCGCTGAGCTTCTCCGAGGGCAGCATCGGTGGCGACATCGAACGGGTGCCACTCACCCAGCTCGAAGCCTTTTACACCGGGCGCTCGGTGCCGTTGACCGATGAAGAGCGCGGGCTGCTGTTCCGCGAGCCCAGTGGCTCGAACGGCATGGCGATCGCGCCGAGCCACACGCGCAACGGCCACGCGTTGCTGTTGATCAATCCGCACACCAGCTTCTTCTTCCGCTCCGAGCAGCACGTGACGAGCCGGGAGGGGCTCAACGCCTACGGCGCGGCCACCTGGGGGCAGTTCTTCATCTACCAGGGTTTCAACCCGAACACCGGCTGGATGCACACGTCGAGCGGCGTCGACAACGTCGACGAGTTCGCCGAGACGATCGTGACCGGCGCGGATGGGCGGCACTCCTACCGCTACGGCGACGCCCTCCGGCCGGTGCTGACGAAGACGATCACACTGTCGTATCGCACGGCCGATGGCGGGCGCGCTCGGCGCAGCTTCACCACCTTCGCCACCCACCACGGCCCGATCGTGCGAGAAGCGGACGGCAAGTGGATCGCGTTCGCGCTGATGAACAAGCCCGTCGAGGCGCTGCAGCAGAGCTTCCTGCGCACCAAGACGCGGGACTACGCGGACTTCATCCAGGTGGCGGGCCTCAAGGCCAACAGCTCGAACAACACGCTCTTCGCGGACTCCAGGGGCGAGATCGCGTTCCTGGTGCCGCAGTTCATGCCGAGGCGCGACGATCGCTTCGACTACCGCAGGCCCGTCGACGGCAGCGACCCGGAGACCGACTGGCGCGGACTGCACAGTCTCCGGAGTCTCCCGCAGGCGGTGAACCCGAGAAACGGCTGGGCGTTCAACACGAACAACTGGCCCTGGACCGCGGCCGGCACGGACAGCCCCGACGCCGCCGACTATCCGCGCTACTTCGACCAGGCCGGGGAGAACCCCCGCGGACCGCAGGCGATCCGGGTGCTCAGCGCCCGGAACGACTTCACCCCGCAGACGCTCATCGCCGCGGCCTTCGACACCTACCTCACCGCCTTCGCCCGGCTCGTGCCCGGGCTGGTCGCGGCGTGGGACAAGCTGCCCGAGGGCAACCAGCAGAAGGCGACGCTCACCGGTCCCATCGGCCTGCTGCGGGGCTGGAACTACCGCTGGAGCGCGCAGTCGACCGCGACGTCGCTGGCGGTGTTCTGGGGGGAGGCGCTCTGGGCACCCCTGGCCCAGGCGGCGCGAGACGCGGGCATGTCGATGTGGGACTACCTGGCCGAGCGCGCCACCGACGCGCAGCGGCTCGCGGCGCTGGAGGCCGCGGCGGATCGGCTGACGCAGGATTTCGGCAGCTGGCAGGTGCCCTGGGGCGAGATCAACCGCTTCCAGCGCAACGACGGCGCGATCGTCCAGACGTTCGACGACGCCAAACCGAGCAGCCCGGTGCCCTTCACGTCCGCGCAGTGGGGCTCGCTCGCCTCGTTCGGGGCAAGGCGCTACCCGGGAACGAAGCGCTACTACGGCACCAGCGGCAACAGCTTCGTGGCGGTCGTGGAGTTCGGGCCGAGGCTGCGGGCCTGGGCCGTAACGGCGGGGGGCGCGAGCGGCCACCCGGACTCGCCGCACTTCAACGACCAGGCCGAACGCTACGCGAGCGGCAACCTCCGGCCCGTCTACTTCTACCCCGAGGACCTCAAGGGCCATGTCGAGCGACGCTACCGGCCGGGCACGTGACCAGTCGCCGACGGCGACCTCATCGGTGCTGCGCTCGTCGAGGTCGATGACGCCGACGTAGGGCAGTTCGTCGACGTCGTCGCGTGTCCCGGCCGGTCACCCGGTCGCTGCACGCGTCGGCGTCGGCGCTGGCCCTGCGCATCCGCCGCAGTGCCGCGGATCTGCTGGTGGACTGCTGCCATCCGCCCTGCCGGCTCAGGGCGTGGCGAGGGTGTGCAGCGTTTCGGTGGTCGCCGGGTCGGCGGGGAAGAAGGCCTCGATGGCCAACCCGGAGACGGTGACATCCAGCGGCGTACCGAAGAGGGTCGTGGTGCTGACGAAGGACAGCGCCCGGTCGTTGTGGCGGTACCGGAGCGGAACGACGACGCGCGAAACGGCGTCGTCGATCGGTGCCGCGTGGGCGTTGCCGCCGGGATAGCCGCGCAGTTCCTCGTGCAGTTCGTACAGAACCGGGTCGTTGGCCGCCGCAGCCTGCTGGCGCAGCCGGTTGAGCAGGTGGGCGCGCCACTCCGGCAGGTTCAGGATTCGCGGTGCCATGCCGTCGGGGTGCAGGCTGAGCCGCAGCACGTTGATCGGTGGTGTGCGGAGGTACGGCTGCGCACCGGCGGTGAACAGGGCGACGGCAGGGTTGGCCTCGACGAGATGCCAGTGCCGGTCGACGAGTAGCGCGGGGTACGGACCGTGTCCGTCGAGGATCTGCCGTACGGCGGCACGTACCGGCGCCAGTTCCGGATCGCTCAGCTCGTGACTGGGGTAGGCGGGCGCGTAGCCGCCGGCCAGCAGCATCGTGTTGCGCTCAGCCAGCGGCATCTCAAGCTGCTCCGCCAGCCGCAGGATCAGTTCCGGGCTCGGCCGGGATCGCCCGGTCTCGACGAAGCTCAGATGCCGGGCCGACACCCCCGCCTCGATCGACAGGTCGAGCTGACTCATCCCGCGAGTTCGGCGCCAGTCGCGCAGCAGCTCCCCCACCGGTCGTCCCGGCCTGGTCATGGTCGTCACGCCACCGACCCTAACGACCGCGTCGGCGCGGCGGCCATTACCTGCGACGTAATCGACAGCCCGCCACGGCGCCGGAAATCATCTGCTCCAGAGGCGACCATTCCTGGCGATCGAGGAGAGATCCATGGCAACCACATTCGACCTGCTGGCCGAGCGGTACATCGCGATCTGGAACGAGACCGATCCGGCGAGGCGGCGCCGCGACATCGACGACCTGTGGGCACCCGAGGGCCGCTACGTCGACCCGCTGGCCGTCGCCGAGGGCCGGGACGCGATCGACGCGACGATCGCCGCCGCGCAGAGCCAGTTTCCCGGCATGACGTTCCGGCTGGCCGGGCCGGTCGACGGCCACCACAACCAGGCCCGCTTCACCTGGGAACTCGGGCCGGAGAACGTCGAGGCGCCAATCGCCGGCTTCGACGTCGCAGTGACCGACGGCAGCGGACGGCTGACCCAGGTGCTCGGCTTCCTGGACCGGCTCCCAGCGGCGTAGGGAGCTCCGGGGCCGCGGACACCGCCGGCCGCCCCGCGGCCCCCACTGCTCGGCACGACCGGCACAGCCGCCGGGAAACCGGTCTCAACGAAGGAAGACTCATGACCGCGTACGCGCTCGCACACCTGCGCAAGGCACCAGTCCACGCCGACGTGCTGGAGTACCTAGAGCGCATCCAGGCCACCCTCGCCCCGTTCGAGGGCCGGTTCGTCGTCCACGGCGGGACCATCGACGTACTGGAAGGCGACTGGCCGGGTGACGTGGTGATCATCGAATTTCCCGACCTGGCCGCGGCTCGGTCCTGGTACCACTCCAGTGCCTACCAGGAGATCAAACCCCTGCGGACGAGGCACCTCACCGGCGAGGTGATCCTCGTCGAGGGAGCGGAGACCGACCACAGCTCGTCGCAGATGGCTGCCGAAATCCGTCATGTTGATGGTCGGTAGCCTCGCTGATGCGGGGTCAGACCCCGTCTGCGCGGCGGAGGGGCGGCGGCAGGCCATGCGGGTGACGATGACGAGTGCCGCGGCTCGGCCCGGCCGCGCGAACGAGGACTTCACCGGGGCCGTACCGACGGCGGCGGTGTTGATCGACGGCGCCGGCATTCCCGGCGCCGAGTCGATCTGCCAGCACGGCGTGGCCTGGTACGCCAGCCGCCTGGGAGGCAGCCTTCTCAGCCTCCTGTCACTCGTGCCGGACCGCAGCCTTCCGGCACTGCTCGCCGAGGCCATCGAGCAGGTGACGAACGTCCACCGGGACACCTGCGACGTCGCCGACCCCATCAGTCCGTCGGCGACCGTGGCGATCCTGCGCCTGTCCGACGGCCTCATGGAGCACCTGGTGCTCGGTGACTCGGTCGTCGTGCTCGACCGGGCGGATGCTGCGCCCCTCGTCGTCTCCGATCCCCGAGAGGTGATCATCAGTCGGTCGTACCAGTCCGCGCTCGAGGCCGTCGCCGAGGGCAGCGACGAGTACCACCGGATCCTCCGGGACCTGCGCGCCAACCGGAACCAGCCGGGCGGCTTCTGGGTGGCCAAGGACGACCCGCGGGCGGCAGACGAGGCGATCACCGGCAGCTGTCCGGTCTCCGAGCTGACCGGCGCCGTCCTGCTCAGCAACGGAGCCAGCCGCATCGTGGACCGGTTCCATCTCGCCGACTGGCCAGACGTCCTGGCCGGCCTGGCGTCGAGCGGACCGGCCGAGATCATCCGCCGCGTCCGGCAGGCGGAGGCGCACGACGCGGTGGCGGCGGACGACGCGACGATCGCACACTGCACCGATCTCGGCGGGGCATGACGGGGTGTCACGTACCCCCGGTTGTCGCGGCTGACCACGAGCGCGCAGCCTGCCGTCGTGGCCGGGTTGGCCGGTCCGGTTTCCGCGCCGGTTGCCGGGGTACCGCCGCTGGCAGGACCGAGGGAGGGACGCACCGCGCCGCGCCGGCGCCGGGTCACGGTTTGCCCCCGGACCGCAAGTTCCTCACCCGGTCTTCGGCACCTCGTGCCCACCCAAGGGCCTCTCCGGGATGATCCGCCGGTACTCCTACCGCAGGTACAGCGAGGGACGCGCCGCCCACTGGCTGCTCCTGCTCGCGGCGGACCGGGTGGACGCGGTGGAGAGCACCCTCGGGTCGCGGCCCTACGTGGACGGCGCCTACGTCAACGTGCCGAACATCGGCATGGCGGAATGGGAAACCGCCTACTGGGGGCGCAGCTTCAACCGCCTGCGCAAGATCAAGGCGAAGTACGACCCCCACAACGTCTTCCAGTACGAGCAGAGCATCCCGCCGGCGACACTCTGACCGGAGTTTCCCTCGCGAGCCCGATCCCGGCCAGGCGACGAGCGCGCTCAACAGATGGAGAAGGAACGCGCTGGCGGTGCACGGCGATCGGGCTCCGCGAAGGCGGACTAACTGCCGGCGGGCACCTGGTCCTTGACCTCGTCGTAGCCGACCTTGGTGGGTGCCACGGTCGGCGCGTAGATCACGCGGATGACGCCCGTCGGAAACGCCTCCGTCGCCGTCACCTTCAGGTGGTACGCCGTGTCCCCCTCGTCGAACAGCTTGCGGCCCTTGCGTGCCGCGACCGGATGCACCAGGAGGCGCAGCTCATCGACCAGCCCCGCGGCGAGCAGTTGCTGCACCACGGAGATCGACCCGGGGATGAGGATGCCTTTGCTGGCGGCATCGGCCTTGAGCGCGGTGACGGCACCGATGAGGTCGCCCTTCATCAGCTCGGAGTTGCGCCAGGAGAACTCCAGCGGCTGGCGCGAGACGACCACCTTGCGCACGTCTCCGAGTTGCTTGGCGAGCGGTGCGTCCTCGCCACCCGCGGTCTCGCGGTCCGGCCATGCTCCGGCGAAGCTGTCATAGGTTTCGCGCCCGATGAGCAGCACGTCGGAGGTGTCATAGTCTTCGCCGACGGCGCGACCCATGTTGTCGTCGAAGTACGGGAAGTGCCAATCGGGGTCGATCTCCGCCACACCGTCGGCGGAGATGAACAGCGTAGAGATGACCTTTGCCATCGGGGTGATCCCTTCGTGTCAGGTGGTGTCGGTGGGTAGACCGGCGCATCATCCCAGACTCATCGGCTGGCCTGGGGCCTCACGCGACGAGAAGCTCGACATTTCGTGCTCGTGGCGAGACGTCGCCGCAGACCGCGGCGCACACGGCTGTCGCGGTAGGTTGCAGAGTCATGGCCACGACCGCCGACGTCCGTCACGAACTCGCCAGCCTCGCCGACCCACGTCGGGCCGAGGGATCGAGCCGGTTTCTCCAGATGATCCCGGGCGGATACGGCGAGGGCGACCGGGCCATCGGCGTCTCCGTGCCGGAGCAACGCAGGGTGGCCGCCCGGTACTGGCGCGACCTCTCCCTCGCCGAGACAGCGGAGCTGCTGAGCAGCAGCGTGCACGAGGAGAGGCTGACGTCGCTGTTCATCCTGGTGCGGAAGTTCACCAAGGGTGACGAGGAGGAACGGGGCCAGATCTTCCGCCTCGTCCTGGCCAACACCGGCCGCATCAACAACTGGGACCTGGTGGACTCGTCCGCGCCGTACATCGTCGGCCCCTGGCTGATCGACAAGGACCGCGGCGTCCTGGATCGGGTTGGCCGGGTCGAGCCTGGTGTGGGACCGGCGCATCGCCATCATGGCAACGTTCGCCTTCATCAAGGCCGGTGACTTCGATTGGACCTTCCGCCTCAGCGAAACGGCTCCTGCGCGATCCGCACGACCTGGTTCACAAGGCGGTTGGCTGGATGCTGCGCGAGGCAGGAAACCGGGACAGAGCGGCGGAGGAGGAGTTCCTGGCCCGGCACTACCGGGTCATGCCGCGCGTCATGCTGCGGTACGCGATCGAGAAGTTTGAACCGCAGCGACGTAGGGAGTACCTGACCGGCGTGGTCCAGATGACTGATGACGCCGGGTGGTGGGCTCGTTGACCTCTCCCCCGTTGACCCGCAGGTGCGGACGCCGGAGCGCTACTCGCCCAGGAGTTGCTCGCGCAGGATGTCTGCGTGCCCGCAGTGCTGGGCGAGCTCGCGCAGCACGTGGAGGTACACCCAGCGCAACGGGAGCGGGCCGCGTCGGTTGCCGTACACCATGTCGTCCAGCCCGAGGGATGACGTCGCGTGGCGTGACGCCTGGCATGCCTCGTGGTGTGCTCGTCGCACGCTGGCGACCGTGTCGTCGTCATCGAGGATGAAGGACTCGTCCGGAGTCGCGGGGATACCGATCTCGGCGCGTGGCCGGCACGTGACGGCCTCGTCGAACCAGACCTTCTCGACGAAGGTCGCGTGCTTCACCAGGCCCAGCAGCGTGGTCCGGGACGGCACCAACGAACGGCGCGCCTGCTCCTCGGTCAGCCCGTCCAAGCAGTCATTGAGCACGCGGCGGTGCTCATCGAGAAACGCCTCGAACTGGACCTTGGCCGGTTGGGCGATCACGTCTTCGGCGAACGTCGCCGGGAGGGAGGACATCTGCGAAGCATCCCACGGCCGTTCTACGCGGCGCGGTGAGCCGGCCCCGCCGCTGCGCGACAGGGCCGGCTCGACCGGTCGGCGCCGGTCAGCTGTTCAGCGTGGCGAGCAGGTCGGTGGCCATGCCCTGCTCGCCCCGCGCGTTCGGGTGGAACGGTGCAGCCGAGTTCTGTGGCACCAGTCCCTCGACCCACCGGGTGCCGCTGCCCTTGCACGCGTCGCGGCCGATCGACGGGGTGTAGACGTCGGCGTAGGTGGCGCCGTTTGCGGTCGCGGTGCTGGCCAGCATCGCGTTGAGCGACTTTTCGATGCCGCGCAGGTACGGCACGTCCTGGTAGGCGATCGGGACGACGGGCCAGCAGCCGTACCCGGTGTCCGGCAGGATCGCCGGGTACCCGAGCACCACGACCCGCGCGCCCGGCGCGGCCCGGCGGACCGCCTGCAGCACGGCGGTCACCTTCGGCGTGGCAGCGGCGATCCGGGCCTGCAACTGGTCGGTGCCGCCGGCGGTGTACCGGTTCTTGCACGGAGATCCGAGCGGGCTGCTGAGGCTCGCCTCCGCACAGGCACTGATGATCCCGGAGAAGCCGATGTCGTTGCCGCCGATCTGCACCGTCACCAGTGCCGTGTTCGACGTGACTGCGCTGAGCTGCGGTGGCACCGCGATGCCCAACTGGCCGCTGCCACCGTAGAGGATGTCGTCCGTGGTGGCGCCGGAGCAGCTCACGTCGGCCAACGACGACGAGCCGGACGCGGCAACCAGCGAAGGGTAGTTGCGGTTGGACCGCAGGCAGTTCAGGTCGATCTGGGTGGGGATCAGCGGACCGGCGGTGTACGAGTCGCCCAGCGCGACGTAGCGGCCGGCGGGCACGGCGGCGCTGGCGGGTGTGGCGACGGCGAGCAGCACGCCGACGGTGGCCACGGCGAGTGCGGCCAATCGGGCGGCTGCCGGCAGGAACGGCAGGCGGGGACGGGTCATGGCGCCTCCCAGGGGGATGACGGTGTTTGGTGGTGCCGAGATCCTGTCGCTGCCAACGCCGAACGTCAATATAGATAGATCTCACTAAAATGCTGGTCGGGGGTGTGGGACTGGGGGGTATTCGAGAGTCCGCGAAAGCTGATCGCGTCGGATCGGCCAGGGCGCGCCAGGTGATCAGCAAGCACCGCGCCTGGTCCCTCGCCGAGCTGCGGCGCCTGCTCGGCGAGGCAGGCCGCGACGACGTCGACGCCAAGTCCGAGACCCTCGCCATGCTGCGAGACGCCCTCATGGTCGGCTGCTTCCTCGACGACCCCGACGCCACCCGCCGCACCTTCGTCCGCAATGCGCGCTGGGTGGCCGGCCTGCCCTGAGCTGCTCGACGGCGGGTGTCCTACCGAGGTTGGCGATTCACGCCCGCACGCCCCGGTCGGTGTCGTTCGATGTCATCCAGCCGTTCCTGGCGTTGGCCGCTGAGCGAGCTGGAACGAAGGAGGGAATGCATGGAGGAACGCGGAACGGTGTCGTTGACGGTTGTCGGCAGCCGCACGGAGGCGGAGCTCATCGTCGGCCTGCTGCGCAGTTACGGCCTCAGAGCCGTCGTGGCGGCGGATGACGTCGGCGGGCAGGAGCCGCACCTACAACTGCAAGGGGTCCACGTGCTGGTCGCCGCCGACGACGAAGCCCCCGCCCGTCAGATCCTGGCCGCCGCCGAGCAGGACGGGACCGATGGGCCGAGCGGGAGACGTTGACACCGGAGCCCCGCCGGATGGACGTACCATGCGCGAAGTGACGACAGGAACGGCCAGCGAAGGCATCAATCCATTCCGAATCGACGTTCCGCAGAGGGATCTGGATGATCTGCAGGAACGCCTCGGCCGCACCCGCTGGCCCGACGAACTGCCAGGTGTGGGATGGGCGTACGGCGTCCCGCGCGAATACCTGAAGGAGCTCGTGCAGTACTGGCGTCAGGATTACGACTGGCGGGCCGCGGAGGCCAGGTTGAACCGGTGGCCGCAGTTCACCACCACGATCGACGGCGCGAACATTCACTTCGCCCACCTCCGGTCACCCGAACCGGACGCGACCCCGCTGCTCATGACGCACGGCTGGCCCGGCTCGATCGTCGAGTTCGCCGAGGTCGTCGGCCCGCTCACCGACCCTCGTGCGCACGGCGGCAGCCCGGACGACGCGTTTCACCTGGTGCTCCCGACCATCCCGGGATTCACCTTGTCCGGGCCGACCACCGAGACAGGCTGGGAGTTCAAACGGGTCGCCGCGGCGTTCGCCGTGTTGATGCACCGTCTCGGTTACGAGCGGTACGGGGTACAGGGCGGTGACTGGGGAGCGATCATCTCCCGGGAAATCGGCCGCACCCGATCCAACCAGGTCATCGGCGTGCACCTCAACCTGCTGCCGAACTCGTTTCAACCGCACGAACCCGACCCGCACGAGTTGGATGCTCTGAGCCCGAAGGAGCGTGAGCGCACGCTGGCCTCCTGGGAACGCATCAAGGTGTGGAGCCGCGAGCGTCAGGGGTACGCCGACATCCAGTCCACGCGGCCACACACGGTGGCGTATGGCCTGACCGACTCGCCGGTGGGCCAACTGGCCTGGATCGTCGAGAAGTTCAAGGAGTGGACGGACTCCGCGGAGCGCCCGGAGGACGCCGTCGACCGCGACCAGATGCTCACCAACGTGATGCTCTACTGGCTGACCGGCACAGCCGGCTCGTCCGCCCGCATCTACTACGAACGGGCGCACGCCGACTACGCGGGCATGCCCCCCGAGCCGTCGACGGCGCCGACCGCGCTGGCCGTCTTCCCACAGGACAACTTCATCCCGCTGCGACACATCGCGGATCGCACGAACCACATCGTGCAATGGACTGAGTACGACCGGGGCGGGCACTTCGCGGCGATGGAACAGCCAGAGCTTCTGGTCGACGACATAGCGACCTTCTTCCGGAAACTCCGCGCGGCAACCTGCGACTGACACCGTCAACCCGAAGGGCGATACCACCACCGCTGCTCTCCCCCAAGTCGCGGTGGGAGGGCGTCCGAACACCGGATCCGCCGCTGTCGTGGTTCGTGCGAGGCTGCGCGGACACACAGTCGCTGCGCGGGCCGACGGGCCGGTGGAGCCGGCGGACACAGGGGCGACGTGAGCGGCGACGAACGAATCCGCGGCCTGGCCGGGGTGATGGAACCTCGGCCCGCGACACCCGTCGGTCCCGCGATGACACAGGTGGTCCTCGTCGGTGCGCTCGGGCTGGTCGCGCTTCCGGTGCTGCTCTGGATCGGGCTGATGGTGCCATCGAACTGGGGCAACTGCTGCCGAGGTTGCCGTTCCACCTCCGCCGCTGAGATCGGGACTGTCGGTCATCGTCTTTATGATCACGGCTATGTCGGCTGCCTTCACCACCCTGTGGACCCAGGACGTCTGCCGCGAGCTGCGCAGACAGCGCGTGGGGCAGCGGCCCCCGGTGGCGTTCAGCGGGTTGCACCAGTCGCTTCCCAGTTGGACGAGCGTCGGCGTCGGCGACGATGTCTTCGCGTTGCAGGTCAACCGGTGCGTGGTCCACGTGGTGAGCCGTCTTCGCGTGTTGGACAAGCAGCCGCGCGAGTGTTGCGGCGCCGCGCCGACAACATGGGGCGGGACGGTCTATCCCGGTCACGATGAGTGGGCGGTGCTCGGTGCCGGCGGATGCGAGGCGAGCCCTGTGCACGTGGGGGCGACACCGATCCGCTTCGACGTCGCCGTACCCGGCGACCTGCTCACCGTGCTGACCTGGCGCAACCGACGCGGGGACGAGCGCACCCTGAAGTACGTCGCCGACGGCCGTCTCGAACGCTCCATCAGCCTTCAGGGCCTCTATCGCCTGACCGACGAGTCCGCCGCTCGACTGGGCGCGCTGCTCGACAACGCGCCAACCCCGACCCGAACGGCATAGATCGTCCATGCGCGTTCACCGTGACGGTCGACGCGCCGTGCAGGCGAGCCCCGGTCGGTCGCTGGTGGATCGACCGGGGCTCGCCGTGTGGAGCCGGGTCAGTCGAGGTCGAACCGGTCCAGTTCCATGACCTTGGTCCAGGCTGCGACGAAGTCAGTCACGAACTTGTCGCGCGCGTCCTGGCTGGCGTAGACCTCCGCGAGGGCCCGCAGCTGGGAGTTGGAGCCGAAGATGAGGTCGACCGCGGTCGCGGTCCACTTCACCTCGTCGGTGGCCAGGTCCCGGATCTCGTACACGTGCTCGTCGGACTCCGACGCCTTCCACCGGGTGCCCGGGGAGAGCAGGTTGGCGAAGAAGTCGTTGGTGAGCACGCCGGGCCGGTTGGTGAGGACACCGTGCTGCGCGCCGCCGACGTTGGCCCCGAGGGAGCGCAGACCGCCGACGAGGACGGTCATCTCGGGCGCGGACAGACTGAGCATGTAGGCACGGTCGAGGAGCAGCACCTCCGGCTGGGTCTTCTCACCGGGACGCAGGTAGTTGCGGAACCCGTCGGCACGCGGCTCGAGGACCCGGAAGGACTCGACGTCGGTCAGCTCCTGCGTGGCGTCGGTGCGGCCCGGGTGGAACGGCACGGTCACCTCGACGCCGGCGTCGCGCGCCGCCTTCTCGACGGCGGCCGAGCCGGCCAGCACGATCAGGTCCGCGAGCGAGATCTTCGCGCCGCCGGCCTCGTTGAACTCCCGCTGAATGCCCTCGAGGGTCTCCAGCACCGCCGCGAGCTGCTCGGGCTGGTTGACCTCCCAGCTGCGCTGCGGCTCGAGGCGGATCCGCGCGCCGTTGGCGCCGCCGCGCTTGTCGGTCGACCGGAAGCTGGCGGCGGAAGCCCAGGCGGTGGAGACCAACTGGGCGGTCGTGAGGCCGGACTCCAGGACCTTCGCCTTCAGAGCGGCGATGTCGGCGTCACCCACGAGCTCGTGGTCGACGGCCGGCACCGGGTCCTGCCACAGCTGGGGCTCCGCCACCCACGGGCCGAGGAAGCGGTCGATCGGACCCATGTCGCGGTGCAGCAGCTTGTACCAGGCCTTGGCGAACGCCAGCGCGAACTCGTCGGGGTTCTCCAGGAAGCGGCGCGAGACCTTCTCGTACGCGGGATCGAAACGCAGGGCCAGGTCGGTCGTGAGCATCGTCGGCTTGTATTTCTTGGACGCGTCGAACGGGTCCGGGATGATCTCCGGGGCGTCCTTGGCGACCCATTGCTTCGCACCGGCGGGGCTCGTGACGAGCTCCCACTCGAAGCCGAAGAGGATCTCGAAGAAGCGGTTGCTCCACTGCGTCGGCACGTCGGTCCACGTCACCTCGAGGCCGCTGGTGATCGTGTCCCGGCCCTTGCCGCTGCCGTGGCTGCTCAGCCAGCCCAGGCCCTGCGCCTCCAGCGGGGCACCCTCGGGCTCCGGGCCCACGTGGTTGTCGGCGGGGGCCGCGCCGTGGGTCTTGCCGAAGGTGTGGCCACCGGCGATGAGGGCGACCGTCTCCTCGTCGTTCATCGCCATCCGGCCGAAGGTCTCCCGGATGAAGTACGCCGCCGCCTTCGGGTCCGCGTTGCCGTTCGGGCCCTCCGGGTTGACGTAGATGAGGCCCATCTCGGTCGCGCCGACCTCGGGCGTCATCTCGGCCTCGCCGACGTAGCGCTCGTCGCCCAGCCAGGTGTCCTCGGGACCCCAGAAGATCTCCTCCGGCTCCCAGACGTCCTCGCGGCCGAAGCCGAAGCCGATGGTCTTGAAGCCCATCGACTCCAGGGAGACGTTGCCGGCGAGCACGAGCAGGTCGGCCCACGAGATCTGCTGGCCGTACTTCTGCTTGACCGGCCACAGCAGCCGGCGGGCCTTGTCGAGGTTGGCGTTGTCGGGCCAGCTGTTGAGCGGGGCGAAACGCTGCCCGCCGTCGCCGGCGCCGCCACGACCGTCGTGGATGCGGTAGGTGCCGGCGGAGTGCCAGCTCATCCGGATCATCAGACCGCCGTAGTGGCCGAAGTCCGCCGGCCACCAGTCCTGCGAGGTGGTGAGGACGTTGACGATGTCCTGCTTGAGGGCCTCGACGTCGAGCTTGGCGAACTCCTTGGCGTAGCTGAAGTTCTCGCCCAGCGGGTTGCTCTTGGACGAGTGGGCGTGCAACACCGAGAGGTCGAGCTGGTTGGGCCACCAGTCCCGGTTGGTGCGCGGACGACCTCCGGTCTTCGGGGTCGGCGAGTCGATCGCCGGGTTCTCGCTCTCGCTGCCGTGCGCGGTCACGGAGTCGTGCGCGACCGGGCAGCCGGCCGCCTCCTTCTTGTCCACGCCCTGGGCGCTGGAGGGAGCGTTGTCCTGGGTGTCGCTCATGTACTTCCTTCCGAACTGACGGATCGCTGGGCGGTGCGTTCGGTCGCGCAGTCGGGGCAGGTGCCCCAGTAGACGACCTCCGCCTCGTCGACCACGAACCCGTGGTCGTCCGAGGCGGTGAGACAGGGAGCCTGGCCGACGGCGCAGTCGACGTCGGCGATCGCAGCGCAGGAGCGGCACACGATGTGGTGGTGGTTGTCCGCCACCCGCGCTTCGTAGCGAGCGGTCGCACCGGCGGGCTGGATACGCCGCACCAGACCGGCGTCGGTGAGCGCGCGCAGGACGTCGTACACCGCCTGGTGGGAGACCGTGGGGAGATCGGTCCGTACCAGCCGGATCACCGTGTCGGTGTTGACGTGCGGATGGTCGCGCAGCGCGGAGAGCACCGCCAGCCGGGGCCGGGTCACGCGCAACGAGACCGCCCGCAGCTGAGCCTCGAAGTCGGACGCCACGTGCCGAACATAGTCCACTTTTCTGGAGCAGTTCAAGTTTGGCTCAGCCTCGACCCGATAGGAGGAGTTCACCGAAAGGGCGAAACCCCGCGATATCAGACACGCTACCGCGCACCGCCGATGCCGTACCAGCAGGCCGAAGAGTTGTTCATTCAGCGATGGCAGAGCCGTGGGTCAGCTGGCGGGATCGACGAGGACGCCGGGGTTGAGGATCCAGGACGGGTCGAGCGCGCTCTTGGTGGCGCGCAGCGCCAGCGCGACCGGGTCCGGACGCTGCCGGTCGTACCACGGTCGGTGGTCGCGGCCCACGGCGTGGTGGTGGGTGATGGTGCCACCGGCGGCGAGCAACGCGTCGGAGACGGCATGCTTGATCTGGTCCCACTGGGCGAGGGTGGCACCCCAGCGGCCGGTGGCGTACACGCCGAAGTAGGGGGCGGGACCGTCCGGGTAGACATGCGTGAAGCGGCAGGTGACCACACCGGTCGCGGCGACGGCCCGGAGCGCTTCCCCGGCCGCGTCGAGCACGGCGGCGCGCAGGGCGGGGAATCGGTCCCAGGTGCAGGCGGTCTCGAACGTCTCCACGATCATCGACCGGGCGGCGAGCGCGTCGCGCTGGTACGGCATCCGCAGGAACGCCGAGCGCCAGGCGTCGGCGGCGGTCCGCTGCCGTGGGCCGGACGGGTCGTCGCCGCGGGACGGCTCCGGCAGGGCTCCCCCGTGGTCGCGGCAGAGCTCGACGGCGCGGTCCAACCACGGTGTGACCGGGTGGTCGGCGGACTCGAAGCCCAGGACGAGCACACCGCCGCTGGTGGCGACACCGGCGTTGAGGAGAGCCTCCACCGGGTCGAGCAGCCGGCAGTTGCTCGGGTACAGGCCGGACTGGGCGATGGCCCGGGTGGCGGCGACCGCCCGGTCGTAGTCGGTGAAGTGCACCGAGGCGCCCGCCCGCCAGCGGGGCCGGTCCTGCAGCCGCATCCACGCCTCGGTGATGACGCCGAGCACGCCCTCCGAGCCGAGGAACAGCCGATCCGGGGACGGCCCGGCGCCAGAGCCGGGCAGCCGGCGCGACTGGCTGATGCCCGCCGGGGTGACCACCCGCATCGACTCCACCAGGTCGTCGATGTGGGTGAGGACGGTGGCGTAGTGACCGCCGGCGCGGGTGGCCAACCAGCCACCCAGGGTGGAGAACTCGAACGACTGCGGGAAGTGCCGCAGGGTGAGGTCGTACCGCCGAAGCTGATCCTCCAACGCCGGGCCGAACACACCGGCCTGGATGCGCGCCGCCCGGCTGGTCGGGTCCACCTCCAGCACCCGGTCGAGGCGCCCGAGGTCGAGACTGACCGCCGCGGGATACGCGTCGTCGAGCCTCGGCTCCACACCGCCAACCACCGACGAGCCGCCGCCGTACGGGATCACCGCGATGCCCCGGCCGGCGCACCAGTCGAGCACATCGACGACGTCCTGCTCGGTCATCGGCCGGACCACCAGATCCGGCGGGTCGTGGACGTCCCCGCGCAGGTTGCGGACGACGTCCCGGAACGCCTTGCCGTGGGTGTGCGCGGCCCGGTCGGCGAGGTCCGTCGAGCACAGTCGGGCCAGTGACGCCGGCGGATCGACCCGCGGCGCGCGCAGGCCCAGATCGGCCACCAGCGGGGCGACGTGCGCGGTCAGGTCGGCGTCGGGCAGCAGGGTACGCACCCGATCCACCAACGCCGTGGCCTCCGCGCCGGTCACCGCGTCCTCGACGTGCCCCCAGCCCCACCACGAACGGTGTTTCCCGGCCACGCGGCCTCCCCGTCGTCCACCATCGCCAGACGGACTCGCCGGTAACGTACTCGACGGCCGGCACCACGTCGATGCCGTCGTCCGAGCCGCGAGATTTTCGGCCACGGGCCGGCGAAGAGCGCGACGGCGACCTGGGCGACTCCGGCGGCGACGAGAGTCGGGCCCGCGCCGACGACGCCGATGACCGCGCCCCCGGCGAGCAGACCGATGGACACCGCGCCGTCGTGTACGAGACTCTCCGCTGCGAAGGCCGCTCGCCGGTCGGCGCCATCGGTGCGCGTGCTGATGATCCGGTTGAGGGCGCCGATGCCGAGCGGCATGCAGAAGCCACCAACGGCGGCCACGCACGCCAGCAGGACGACGGACGATGCCACGGCGGGCAGGGCCATGAACGTCACGCCGAGGACGGCCCATCCGATCGCCATCGTCGCGAGCGCCGGCATTCGCGGAACGAGCATCGGCGCCAGCAGCGCACCGCTGAGCGAGCCCAGGCCGTATCCGGTCATGCCTGCCGCTATGAGTACCCCGGGCCGCCCGGTCTCGGCGCCGAGGATCGCGAGACCGAGGGTGAACGCGAACCATACGAGCCCGCCGACTCCCGACATCGTCACGGCACGACGGATGTCCCTGTGCTGCGCCAGCACGTGCCGCAGGGCCGGAGCACCGGCCGAACGGGCTGACGGGGCGACCGCCGCGGTGGCGCGAACGGTGAGCAGGAGGACCGCTCCCGCACCGACGCCGGTGGCCTCTGCCCAGAGCAGGGGCAGCGGTCCGCCGACGGCCACGGCCCACCCGGCCAGCGGTGGCGCCAGGATCATCGTGCTGCGGTGCAGGAGATCCTGCCAGGCCAGCAACTTCGCCGCGACGGTGGACCCGAGGCTGTCGCCGATGTCCGAGAGCACCGCCCGTTGCCCCGGGCCACTCAGAGCGGTGGCACATCCGGTGACCAGCCCGGCGACGGCGAGGTGAACCGCACTGACCGTTCCGACAGCCGCGCCGATCGGAACGACGAGCAAGCCGACCACCTGGACCGCGAGCACCCAGGCGAGGGCTCTGCCCGTGGTCAGTCGCTGACGCAGGCGCCTGGCCCACCAGGGCGAGGCGAGCATGGGCAGGCCCACCGCCCCACCGACCAACCCGGTGGACCAGGCGGATCCGGTCTCGGCGAGCGCGACGAGCGGAAGCGCGACGGCTGTCGTACGTTGACCCATCCAGCTCACGAAGGTGGTTGTCAGCATGGCGGCGATTTCGCGTCTGGCGTTCACGCAGTAATCGTCGGGTGGGGCAGAAAGCGCTGGTAGTTGGCGGATCGGCATCGGAGCTCATAGCCTGGGGATATGAGCTCATTCCCCTCCGTCGAGGATCTCCGGTTGGTCGAGGCCGTGGCGCGGCACGGCTCTCTCGGAGCCGCCGGGCGGGAGCTGCTCATCAGCCAGCCGGCCGCGAGCAACCGCCTGGCCGCGCTCGAGCGGCGGGTCGGTGAACGGCTCTTCGACCGGGACACGACCGGGGCGCGGCCGACGCCGGCCGGTCGTGCGCTGTGCGCCGAGGCGACCCACGTGCTTGATCATCTGGGACGCATCTTCGACCGGACGCGCGCCGCCGCGCGGGCACGAACGTTCAACGTCGGCACCTTCAGCAGCCTCGCGCCGTTGCTCTTTCCGGCGCTCGACGTGCTGATGGACGACTCGACCGTCAACCAGGTGACGGACCATGGCGACAGGCTCGTGGAGTGGGTCGGCGAAGGGTCGCTGGACGCCGCGTTCGTCGCCGTCGCCAACCAGATGCGTCTACCCACCACCGTGAGCGCCGTACCGGTTGCGAGCGACCGACTGGCCGTCCTGACACCACCGGCAGCGTCGCTGCGCAAGGGCCGGCGGCCGTTCGCCGATCTCGACGTTGCCATCTACACCTACGACATGTCCACGGACACCCTGCACCAACGACTCTCCGGCCTCGGCGCCCGGCCTCGCACGGCGGCCACCGCGGAGACGGCCGTACGAATGGCGCGACTACTGGGATGCCCGGCCGTCCTGCCCCGCGGGCTCGGGCCCGCCTACGCCCAGGATGGGGACCGGGTGTCCGCCGCGCCCGTACCCGGCCGCCTCACGCTCTTCATGGTGAGCCGCCGCCCCACTCCGGCCGCCCTCGCGGCGGTGGTGAACCGGCTTGCTGGTCGCCTCGGGCTGCAGCGCCCAGCGCCGGGACGAGCCGAATGATCCGGCCGGTACGCGCCTCGCCAACATTGATATCCGACATCAGCGAGTCGGTGATCCATCAACCATTGTCAGGGCGCACGGCGCCCTTTTCGCCGACTGCTCGGCCCCGGGGGCTCAGCCGGTAAATTCGTTGACGCCGAGGGCGAAGTCCCAGTGGCCAACCCCGTTGCCGGCGAGGCCCACCGTGACCACGCCCACTCCTTCCAGCCAGTGCGCCATCTTCAGGCCGCCGACGTCCAGCGGGCGCAGCCCGAGGCTCTCGATGAATGCCGCCACGCCCGCCTTGGCCTGCGCATTGTCGCCAGCGATGAAGACGTTGGGCCGGCCCTTCTCCAGGACATTACGGAAGATGGTGTTGAATGCCTTCACCACGCTGGCGCTGGCCGGGGCCACCTTGGCGACCTCCTGCGCGATCGAGGTCTCCTCGCTGTGGGCCAGTCCGTCGAACGTGGCGTTGAAGGGGTTGCTGATGTCGACGATGACCTTGCCCGCGAGGGCGTCTCCGTACTCGGCGACGACCGGAACGACACCGTCGTACAACAGGGCCGTGATGACGATGTCCCCGGCCGGGACGGTGCCCCACTTGCCCGTCGTCGCGCCGCCGCCCAGAGCCTCGGCCAGGTCATCGGCCTTGGACTGATCGCGTCCCATGACCTCGACGGTGTTGCCGCCCGCCACCGCGAGCGTGCCGATGGTACGGGCCATGTTCCCCGTACCGATGAGGGTGATGCTGCTCATGAGGGTGCTTCCTGTTCTCGAGGTGTCGCTCTGTCTCGTTGTGGGGTGGTGCCCGCGGCATTCCTGGTGTGTGCTCAGATGGCGGTGGTGCCGCCGTCGGCGACCAGTTCCAGGCCGTTGACGTAGCTGGAGTCGTCGGAGGCGAGGAACAGGGCGACGGTGGCGATTTCTTCGGGGCGGCCCATCTTTCCGCGGGGGATGAGGGACTCGAATGCGGCCTTGGTTGCCTCGTCGAACAGTTCTTCCTGCTTGGCGGTGGCGACCTGGCCGGGGGTCAGGACGTTGACCCGGATCTTGCGGTCGCGCAGTTCGTTGAGCCAGACGCGGGCCCAGGCCTGCTGGACGGCTTTGCTTCCCGCGTAGAGGCTCCAGCCGGGGAAGGCGCCGAGGGAGGCGTTGGATCCGGTCATGAAGATCGAGCCGTTGTCGTTGATCAGCGGCAGTGCCTTCTGCACGGTGAACAGGGTGCCGCGCGCGTTGAGCCAGAAGGCGCGGTGGAACTGTTCCTCGGTGATCTCGCCGAGGACGGCGGGTTCGCCCATCCCGGCGCTGGCCCACAGCACGTCGATCGAGCCCTTTTCCCGCTTGACGGTGTCGTACAAGCGGTCCAGGTCGTCCAGTTCGGCCGCGTCACCCTGGACGGCGGTGACGTTGCGGCCGATCAGCTTGACGGCGTCGTCCAGTGCTTCCTGCCGCCGGGCCTGGATGAAGACGTGCGCTCCTTCCTCGACGAACAGTTTGGCGCCGGCCAGTGCCATGCCGGTGGATCCGCCGGTGATCACCGCTACCTTGCCATCGAGCTTTCCCACGATCACTCCGTTGAATTGATGGGTATCCGAAACAGTTCGGTTCTTATATACACCGGGCTGTGTACGTAACGTACCCGATGACTGGTCGGGGCGCAAGCTACATACACCGGTCGGTACCGACCCCACCCGTGGGACGCCCGGTGCGCCATGGCGCACCGACGATCATCGGGACCGCTCTCGCCTTGCGAAATCGCGGTCATCGCGATCGGCGCACGGTCCAGGCATATGTACACCGTACTGTATGCTTAACGTAACCGATGATCAACCCGTACGCAAGCTATGTAGACCGGTCTGTACCGAACGGTCTATACTGAAGGCATGACGGAGTTGGAGAAGGGCCCCCTGGGCCGGCGCCGTGGCAGGGGCGCACGCGAGCGCATCCTCAGCGCGTCACAGCAGCTGTTCCGCGATCAGGGCATCAACCGCACCGGCATGGACCAACTCTGCGCCGTGGCCCAGGTGTCCAAGCGCACGGCCTACCAGCACTTCACCAGCAAGGACGAACTCGTCGCCGAATACCTGCGCCGATTCGATCCCGACGTCATGCCCGGAGTGTTCGAGCGCACCGACCTCACACCCCGCGAACGACTCCTCGCCGCCTTCGAGATACCCGCGTCCACGCCCCTGTGCCCCTACATCGGGGCGGCCGTCGAACTCCACGACCCCCAACACCCCGCATCCCAGTACGCACGCGACTACAAGACCGCCATCGCCGCGCGGCTCACCGAAACCGCCCGCGAAGCCGGCGCCACCAACCCCGAACAACTCGGCGAACAACTGGCGCTGCTCATCGACGGCGCCTCGGCCCGCACCCGAGTCCTCAACAGCGAATCCTTCCCCACCGCCGCCGCCATCGCCGCCGTCCTCATCGACAACGCCATCCCCGCGTCATCTCCTCGGCAGCCCAGCGATGACCGCGGAACTACCGGGTCTGCTCCCGTTCCGGTGGGCGGCCAATGACGGCCCGATCACGCCCCGTCGGCCGGAAGACGACGTCGAGTTCGGCGCGGCCGGAGCGGTAGCTGCCGGGACTCGGGCTGGAGAGCGGGTCGCGAGATCTGGCCGCGGCCATCCGTACGTATCGTCGACTGAGTGACGGGCGTCGGCGGGCCGGACAGCGGTACGTCATCCCCGGAGTAGGGGACCACTCGCGCGCCGGTGGTGGCGGTTCGCTCAGGGCAGCGGGCCGTCGTTCCGCGCGGTCGCGCTGAGGCGATCCCGGATCAGCGCGATCACGGTGTCGGCGGTCCGGTCGAGGTGACTGCGGCCATCGGGTAGCCGGGCCTCCGGGCTGATGTAGCTGCGCGGACCCACGTGGGTGGCCGGGTCGAGGCGGTGCACGGTGATCTTCCCTGCGCGGTCGGCCCGGTTCCATCCGCTCCGGCGGAACAGCCGCCACCGCTGCGGGAACATCCAGGTGGCGACCCGCTCGATCCGGTCGCCGGCACTCGTGAGCTGGTCGAGGTGCTGGGCGTGGCTGATGTCGTTGGCGCCGTTGTGGAACCCGCCGAGAGTGATCAACCAGAGCGGAGGACGCAGCTGGGACCACAGTTCGTCCACCGCGCCGGTGGCGACCTGGGCGCCACCGCTGTAACTGAGCATCACCACGGGAATGCCGCTGTCGCGCCGATAGCCGGCGTCTCGGAGCTGAGTGGCGATCTGCGAGCCGACGGCGCGGTTGTACAGGGGACGGTACCGGCGGTCGGCGGCGACGAAGGTCTGCATCACGTTGTGCAGAAACAGCACCAGACCGATGCGGCGGCGCAGCCAGACCCACACCGGCCGGTCGGCGAGCGGCAGAGCCAGCGGGGAGTACGGCTGCACCTGGCCCAGCACCCTGAGCTCCGGCGCTCCGGCGATCAGGGCCTTGACCAGTCGGCCGCCGTCGCGGGTGTCGTGGAAGCGGCGTTTCCCGATACCGTCCAGATAGACCAGGTACGCGTCCGGGGGGCGGTCCGGGTCCGCGCCTCGGGCGGGGGGCATGCCCTTAGGTCGCGCCGCGGTGGGGCTCCGCCAGCCTGCGGCGTAGACCACCACCTCGTAGCGGGCGAGCAGTGCTTCGGCGAGCAGGACCGGTCCGATCCCGCCGAGCAGCAGCAGGAGCGCAAGTTCGATCACGGAAACCGCTCCGGTGCTCTTGTCGTGTTGAGCCGCACGACCAGGCGGCGGATGCCCTCGACGGCGACGCCGAGCCCGACTCCCGCGACGGCCACGCAGCCGGCGGCATCCCACCAGCCGAGCCCGGCCACCGTGGCCAGGGCAGTGGCGAGGCCGGCCCCCACTCCCACCATGAGGACCAGGTGCAGCAGCGGCCCGAGCAGCGGAAACGCGAGGACCGCGGCAAGCAGCAGCGGGGCGGCCAGGCACGGTGTCCAGGCCAGCGCGGATTCGTCGGACGACGCGGCGGGCAGCACCAGCTCGGCGAGGGTCCACGCGGACAGTGGCCAGAGCGCGAACACCGCGCCGTCGACCACGGCGCCGGCCAGCACCATCACCAACACCCTGGTGTGCGACACGCCGGACAGGCGTGCCACCACGGGCAGGAGGCGCCCGACGGCCTCGGACAGCCCGGCGAACAGCAGCATGACGGCGACGACCGGGGACATCGGTCAGCCCTGCGGTGGCAGGTCGGCAGAGGCCGGCTGAGCGGACGAGGCGGTCCGCTGCACGTAGCGCTCGAGTTCGTCGGCGGCGCGCGTATAGCCGCCTGCCTCGCGCTGGGCGACCCGCAGGGTGTTCGCGGCGGCCCGGAATCGGGGCTCGTCCAACAGGCGCCGGGCGAGGGCGCGCAGGACCTCCACCGTGACGTCCTCGGTGCGGATCGCGAGGCCGGCATCGAGCTCGACGATGCGGGACGCCACCAACGACTGGTCGGCGCCCTGCGGGACCACCAGCATCGGGACGCCGGCGTACAGGGCCTCGTTGACGCTGTTCACCCCGCCGTGGGTGATGAACAGCGCTGCACGGGACAGGACTTTCAGCTGCGGTACCGAGCGGTGGACGATCACGTTGGCCGGCAGCTGACCGACCGTGGCGGGGTCGGTGGGCCCGGTGGAGACGATCACGGTGCCGCCCAGCGGGGCGAGCGCGTTGGCAAAGGTGCGCAGCAACTGCGGGTCGGCGCCGAACACCGTGCCCAGCGAGGCGTAGAGCACCGGATCGCGCAGCTGATCGAGCGGGAACGACGAGTCGGCTGGGCGGGCACCGATGCTCGGCCCGACGAACCGGTAGGACTGGTCGAAACTGTCGGCCTCGGGGTGGAACGCCCGCGAGGTGTAGACCAGGTTGAGCGGCTGGCGGATGTTCGCCAGGTCGATCAGGGGCACCGCTTCCGTGTCGTACCGGCGGCTCAGCTCCCAGCGCGACTTCAGGTACCCCGCGGTGGGGCGGGGCTTGACCGCCGCCGCCGCGAGCAGCTCCCAGGAGCCGTGGGTGGGGCTGGGCACGTGCCGGTTGAACGCGAACGTGGTGAACGACGACGCCGCCGGTACGTCGAGTTCGCGGGCGACCACCGGCCCCCACAGGCAGAGGGAGTCGTGCACGACCAGATCCGGCCGGGCACCGCGCAGATCGGTGAGGACGGCGGGCAGCACGCGTACGGCGGTGCGCGCGAGCTGCTCCATCACCGTGACGGGCGTCGGCGGGCCGGACAGCGGTATGTCATCCCCGGAGTAGGCGACCACTCGCGCGCCGGTGGTGGCGATTTCCTCCGCGTAGGCGGGCGTCGTGTGGTAGGTGACGGAGTGGCCACGGCGCACAAGCTCAGCCACGACCGGCAGCGTCGGGTTGATGTGCCCGTGCATGGCGATGTTGAGGAACGCGATCGCGCTCATCGGCCGACCCTGGACGGGGGGAAGACCCGCGCCCGACAACACGTAACGATCATGATCCGCCTTCCTCGGTGACAGGGTAGACGCTGCCAGATGGCCCAGTGCCGCGGGCAGAGTTCTCGCCCTGGTTCGCGCGTGCTCCCCCACGTCGCGCGGGTCCTGGCCGCAGTCGGGCCGGCTGCCGGCCCCGCCACCGGGCACGGCCGACCTCCGTCCAGCTCACTCGGCACGGGCGGCACGCGTTTCAGCGGCACGCGGCCGCGCTGGAGCACATCGTCGGCGCCGCCACGCGCCAGCGGAGCCAACCAGGCCGGTGATCGGCAGTTGAACACGGGAAGTACGTGCGACGGCGAGCACAGCGGGAAGGTCGGTTGGATGAATGACCCATCGGAGCTGGCGCGAAGCGCGCTCCAGCGAATCCACCAGGCTGCCGTGAGACATCGGGACCTTGAGCTACACCACGCGGCCGACGACATCGTCCGAGCGGCCCTGGCGAGGGGCCTCGATCCGGGGCCTGTCGAGTCGTACCGCCCCTGCCCCATGTGCGGTGCCGAGGCGGGACAGTTGTGCATCAACGTCCCTGGTCACCCCGTGACCCCGGCCGACATGCACCTTGAGCGTACGCAAAAGGAGACCCCGTAGAGACCTGGTTTGGTCCCGGTAAGCCCTCGAAGGCGACCTCGCCAGGCTCTGCGGGCAGCTACCGCACGCAGCCCATCTCCATCAACGGGGCCTTGACCCTGTTCGGTAGGCCGACCGCGCGAAGCATGCGGTCGGGTTGGCGGCGCAGTCGCTCCATCGCCCGCGCCGTCGCGTCATCGGCCGGCAGGAGAACGACCAGCTCCTGCGCGTCGGTTCGCGGCAACTCGAGCTTCTCCCGCTGCCACCGAAGCTCCTGCCCGATGGGATGGTTGAGCCGAAACGGGGCGGGCGGTGGGGGCAGGTGGCGGTTGAGTCGTCGGGTGAACTCCATGCCAGCCAGGGGGGCGAGCTCGGCACGGAACCATTCGGAGGTTTCCGCAGAAGGCCCCAGCCACAGGTCGAAGGCACGCTCGTCGGCCACCTGCTCCCAATCGGGGAAGAATGTCCGGGCACGCGAATCGGTGAACACGTAACGCGTCAGGTTTGGCGTTCCGCTCTCGAGCAGCCCGATCCCACGCATCAGCAAGTTGTTGCTCAACCAGGGCGACGACAACTGCGCGCAACCGCTTGCCGGCCCACCGGACGCCGCTCGACCATGTGCGCATGCGGCCAGGACGTCGTGTCATTCTCGGGGTCGACGTGGGCGCCACGGCGGTGCGGGCGGCCGCGTTCGCGCTGGACGGCACCGCGCGACACGTCGCGAGGCGGAAGTACCCGCTCCTGCAGCCGGCGCCCGGCTGGCAGGTACAGGATCCGGACGTACTCGTGGCGGCCACCCTGGAGGCGACGTCCGCGTGTGTCGCCGACACCGCCGGGGCGGAGGTCGTCGCCCTCGCGATGAGCTCCGCCATGTACGGCCTGATCGGGCTCGGCGCGGCGATGACGCCGGTGACGCCGCTGCTGACCCGGGCCGACTCGCGGTCGTCGGAGGCGGCCCGCGACCTGCGGATCTCCGGGCAGGGCCGGGAACTGCACTGGTTGACGGGCACGCCGGTGCACCCGATGAGCCCGCTGTGCAAGCTCATGTGGTTTGCCCGCCATGAGCCGTACCTCTGCACGGCGACCCGGTGGTGGATCGGCCTCAAGGACTACCTGCTCTACCGGCTCACCGGCAAGCTGGTGACCGAGCTGTCCTCGGCCTCCGGAACCGGGATGTTCGACGTCCACCGTCGGGCGTGGAGCCGCGCCGTGCTCGACCTCGTCGGTGTGTCGGAGAGTCAACTGCCCCCGGTCCTGCCCACGACCGCGGCGTTGCGGCTCTCGGCCCCTGCCGGACGGGCCGTCGGCCTCCCGTCCGGTACACCCGTCGTCGTGGGTGCGGGCGACGGCCCTTTGCACAACCTCGGCGCGGCGGCGATCGACAGCACCGTCGGCAACCTGTCGCTCGGGGCCACCGGGGCCCTGCGCACGGTCGTCTCGGCTCCGCTCGTCGACGAGGCGGAAACCCTCTTCTGCGACGCGCTGACCGAGGACGCGTGGGTTGTCGGCGGAGCGGTCAGCAACGGCGGCAACGTCGTACGTTGGGCGGGACGTGCCCTCGCGCCCGACCTCGACCATGCCGCGCCCACGCTTCTGGATCTCGCCGAGCGGATTCCCCCGGGAAGCGACGGCCTCGTGATGCTCCCCTATCTGCTCGACGACCCGGCAGCAGGATCCGACCCGCCGGGGGCGTACCTGGGGCTGCGGAGCGAGCACTCCCGCGGCCACCTGGTGCGGGCCGCCGTCGAAGGCGTGTGCCTGCAACTCGGTGTCGTCCTCGACCGCGTGGCCGAGCTGACGCCGATCAGCAGCGTCCGGCTGACCGGTGACGCCTTCCGCTCTCCACTGTGGCGCGAGGTGATGGCCGCCGTTCTGGATCGTCCGGTCCAGGCGGCGGGTGACGGCGATGACGCCGCCCTCGGCGCGGCCGCGCTCGGACTCTTCGCGATCGGCCTCGCTCCCGATCTCAAGGGGGCTGTCACCCAGCTCGATCCCGGCCGTGCCCGCAGCGAGCCGATCGCGGTCGACCCCGCCCTCGCCGCGACCTATCGCGGCCTGCGCGCGAAGCTGCCCGCGCTCATCAGCGCCGCGGGCCGGGTGGGTGAGATCCTCGACGAGGTGGCGGCCGGACCGTCCCCACCCGTGGGCTTCAGTGCTCCGGCTCCTCCTTGACCTGGGCCACGAGCTGGGTCGGGTTGACGTACCGCAGCGCGACGACGAGGAGCACGAGCATCATCGAGGTGTAGATCACCGCCATCGCGTCGACTGACTGCTGCGCCCTGATCCCGGACGCGGACATCGAGTAGTAGAGCGCCACGACGATGGTCTGCGAGTCGGGCCCCGCGGTCAGGAAGGTGAGCTCGAACATGCCCACGGTCCGGACGAGCACGAGGATCGCGGAGGCGAGGATGCCCGGCACCAGCAACGGCGTGAGGACCCGGAGGAAGACCGTCCGCAGGCCCGCGCCGCACATGCGCGCGGCGCTCTCGATCCGCGGGTCGATCTGCTCGATGAACGGGGTCATGGTCAGGATGACGAAGGGAACCGACGGTACGAGGTTGGCGAGCACGACCCCGGACATGTTCCCGGCCAGCCCGAACTTGTAGAGGACGGTCGCCAGCGGGATGCCGTACGTGATCGGGGGCATCAGGATGGGCAGCAGGAACACGAGGAAGATCAGCCGCTTGCCGGGGAACGACCGCCGCGCGAGGACGTAGGCCGCCGGCACGCCGATCAGCAGCGAGAGGCCAACGACGAGCACGGAGACCTCGAGCGTCACGACGATGACCTGCATGAGCGCGAACTCGTCCCAGGCCCGGCCGTACCAGCTGGTGGTGTAGCCGTCGGGGAGCCAGGTGTCGAACCAGCGCTGGCCGAACGAGCTGACCAGCACGGACGCCACGACGCCCAGCAGGTTGAGGAAGAAGAAGATGACGACGCCCCACACGATCCAGGCGGCCGGTCGCGCGGCGATGCGCCGCCGCCGGTCGGTGGTGGCGGGGGGCCGCGCTGGTGGCGCCTGGGTGATCGTTGCCATCAGCCCTTGCCTCCGGTGGAGCCGGTGTAGAGACGGTTGCGCGCCGCCAGGACCACCGCGATGATGACCAGCTCGACGAACCCCATGATCATTGCGATCGCCGAGGCGTACGGGTAGTCGTACTGCTCGTACGCCGCCTGGTACGCGGCGAGGGAGATGACCCGCGTCTCGCCCGCCGGATTGCCGACCAGGACGGCCGACGGGAACACGCTGAACGCCAGCACGAACGTCAGGCAGAAGGTCGTGGCCAGGCCCGGCATCAGCAACGGGAGCGTGATCCGCAGGAACCGGCGACGCCAGTCCGCCCCGAGCGTCGCGGCCGCCCGTTCCAGGGTCGGGTCGATGCCCGAGAGATAGGAGAGCACCAGCAGGAACGCGAACGGAAAGCCGGTGATCACCAGCGAGAAGAACACGCCCCAGTAGTTGTGGATCAGCCGCACCGGCTCGTCGACGAGGTTCGTGGCGAGCAGGATCCGGTTGAACCAACCGGTCGGGCCGAGGAAGTTCAGCAGCCCCTGGGCGGTGAGCACCGTGCCGAGCGTGATCGGCACGACCAGCAGTGTGGTGACCAGCCGCTTGCCCCGGAACCGACCGCGCATCCGGTAGGCGATCGGCACGGCGGCGAGGACGTTCAGGAGCGCGGCAGGCAGCGCGATCCGCAGCGTGATCCAGATCGTGCCCCGCTCGTACGCGTCGGAGAAGAACCGGGCGTAGTCGCTGAACGGCCCGCCGTTGGTCGGCTGGAACGAGAGCGTCAGGCCGTAGAAGAACGGGTAGAGGAACAGGGCGATGACGAAGATCAGGGCCGGGACCAGCAACCAGAGTTGCCGATCGACGCCCCGCTCCGCGAGACGGTGCCGCCAGTGCGCCAGCGGCCTGCCCGGCCCGGCGCCGCTCACCGCGCGGCCTCCGAGGTGTCCGCGAGCTGGTCGGGCCGGGGGTCGGTGGCCTGCTCCGCGCCTGCGGAATAGACGAGGAGCCGCTGCGGGTCGATGGCGACCTTGACCTGGTCGCCCGGTGCGATCCGCTGCTCGGTACGCAGGTGCAGCAGCTGTCCCGTCTCGGTGCGGGCCTCGGCGGCCAACTCGCGGCCCTGGTACTCGACCACCTCGATGCTCGCCGACATGGTGTTGTGGGCCTCGCCGGGCCCGTCGACGCGGATGTCCTCCGGGCGTACCGCGACCACCGCCTCCGCACCGGCCTGGAGGTCGCCCATGGCCTCGCCGAGCAGGCGATGACGGGAAGACTCGACCGTGGCCCGGGCGCCGTCCAGCTGCTCCACCCGTCCCCGCCACAGGTTGCGGTAGCCCATGAAGTCGGCGACGTGCCAGTTCGCCGGCCGGTTGTGCATCTCGCGTGGCGACCCGATCTGCTGCACCCGCCCCTCCCGCAGCACGACCAGCCGGTCGGCCAGGGAGAGCGCCTCCTCCTGGTCGTGGGTGACGTAGACGGTGCTGAGCCCCAGCGACTGGTGCAGCCGGCGAATCTCGGTGCGCATCTCCAGGCGCAGTTTGGCGTCGAGGTTGCTCAACGGCTCGTCCATCAGCACGAGGGAGGGCTCGAACACGACGGCTCGGGCGATGGCGACGCGCTGCTGCTGGCCACCCGAGAGTTGGCCGGGCAGCTTGTCGACGTGGGCCTCGAGCCGCACCAGCCGCACCGCCTCCTGCGTACGCCGGCGAATCTCCTCCTTCGGTAGCCGCCGCATGCGCAGCCCGAAGGCGATGTTCGCGCGGACCGTCAGGTGGGGAAAGAGGGCGTAGCTCTGGAACACCATACCGAAGCCGCGGCGCTCCGGTGGCAGCGTGTCGATCCGGCGCTCGTCCTGCCAGATACTCCCCTGCGTCAACGGCAGGAGCCCGGCCAGGCAGTTCAGGGCCGTCGACTTGCCGCAGCCGGACGGGCCGAGCAGGGCGATGAACTCGCCCGCCTCGATTGTCAGGTCCAGCTCGGTGAGCGCGTCCTGGCCGCCGAACCGGCGGGACACGCCATCCAACCGCAGCTGGGAGAAGGCGCTCATCCCTGCTTGACCTTCCCGCCGCCGATCTCGCGGTCCCAGCGGTTGAACGCCGCCACGAGGCTCTTCGCGTCGAGCGGGACCTCGGTCGGGTTGCCGGCGATCAGCGCGTCGTACTCCGGGCGGCCGAACTCCCGGATCGCGTCCTGGCTCTTCTGCGGCGCCGACGAGAGCTGGACGTCCTTCACCGCCGGCCCCGGATAGAAGTAGCCCTCGTCGTACGCCTTCGCCTGCTGCTCAGGGGTGAGCATGAACGCCAGCAGGGCCAGCACCGCGGCCTGCGTGTCGGTCGACACGCCCTTGGGCATGACGGCGTAGTGCGCGTCGGTGACCCAGTGGAAACCGTCGATCGTGGCGATCCTGGCCTCCTTCGGCACCGTACCCAGCACGCGGGGGTTGATGTCCCAACCGGTCGTGCTGACGATCAGGTGAGCGGTGCCGTTGGCGAGGTTCTTCATCGTCTCGGTGGTGCCGGACGGGTAGTAGTCGACGTACTGGCCCAGCTCCTTGAGAAAGGCCCACGTCTTGTCCCACCCCGCCGCGGGATCCTTCGGGTTCGTGTCGCCCAGGATGTAGGGCAGGCCCATCAGGAACGTCCGGCCCGGGCCGGAGTTGGCCGGCCGGGCGTACTGGAACTTGCGGGGGTTCGCCTTGGCCCAGGCGAGCAGGGCGTCCGCGCTCGTCGGCGGCGCGGAGAGGCGGGACGGCAGGTATTCGAGCAGCGGGCCGGACGGATAGTAGGTGACCGTGACGCCGGCGTTGCCGGCGAGCTGCTGCATCGCGGCGGCCGGTTCCAGGTAGTTCCGCATGCCGCCGAGGCGGTCCTGGAACTTCGGCAGCACGTCCGTCCAGAGCCCCTGCTCGATGCCGGCCGCCAGGCCGTCGACGCCGGTCAGCACGAGACCGATGTCCACCCGGTCGGCTCCCTGCTGAGCCTTGATCTTGCCGGCCAGTTCGGGCGCCGGCGCCTTCGAATACGTCACCCGGGAGATCACGTTGGGGTTCTTCGAGACGAACTCGTCGATCATCGCCTGCGTCAGCTGCAGGTTGCCGGCGACGTCGAGAACGTTGAGCGTCACGGCCCGGGCGGGCCGCTCCGGTACCTCGCCCGTGGTGTCGCCCGAGGTTTTGCCGGGACCTTCCGGCGCCCCACACCCGACCGCGCCCACGAAGAGCGACGATGCCGTGACCATGAGAGCGCCGCGCCGCGTCATACCCATGAGTCGTTCCCTTCATCGACTACCCGGGCCGGCCAGGTAGGTCCACGCTCTGCCCAGGTGGGTCGCCTCGGCGAGGCCGCCCTACATGCGCCATCTGTGGAGCATTGAGACAGCCTGCGGGGCCGAACAGCAACGGGTTGCCATGTATTGCCTCGCGCGAATGCGCGCAGGAGAACCGACTGTTGCGAGGGCATTGCCGAGTACTCACCGGCGTCATAGCATGATCATGGCGCGTAGCCCGGGGGGAGCATGAAGATGCCCGACCACACCAGGCCGCCAGACAAGAGGGCCACGATCTACGACGTCGCGGCCGAAGCCAATGTCTCACCGTCCACGGTGTCCCGCGCCTTCTCCAAGCCGAGCCGCGTCAATTCCGAGACGGCCGAACGGGTCCGGCAGGTCGCCGAGCGGCTGGGCTACCGGACCAACCCGCTGGCACGCGCCCTCACCACGTCCCGGACGCACATGATCGCGCTCGTCATCCCCGACATCACCAACCCGGTCTACGCCGAGATCGTCCGCGGGGCGCAGGAGGCATCGCTCGGCGGCGAATACACCACCGTGCTGATCGACGCCCAGGAGTCCGACCGCCTGGAACGGGCGGTGATCGAACGAACGATGTCGACCGTCGACGGGTTCCTGCTGGCCAGCAGCCGGATGTCCGACTCGGCCATCCGGATGTTCGCCAAGCAGCGGCCGGTGGTCGTCCTCAACCGCGCCATCGCCGACGTGCCCTGCGTCGTGACGGACAACCCGCGCGGGGTTCGGCGGGCCGCCGAGCACCTCGGCGAGTTGGGGCACGACCACATCACGTACGTCGCGGGGCCGGAGGCGTCCTGGGCGAACGGTATCCGCTGGCGGTCGCTGCTCGAAGCGGGCATGGAGCTGGAGATCAAGGTACGCAAGATCGGCCCGTTCAGCCCGACCATGGAGGGCGGCGAGCGGGCCGCCGAGGAGCTGTGCGCGCATCCGGCGACGGCTGTCCTCGCCTTCAACGACCAGATGGCGATCGGCCTCATCCGCGGCCTCAGCTGGATGGGGGTCAACGTTCCCGGCGACGTCAGCGTCGTCGGTTTCGACAACATCCTCGCCGCTGACATCGTCACGCCCGGGCTGACCACGGTCGCGGCACCGTTCTACGCGGAGGGCTCGGCCGCCACCCGGCACCTGCTCACGATGATCGAGGGAGCGCCCGGGCACACCGGCAGACCGATGGTCCTGCCGGTACGCCTCGTGGTCCGCCGCTCGACGGCCGAACGCAACCCAAGCCCGGGGCAGGCCCGACCGCCATGGCTACGGCAGCGGCCGGCACCCAACCCGGCGGCCCACCTGTCGTGATCCCGTAAGCCACGGGCCGACGGTGTCTGCACCTACCCCTGGTCAGCCCGGCTGCGGTCCGGAAAGTCTCCGGAAATTCCGACGGTGACAACCCCGATTTCGGCTTCTGGGCCGGGACATCGAGGTGGTCAGCTCAAGCCGAAGTCGATCTGATAGGGCTGTTGGGCAGGATGAATGCCCTCCCGAGGAATGCCGATCGCCCAGGCCAAGCTTCCAACGCTGTTTCCGAAAATTGTTGACAAGCCGACCGGAGGGTCAATACGGTCGCCATCGACGGTGCTCGATCACCGTCGATGGCACCCACCGCGACCCACTCCCCCGGTCGTCGCGCAGGACGACCAACCACCACCACGTGGTACGCGCCGATGCCCGCCCGGCCATCGCCTGGCCGCCGGTTCGTGCCGCACCGCTGGCCTCCCGCCAGCCGTCACGAGGAGGACGCACGTCCATGGACGACATGAACCACACACCCACCAGACCGAGAGGGCGCGGCCGCATGCGGTTGCTCCTCGGCGCCGCGTGCGCCGCGGTGGTGGCCGTCAGCAGCACGGTGCTGGCCACCAACGCGTACGCCGAGGCCGATCGGACCGTCAGCTCGAACGCCACCGGCACGCACAACGGGTTCTTCTACTCGTTCTGGAAGGACAGTGGCAACGCCAGCATGACGCTGCGCGCCGATGGCCGATACTCCAGCCAGTGGGGCAGCGGCACCAACAACTGGGTCGGTGGCAAGGGTTGGGCCACCGGCAGCCGCAGGACGATCAGCTATTCGGGCACCTACAGCCCGAACGGCAACAGCTACCTCGCCCTGTACGGATGGACGCGGAACCCGCTGATCGAGTACTACGTCGTGGAGAACTTCGGCACCTACAACCCGAGCACCGGCGCCACCCGGGTCGGCTCCGTCACCACCGACGGCGGCACCTACGACCTGTACCGCACCCAGCGGGTCAACCAGCCGTCCATCGACGGCATCGCCACGTTCTACCAGTACTGGAGCGTCCGTCAGCAGAAGCGCACCGGTGGCACCATCACCACCGCCAACCACTTCGACGCCTGGGCCCGCGCCGGCTTGAACCTCGGCACCAACCACAGCTACCAGATCATGGCCACCGAGGGCTACCAGAGCAGCGGCAGCTCCGACATCACCGTCCGGGAAGGCGGTGGCGGCAACCCCGGCCCCGGGCCCACCACCGGCAACCCGGGAGGCGGCAACTGCACCGCGACGCTCTCCGCCGGCCAGCAGTGGGGCGACCGGTTCAACCTCAACGTCGCGGTCAGCGGCACCAGCAACTGGGTCGTCAGCCTCGGCCTTGGTGGCGGCCAGAGCCTGCAGAACAGTTGGAACGCCTCCGTCAGCGGCACGAGCGGAACCATCACCGCCAGACCGAACGGCAACGGCAACAACTTCGGCGTGACGATCATGGCCAACGGCAACTGGACCTGGCCGACGGTCACCTGCCGAACCGGCTGACCCCGACCAGCTCCGGACAACCGCACCTGTGGCGGGGGGGGGGGGGGGGGGGGGCCCCCCCCCCCCCGGGGGGGTGACCCCCCCCCCCCCCCCCCCCCGGCGGGGGCGGGGGGGGGGTGGGCGGGTGCTCCCGGCGCCG
>NZ_JBSFYP010000022.1:0-117926 GCF_053599835.1 Micromonospora sp. NPDC005163
CAAAATCCGCAATACGCTATAGTTTATTGTGTGTAGGTTGTTGAGTGTTGTGATCTCACGATGGGGCGGCGGGCGGCGGGCGGCGGGCGGCGGGCGGCGGCGAGATCGTGCTCGATCCTGGATGTAGTGGTCACCTGGCCACCGGGAGGCCCCTCTTTCCAGGATCGAGCACGATCTTGCGGCCCGGGCGCGGGACCAGCGGCACGGTGGCCCGGCCGGGGTGCCCTTCGCTCAGCGCGACCCGATCGTGTACCGGACCGGCGGGCGGGATACGGCGAAGGCCCCGCCCCCGACGATCCGAAGATCGCGGGGACGGGGCCCGTCGTCGTTCAGCGGGTCACTTACCGCCGGCGAGCTTCTCCCGCAGAGCGGCGAGCGCCTCGTCGGTGGCCAGCGTGCCGGCCGGCTCCTCGGCCTGCCGGCTCGGAGCCGGGCTGGACGAGGAGGTGGTGCCGCCAGCGGCCGGGACGGCCGGAGTCGGGTTGGCAGCGGCCTCGGCGTCGGCGGCCCGGGAGGTCTGCACCTGCTTGGTGTGGGCCTCCCAGCGCAGACGGGCCTCGGCGTACTGGCTCTCCCAGGTCTCGCGCTGCTTGTCGTACCCCTCGAGCCACTCGCCCGTCTCCGGGTCGAAGCCCTCCGGGTAGATGTAGTTGCCCTCGGCGTCGTACGTCGCGGCCATGCCGTAGAGGGTCGGGTCGAAGTGCTCCTCGCCCTCGACGAAGCCCTCGTTGGCCTGCTTGAGCGACAGCGAGATCCGGCGGCGCTCCAGGTCGATGTCGATGACCTTGACCATGACCTCGGAGCCGACCTGGACGACCTGCTCCGGGATCTCCACGTGGCGCTCGGCCAGCTCGGAGATGTGGACCAGGCCCTCGATGCCGTCGTCCACCCGGACGAACGCACCGAACGGCACCAGCTTGGTGACCTTACCCGGCACGATCTGCTGGATCGCGTGGGTGCGGGCGAACTGCCGCCACGGGTCCTCCTGCGTCGCCTTCAGCGACAGCGAGACCCGCTCGCGGTCCAGGTCGACGTCCAGGACCTCGACCTCGACCTCCTGGCCCACCTCGACGACCTCGGACGGGTGGTCGATGTGCTTCCAGGACAGCTCGGAGACGTGCACCAGACCGTCGACGCCGCCAAGGTCCACGAACGCGCCGAAGTTGACGATCGAGGACACGACGCCCTTGCGGACCTGGCCCTTCTGCAGCTTGTTGAGGAACTCGGTGCGCACCTCGGACTGCGTCTGCTCCAGCCAGGCCCGGCGGGACAGAACCACGTTGTTGCGGTTCTTGTCCAGCTCGATGATCTTGGCCTCGAGCTCCCGCCCGACGTACGGCTGCAGGTCGCGCACGCGCCGCATCTCGACCAGGGACGCGGGCAGGAAGCCGCGCAGCCCGATGTCGAGGATGAGGCCACCCTTGACCACCTCGATGACCGAACCGCGGACGACGCCGTCCTCGTCCTTGATCTTCTCGATCGTGCCCCAGGCCCGCTCGTACTGCGCCCGCTTCTTGGAGAGGATCAGACGACCCTCCTTGTCCTCCTTCTGGAGGACCAGGGCCTCGATGTGGTCACCAACCGTCACAACCTCGGCGGGGTCCACGTCGTGCTTGATCGACAACTCCCGAGAGGGGATGACACCCTCGGTCTTGTAGCCGATGTCGAGCAGGACCTCGTCCCGATCGACCTTGACGACGGTGCCTTCGACAATGTCGCCGTCGTTGAAGTACTTGATGGTCTCGTCGATCGCGGCGAGGAAAGCCTCCTCGGAACCGAGATCGTCGTGGGTGACCCGGGTGGCGCTCGAGGGGGCCTCGATGCTGCTCGTCATGTGGGCGGTTGCTCCGGTCGGATGGGTTGTCACAGCAGGCTGGTGTCGCGGTGACCTGTTCGCGCCAGCGGATCCGTCGCCGGGCACACCGAACGATCGCCTAGTGAGATCATGATGTGGCTCCGTCGACCGCGCACCTGCTCCCTGCCGAGGCAACGCGATCCGCGAGCGCATCGTCTAGCCTACCGTGCGCATTACCACAGCGTGCAAGCCCTCCCGGCTTCTCGCCCTGCGATGACCTGCGAAAGCCGAACAATCGCCCGGAAACCGCCCCTGCTGTCTCGTCCGTCACACTTGACCCGACAGCACCACCGAACGGGCGTCCGGCCGGCGACGCCGCCGCGTCGGCGGGTCGGCCGGCCCATCGCCCTCCACAGCCGCGACGGGGCCTAGCGTGAGCGGGTGGATGACGACAGCCGGGTGACCCGGCGCCGGGTGGGTGACGCCGAGGCCCGGCGGGCCAACCGCGGCTGGTGGGACACCGACGCCGACGACTACCAGGCCGAGCACGGCGCGTTCCTCGGCGACGTGGACTTCGTCTGGTGCCCCGAGGGGCTGCGCGAGGCCGACGCCCGGCTGCTCGGTGACCTGCCCGGGCGCCGGGTGCTGGAGGTGGGCTGCGGCGCCGCGGCCGCCGCCCGCTGGCTGGCCACCCAGGGCGCCCGGCCGGTCGCCTTCGACCTGTCCGCCGGCATGTTGCGGCACGCCGCGGAAGCCGCCGACCGCACCGGGGTACGCGTACCGCTGGTGCAGGCCGACGCGCTCGCCCTGCCGTTCGCCGACCGGTCGTTCGACGTCGCCTGCACCGCGTTCGGCGCGATCCCGTTCGTGGACGACTCGGCGACCCTGCTCGCCGAGGTGCACCGGGTGCTGCGCCCCGGCGGCCGGTGGGTCTTCTCGGTCACCCACCCGATGCGCTGGATCTTCCTCGACGACCCGGGTGAGGGTGGGCTGACCGCCGTGCACTCGTACTTCGACCGCTCCCCCTATGTGGAGCAGGACGAATCCGGTGTGGCCACCTACGTCGAGCAGCACCGGACCCTCGGCGACCGGATCCGGGAGCTGGTCGGGGCCGGGTTCCGGCTGCTGGACCTGGTGGAGCCGGAGTGGCCGGCGGGGCACGAGGGGATCTGGGGGCAGTGGAGCCCGCTGCGCGGGCGGCTCTTCCCCGGCACCGCCATCTTCGTCACCGAGAAGCCCACCGCATGACCGCGTCGCACGCGCGGTGCGACCCCCACCCCGTGGAGATCGTCTCGCCGGGCACCCGGCGGATCGACCTGTTCGCCAAGCCGGGTGAGTACGCCGCCGCCGGCATCCCCTTCTACTGGCGGATCGAGCAGAACCCGGTGCACGTCTACGCGTACCGGATCGGCGACCGGGTGGGGCCCGGCGGTGAGCGGCAGTACGAGCTGGTCGCCGACGGCGCCGACGTGATCGAGCTGACCGAGCCGTTCGACATCAAGCTGCCGATCGCCGAGATCACGCCGTAGTCCGCCGCTTCGGCTGGCCGTTTCGCCCCGTCGGTGCCGGGTAGCCGGAGCGTATGGCCGAGCAGAGCGAATTCCGCGAGGGCGACCACGTCTCCTGGGCCAGTCACAGCGGCCGGGCGCACGGCGTGGTCAAGGAGAAGCTGACCGACCGGACGCACGTACGCGGCCACGCCGTGAACGCGACCGAGGACGAGCCGCAGTACCGGATCCGCAACGACGACTCGGGCCGCGACGTCGCCCACCGACCGGAGGTGCTGCGCCGTGAGCGGGAGTGACGACGCCGGGGACACCTACCGCGAGTTCACCGACGCGGTGAACATGAAGCCGGGCGAGCTGTCGAAGTGGCTGGACAGCGACGAGTCGAAGCAGGTCGGCTGGCACAAGGGCGGCCGCTCCGGCGGCGGTGAGTCGGTGGGGCACGAGTCCGGTCGGAAGATCATCGACCTGTTGCGGCGCAAGCGCGGCGACCTGTCGGAGGGCGACTACAAGCACATGCGCAAGGTGGTCGGCTACGTCCGCCGGCACATGGCCCAGCGCCCCTCCGGCAATGTCCGCGACACCAAGTGGCGTTGGTCGCTCATGAACTGGGGTCACGACCCCCTCAAGGGTCCTCTTCCTCCCCCGGGCGGCCCGTCCCGGCGGGCCCTCGATCGGCACGGCACACCCCCGAAGGAGCGCCGAGGCCCCGGCCGCTGACCCACCACTCCGACGCCACCACTCCGACGCACCACTTTGATTCACAACGCAGAACAGCACCGACCACCGGAACCCCCACCACCGCAACGACAGAGATCAGTGGTCAGCGCTGTTCCAGTCCCGGCCTTCGCCGACCGACACCTCCAGCGGCACCGACAGCGGGTACGCCTCGCCCATCTCCCGCCGGACCAGCGCCTCCAACACCTCGCGCTCACCCGGCGCGACCTCGAAAACCAACTCGTCGTGCACCTGCAACAGCATCCGGGAGCGCAGCCCGGCCTCGCTCAGCGCGGTGTCGACGTGCAACATCGCCAGCTTGATGATGTCGGCCGCCGAGCCCTGGATCGGGGCGTTGAGCGCCATCCGCTCGGCGATGTCGCGGCGCTGCCGGTTGTCACTGCCCAGGTCCGGCAGGTAGCGGCGGCGACCCAGAATGGTCGAGGTGTAGCCGTCCTGCCGGGCCCGGGCGACCACCTGGTACAGGTAGTCACGCACCCCGCCGAAACCGGCGAAGTAGTTCTCCATCAGCCCGCGCGCCTCTTCGGTGCCGATGTTGAGCTGCTGGGACAGCCCGAACGCGCTCAGCCCGTACGCCAGGCCGTAGTTCATCGCCTTGATCTTGCGGCGCTGGTCCGGGGTGACCTCGTCAACGGGCGTTCCGAAGACAGACGAAGCGGTGGCCGCGTGGAAGTCGGCGCCGGAGTTGAACGCCTCGATCAGCGCGTCGTCCGACGACAGGTGCGCCATGATGCGCATCTCGATCTGGCTGTAGTCGGCGGTCAGCAGGCAGTCGTAGCCCTCGCCCACCACGAACGCCCGGCGGATCCGCCGGCCCTCCTCGGTGCGGATCGGGATGTTCTGCAGGTTGGGCTCGGTGGAGGAGAGCCGACCGGTGGCCGCCACCGTCTGGTTGAAGGTGGTGTGGATCCGGCCGTCGTCGGAGACCGACTTGAGCAGACCGTCGACGGTGGACTTGAGCTTGGCCACGTCCCGGTGGCGCAGCAGGTGGGCCAGCACCGGGTGCGGATTCTGCGCGTAGAGCCACTGCAGGGCGTCCGCGTCGGTGGTGTATCCGGTCTTGATCTTCTTGGTCTTGGGCAGGCCCAGCTCGGTGAAGAGGATCTCCTGCAACTGCTTGGGCGAGCCGAGGTTGAACTCCCGGCCCACCGCCTCGTACGCGCCCTGCGCGGCGGCCTTCACCTCGGCGGCGAAATGCGCCTCCAGCTCGGACAGGTAGTGCGTGTCGGCGGCGATGCCGGTGCTCTCCATGTCGGCCAGCACCCGCATCAGCGGCAGCTCCACCCCGGCCATCAGCCGGGCGGACTGCTCACCGTCGCGGGACAGCTCGGCGTCGATCGCGTCGGCCAGGTCGAGGGTGGCCCGGGCCTGGAGCATGAGGTTCTGCTCGGCCACGCCCTCGTCGCCCAGCCCGTCGAGGGTGAGCTGGCCGGTCTCCGGCGCGTCCACCCGCAGCTCGCGGTGCAGGTAACGCAGCGCCAGGTCGCTCAGGTCGTACGACCGCTGGTCAGGGCGGGCCAGGTATGCGGCGATCTGGGTGTCCCGGACGACGCCGGCCAGCTCCCAGCCGTGCGCGGCGCAGGCCAGCACGGCCGGCTTGCTGTCGTGCAGCACCTTGGGCCGCTGCGCGTCGGCCAGCCAGCCGGCCACGGCGCCCTCGTCGGCCGGGTCGAGGCCCGCCGGGTCGACCCAGGCCGCCGCGCCGCCGGCGGTGGCCAGCGCCAAACCGACGATGGAGGCGGTGTGCCGGCGGTTGGGGCCGGTGTCAAGCTTGACCGCCATCCCGACCGGAGTGCCGGTCGGGACGTGCGCGGCCAGCCAGCCGGACAGCGCGCCGGGCGCGGTGAGCACCTCGCCGGTCAGGTCGAAGCCGGACTCAGCCTCCGGCTCGACGGCCTCCAGGTACTGGTAGAGCCGGTCACGCAGGATGCGGAACTCCAGGGTGTCGAAGACCTGGTGCACCGCCTCCCGGTCCCAGCCGGCCCAGCGGGTGTCCTCCGGGCGCAGCGGCAGCTCCAGATCGGAGACGAGGCGGTTGATCTCGTAGTTGCGGATCACGTCGGCGAGCCGCTCCCGCAGGCTGTCGCCGGCCTTGCCCTTGATCTCGTCGGCGCGGGCGACCACGCCCTCCACCCCGCCATACGTGGTGATCCACTTGGCGGCGGTCTTCGGGCCGACGCCCGGGACGCCGGGCAGGTTGTCACTGGTCTCGCCGACCAGCGCGGCCAGGTCCCGGTACTGCTGCGGCCCGACGCCGTACTTCGCCTCGATCGCCGCCGGGTCCATCCGGGCCAGGTCGGAGACGCCCTTGCGCGGGTAGAGCACGGTGACCTGGTCGTCGACCAGCTGGAACGCGTCCCGGTCACCGCTGCTGATCAGCACCGTCATGCCCTGGTCGCGGGCCTGGCAGGCGAGCGTGGCGATGACGTCGTCGGCCTCGAAGCCCTCCATCTCGACCACCGGGATCTGCAGCGCGGCCAGGACCTCCTTGACCAGGCTGACCTGGCCCTTAAAGTCAGTCGGGGTCTCGCTGCGGCCGGCCTTGTACTCCGCGTACTTGTCGGTGCGGAAGGAGCGGCGGGAGACGTCGAAGGCGACGACGATGTGCGTCGGCTGCTCGTCACGCAGCACGTTGATCAGCATCGAGGTGAAGCCGTAGACCGCGTTGGTCGGCTGACCCGTCGTGGTGGAGAAGTTTTCCACCGGCAGGGCGAAGAAGGCCCGGTATGCCAGGGAGTGTCCGTCGACGAGAAGCAGGCGCGGCGTCGTAGCTGTCACGGCAGCGACTCTAGCCCGTCGCACCGACATCGCCGGGTGGCGGCACCGCGCGTCCGACGGCGGGACCGACCGCCGGCCCGAAAGCCGACGGCCGACCACCCCGCGAGGGATGGCCGGCCGCCAGTCGGATGGCTCAGGCAACGCCGAGGTACGCCTCCTTGACCGACGGATCGTGCAGCAGGTCCTGACCGGACCCCTCCTTCACGATCTGACCGGTCTCCAGCACGTAGCCGCGGTGCGCCCGCGACAGCGCCTGCTGGGCGTTCTGCTCCACCAGCAGGATCGTGGTGCCCTGCTGGTTGATCTCCGTGATGATGTTGAAGATCTGCCGGATCACCAACGGGGCAAGACCCATCGACGGCTCGTCGAGCAGCAGCAGCTTCGGCCGGCTCATCAGCGCCCGGCCGACCGCGAGCATCTGCTGCTCGCCGCCGGAGAGCGTGCCACCGGCCTGCTTGCGCCGCTCGGCCAGCCGCGGGAACAGGGTCAGCACCCGGTCCAGGTCGGAGGCGATGCCGGCGGAGTCCCGCCGGGTGTACGCCCCCATGTCCAGGTTCTCCATGACCGTCATACCCGGGAAGATCTGCCGCCCCTCCGGCGACTGACACAGCCCCCGGACCACCCGCAGGTCGGCCCGGAGCTTGCTGATGTCCTCGCCGTTGAACGTGATCTTTCCGCTGGCGAGCGACCGGGTCCCGGAGATGGCCCGCATGGTGGTGGTCTTACCGGCGCCGTTCGCGCCGATCAGGGCCACCACCTCACCCTCGTTCACGGTGAGGCTGATGCCGTGCAGCGCCTCGATCCGGCCGTAGGCGACGGCGACGTTCTCGAGCTCAAGCAGCGTCATCGGCGGGCTCCCCCAGGTACGCGGCGATCACCTTCGGATCGCGGCTGACCTCCGCGGGCGCACCCTCGGCGATCTTGCGGCCGAACTCCAGCACCACGATCCGGTCGGTGACCCCCATGACCAGCCGCATGTCGTGCTCGATGAGCAGGACGGTCAGGCCCATGTCACGGATCTTGCGAATCAGGGTGAGGAGTTCCTCCTTCTCCGCCGGGTTGAAGCCGGCGGCCGGCTCGTCCAGGCAGATCAGCTTCGGCTCGGTGGCCAGCGCCCGGGCGATCTCCAATCGGCGCTGGTAGCCGTACGGCAGGTTGCGCGCCTCGTCGTTGGCCCGGTCGGCGATCCCGACGAACCGCAGCAGCTCGAGTGCCTTGGCCTCGGCGGCCCGCTCCTCCAGGACGTACCGGGACAGCCCGAACGTCCGGGCACAGGTCCGGCGGATCTCCTGCCACGTCCGGGCGAACCCGGACGTGGCCGTGACCTGCGGCAACTCGTGCGGCTTGGCCTTCAACCGGGGCACTCGGAACAGCGCACCCGGCACGCTCGTCTTGTGCCGGGAGTCCGTACCGACCATGACGTTCTCCATCGCCGTCATCTCCGGGAAGAGACGGATGTTCTGGAACGTCCGCGAGATGCCGAGCTGGCTGATCTGGTGCGGCTTGCGGCCGGTCACCTTCTGGCCGCGGAACCGGACCGCCCCGGAGGTCGGCTTGTAGACGCCGGTCATCACGTTGAAGCTGGTGGTCTTGCCGGCACCGTTCGGGCCGATCAGACCGAGGATCTCGCCCTCGTAGATCTGGAAATTGATCTTGTCGAGGGCGACCACGCCGCCGAAGCGGAGCGTGACGTCGTCGACCTCGAGCAGCACCGAGCGCGGGCCCGGCTGGGTCGGGATCTTCGGCGTCGCCGTGCTGGTGGTCTGGTCAGACATGAGCGGGCACCTCCTCTGCCTCCGCCGCGCGGTCCTTCAACTCGCGGGCCCGTCGCCGGCTGGGGATCAGGCCCTGCGGACGCAGGATCATCACCAGCACCATGGCCAGACCGAACACCAGCCACCGGTAGTCGGCGAAGTCGCGGAACCGCTCCGGCAGATACGCGAGCAGCACCGCGCCGAGCGAGACGCCGATCATGTTGCCGGAACCGCCGACCACGACCATCGCCACGAAGAGGATGGACAGGTTCGCGTTGAACTGGGTCGGGTCGATGAACGCGTTCCGGCTGCCGAAGAGGAAGCCCGACAGGCCGCCGAGCGCCGCACCGATGGCGAACGCCCAGAGCTTGAACTTGAACGGGTACACGCCCATCACCGCGGCGGCGTCCTCGTCCTCCCGAACGGCGAGCCACGCCCGGCCGACCCGGCTGCGCTCCAACCGGCGGACCAGGAACACCATGACCAGCACGAAGGTGATCGCCAGCCAGTACCAGGGCTTCGCGTCGATCAGACCGAAGTACTTGTTGTCCGCCGACGGCGCACCCTCCGGACCGGGGATGGCCGAGATGCCCACCGGGCCGTTGGTCAGCCCGGTGGCGTTGCGGGCCACGATCCGGATGATCTCGCCGAAGCCCAGCGTCACGATGGCCAGGTAGTCACCGCGCAGCCGCAGCGTCGGCCAGCCCAGCAAAACCCCGGAGATCATCGTCAGCACGATCGCGATGAACAGGCAGATCGCCCAGGTCACCGCCCAGGTCGCCGGCAGGTTGAACTCCTGCTGGATCCACTTCACCACCGGCGAGTTCACCGAACCGAACAGCGCCACGCTGTACGCCCCGATGGCGAAGAAGCCGATGTAGCCCAGGTCGAGCAGGCCGGCGAGACCGACCACCACGTTCAGGCCGATCGCGACCAGCACGTAGATGGCGCAGATGAAGAGCACACCCGCCCAGTTGTTGCCGCCCTCGATCGAGTCGGTACGCAACCAGGTCAGGCCCGGAATGCCGAGCAACGGCAGGTAGTAGAGGATCGCCACGAAGGCGGCCAGCCCGAGGGCCTGCTGCCACTTCGTCAGCGCCCGCCAGCGGTCGCCGACCGTGGTCAGCATGTTCACCCGGCGGCGGTCAGCGGAGCGGATTTTGTCGATCATGCGCGGGCCCTCCCGAGCGACTCGCCCAACAGACCGGTAGGCCGGAACATCAGCACCACGATCAGCACCACGAAGGCGATGACGTCCTCCCAGTTGGACGCGAAGAGCGTGGCGCCGTAGACCTCGACGATGCCGAGGAAGAGGCCACCCAGCAGCGCGCCGCGCAGGTTACCGATGCCGCCCAGGACCGCGGCGGTGAACGCCTTGAGGCCGAGCACGAAGCCGATGCTGTTCTGGGTGAAGCCGAACCGCATGCTCCACAACAGAGCGGCGGCGCCGGCCATGATCCCACCGAGCACGAAGATCAGCATGATCACGCGCTCCTGGTTGACGCCCATCAGCGCGGCGGTCTCCGGGTTCTGGGCCACCGCCCGCACACCCCGGCCGTACCGGGTGCGGTTGATGAACCAGTCCAGCATCGCCATCATCACCACGGCCGCGACGAAGACGATCAGCTGGATGTTCGTGATCGCGGTGTTGCCGATGGTGAACAGGGTCTCCTGCTGGATGATCGTCGGCATACCGACGATCTGCCGGGGCCGGCCGAACGCCGCCGGCAGCACGCCACCGAGCAGCTTGGGCAGCACCTGCCCGAAGAGCTCCACGAAGACCAGCGACAGACCGATCGCGGTGATCAGGAAGATCAGCGGCGGCGCGTTCTTACGCCGCAACGGCCGGTACGCGATCCGCTCAAGAGCCAGAGCCGTACCGCCCGAGGCGGCCGCCGCGACGAGCAGACCGAGCACCAGGAACAGGATCGCCTGGCCGACCGGCGGGTTATTTTCCACCCCGAGCTGGTTCCAGAGGATCAGCACCGCGAAGGTACCGACCATGAACACCTCGGAGTGCGCAAAGTTGATCAGGCGAAGGACGCCGTAGACGAGGGTGTAGCCGAGGGCGATCAGGGCGTAGATGGCGCCCTTGGACAGGCCGTCGACCGTGTGCTGGCCGAGATGGCCGATCAGTTCATCGAAATGCACCGGGGGTCTCCTTGAATCGAGTGCGGCCGGGGTGAAACACCCCGGCCGCACTCCAATGCCTGCGGCGTCAGCTGAGCTTGAGCTCCTGCAGCGCCTCGATAGCCGTGCCCTTGATCTGGTAGGCCCAGATGACGACCTTCGACGGGTCGACGTCACCCTTGGCATCGAACTTGATGTACTTCGACACGCCCTGCTTGTCGTACGCCTTCACGTACGCCAGGATGTCCGCCCGGCTCTTCTTGCCGTCCTTGAAGGCGTCCAGGTAGATCTTGGCGCCGTCGAAGCCCTCAGCACCGTAGGAGCCCGGCGGGATGCCGTACTCCTTCTGGTAGTCGGCGGAGAAGGTGCCGCCGGCCTTGTCAGCCGGGAGGCAGGGGCAGGTGATGATCGCGCCCTCGGCACCGCCGGAGGCACCCGCCGGGAACGCCGGGTCGTAGAGACCGTCCGGGCCGACGAACTTGGCCTGGACACCGGCGGCACGCATCTGCTTCACCAGCGGAGCGGCCTCACGGGTGTAACCGCCGTAGAAGACGAAGTCCGCCTGCGCGGACTTGATCTTGGAGATGGTGGCGTCGAACTGCGCCTGCCGCTCCTGGATCTTGTCCTTGTTCACGATCAGCGGGCCGAGCTGCTTGCCCAGCTCCTCGGTGATGCCCGCGCCGTACGCGCTGGCGTCATCGACCAGGAAGACCTTCTTCGCGTTCTGGGTCTTCAGGTAGCTCGCCACCGCGCCGGCCTGCGTGCCGTCGTTGCCGACCACCCGGTAGAAGGACGTGTTGCCCTTCTGGGTCAGGTCCGTCCGGGTCGCCGACGGGCTGACCATCGCCAGGCCCGCGGCCTGGTAGATCGGCATCGTGGCGTCCGACTCACCAGAGAAGTGACCACCGATGACACCGAGGAACGAGTTGTCCCCGGCGATCTGGTTCGCGAACGGGGTCGCCACCGCGGGGTCACCCTGGGTGTCGAACTCCTGCATGGTGACCTTGCAGTCCGGGTTCGCCGCGTTGAACTGCTTCACCGCGAGCTTCGCGCCGTTCAGCGACGGGATCACCAGACCCGCGTTGTCACCCGTGAACGCGCCGAAGATCGCAATCTTGCCACCGCAGTCACCGGACGCGGTCCCACCATCGCCGCCACCGGAATCCTGGCAACCAGCCGCGACCACCAGGGTCGCGGCGAGCGCAACGGTGCCCAGCGCCCGTACATAGCTTCGCCTCACGGCTTCCTGACCTCCTCCAGATGCGGACGCGGCTGACCCGAAGCGACGGCGACAGCAGCAAACCCGCAATTCCACCCACCCCGCAGGGACTCCCCCTGCGTTACGGCTCGTGATGGCGGAGCGTACCGACACCGCACACCCTCCCGGAAGGCCTGAACGGGGGGTCTGCGAAACCGTTACGAAGACGTGGGCAATCCTGTCGATGTCCGTAACAGGTGAATCCGTCGGTCGGTCCTTAACCGCGCGGCCGGTCGGAGCTCACCCGCATCGACCCGGACCATCCGCACCTGGACGAAAGGCCCCTTGACCTGCGAAAACAGCTCGGCACGCCGCAACCCGAGGCCGAGGCGCTGCGCAACCCCCGGCACTCAGGCACCCAGGCCGCCCGCCCACCACAGCGCGGACCGCGAACCGTCGTCCGCCGCCAACCACCACCGGTCACCCACCGCCACAAGTGCCACGTCCCGGTCGACCCCCGCGGGCACATCGAGCGGCATCGCGACCTCCCGCCACGACCCACCCCGATCCGCCGAGGCCCACACCGAGTACCGCTCACCGTCGGCGACCGCGGCGACCAGCCGGTCCCCGGCGACGACCAGCGAAGCCACCGCCGGCACCCCGGCCCCGGCCCGCCGACCGAACGCCCCGGCGGCCACCCAGCCCGTCCCCTCCTGCCGCCACGCGCCGAACGTCGACCCGCGCAACCCGACCGCCACCGGCACCCCACCGACGATTGCCACGCGCTGCAACTCCTCGTACTCCGGGCCGCCCGGCAGCACGGTGCGCCGCCACGACCGCCCGTCCGGCGACGACCACACCGCCGGGTCCCGGTCGATCCGGCCGGCCGGCAGCAGGCCACCCACCGCCAGCCAGCCCGGCGGCGCCGCCACCGCATCGAACGCCCAGGTCACCCCGACCGCATCGCTGGCCAGCTCCGGCGCGCCCTCCACCAGCTCGAACTCCGCCGCCGCCGGCGACGACACCCAGGAGGCCGCGCCCGCCGAGCGGTTGCCGACGATCAGCCAGCCCGACGCGTCGGCCGCCAACCGGGACACGTTCACCGCCGTCGGCCCGCCGTACGTCTCGAACGACGCCTGCACCTCGCCCAGCGCGCCGTCCGGCAGCTGCCGCCAGGTGCTGATCCGCGGATAGCCGTGCGCCCCACCGGTCTTGGCGCCGATCACCGCCGCCTTCCCGTCGCGGCAGGCCACCGACGAGAGCACGTTCTGCCTGCCGTAGAAGGAATCCGCACGCACCGACACGACCGTCCAGGCCGTACCGTCCACGCTGGTCCAGGCCGCCGGACGGGTGCCGCCACCGGCGTCGGCGACACCACCGACCACGAACCAGCGACCCGCGCAGGCCGCCGCGTCGCGGAGCAACAGACGGCCCGCACCACCGGGCGGCGCCGGCAACGTCAGCGGCTGCCACCCCGGCCGGAGCGCCGGCGCGGCGGCGGTCGTCGGCCCAGTGCCGGTCGAGGCGCCGCCGGACGGCTCGACCGGACCGTCGCAGCCGGAGACCAGCAGCGCGAAGAGGCCGAGCACCGCGATCACCCGTCGGACGGTCACGGGTCGATGCTATGCCCTGCCGGCCCCGCGCGGTGGTCCCCGATCGCGGACACCGAGGCGTCCGCCGCGACCAGGAGGCAGGCGGCGATCAGACGGTTGGCTGCGCCACTTCGCCGCCGGCGGTCTCGGCGAGGATCCGCTCGGCGACCTCCTTCATGGTCATCCGGTGGTCCATCGCCGTGCGCTGTATCCACTTGAACGCCTGCGGCTCGGTCATCCCGTACGTGGTCATCAGCGCGCCCTTGGCGCGCTCCACCGTCTTACGGATCTCCAGGCGGTCGGTCAGGCCGGCGACCTCCGCCTCCAGCGCGGCGACCTCGGAGTAGCGCGACAGCGCGATCTCCACCGCCGGGACCAGGTCGCTCTTCTGGAAGGGCTTCACCAGGTACGCCATGGCGCCGGCCGCCCGGGCCCGTTCCACCAGGTCACGCTGGCTGAACGCGGTCAGGATGATCACCGGGGCGATCCGGGCGCCGGCGATGCGCTCGGCGGCGGCCAACCCATCCATGATCGGCATCTTGATGTCGAGGATGACCAGGTCAGGCTTCAACTCCTCGGCGAGGCGGACGGCGGTCTCGCCGTCACCGGCCTCCCCCACCACCTCGTAGCCCTCTTCGACCAGCATCTCGGCCAGGTCCAGCCGGATCAGCGCCTCGTCCTCGGCGATCAGCACCCGCCTGCGCTCGGCATCCGTCGGCGTCTCGGCCACCAGCCCTACCCCCACCAGTCAGAACCCGACACCCGCCCAGCCGGGTGTCACCGCCCTCAGCGTAGTGGGTATCCTGTCAGGGCCGAATCAGGGAAGCGCCCTCGTAGCCCAACTGGCAGTAGGCAATGCACTCAAACTGCATACAGTGTGGGTTCGAATCCCACCGAGGGCACCAAAATCGTCGTACGGATGTTCGAAGCTGTTTTCGTGCATCCACCTCAGATCCGCTCCCGTGCACGCCGGCTCTTCCTTGCCGGCAGCACCGTTGCAGACACCGCTCGCGAAATGGGCCTGCCCTATCGGACTGTCTGGCACTGGTGCAACGACCGCCCCGAGGCGAAGCAGCAGGGCACGCAACTGCGGTGTTTTCGTTGCCGCGAGGGTGTCGACAGTCCGACGGACCCCGGGGCCTACGCCTACCTTCTCGGCCTCTACCTGGGCGACGGCCATCTGGTGACGTCGGCTCGGGTGCCGGTGCTCCGGATCTACTGCTCAAACGCCTGGCCGAATCTCATCAAGCTGTGCGACCAGGCGATGCGCGACGTGCTTGCCAGTTCGGTGCAACTGGTGCAGAAGCAGGGCTGCGTCGGCGTACAGAGTTATGGCAGCCACTGGCCGTGCTTGCTGCCCCAGCACGGTCCCGGCAAGAAACACGAACGCCCGATCGTCCTCGCCGACTGGCAGCGGGCAATCATTGAACGCCATCCCGGCGACTTCGTGCGCGGTCTGTTCCACTCCGACGGCTGCCGGTTCGCCAACCGAGTCACCGTCCGCGGCAAGGAGTACGTCTACCCGCGGTACATGTTCACCAACGAGTCGACCGACATCATCGGCCTCTGCCAGTGGGCGCTCGATCTGCTCGGCATCGCCTGGCGGATGAATCGGCGCAACTCGCTGTCGGTGGCCCGGCGGGAGGCGGTCGCCGCGCTGGACCGGCACGTCGGCCCGAAGTCCTGACCTCCCTCAGCCCAGGCAACGGCCGGCGCCCGGTCGTCCCGGGCAAGGTGGCCCACCATCGCCGTCGCTGAGCGCGCCGGCCGGGTCAGCGACCGGTTACCCTGCCGACGAGCTGCTGTTACTGGCGGCCGATTCGGCCGCGCTGACACCCGCTCCGGGCACGAGGCGCTGACCAGCCGCCGACGCACGGCGACCGACACGGTGGCGAGGCTGACCCGCCGCGGCCCGGAGCGGACGGCCGGATGACGGGATCGACGACAGGGGTGGGAACTGATGCGGGTGGTCATTTTCGGCGCGACCGGCATGGTCGGCCAGGGCGTGCTGCGCGAGTGCCTGCTCGCCGAGGACGTGCGGGAGGTGTTGACCGTCGGCCGGAGGCCGACCGGGCAGCGGCATCCGAAGCTGCGCGAGGTCACCGTCGGGGATGTCGGTGAGCTGGAGGAGGTGCGCGCCGAGCTGGCCGGCGTCGACGCCTGCTTCTACTGCCTTGGTGTCTCCTCGCTGGGCCTCGACGAGGCTGCCTACACCCGGATCAGCTACGACTACCCCCTCGCGGCGGCGCGGCTGCTGGCCGAAGTGAACCCGAGCGTGACGTTCATCTACGTCTCCGGCGTGGGCACCGACTCCACCGGGCGGGGGCGGGTGATGTGGGCACGGGTCAAGGGTCGTACCGAGAACGCGGTCCTCGACCTGCTGCCCAACGGCTACGCGGCCCGGCCTGGCTTCATCCAGCCGACTCACGGGGCGGTGTCGAAGACCCGGGCGTACCGGATCGGGTACGCGGTCACCCGCCCACTCTTTCCGGTGTTGCGCCGGCTGCTGCCGAACCAGGTCACCACCACCGACGGGCTGGGCCGGGCGATGCTGCGGGTGGCCCGGCAGGGCTCCCCCCGCCGGGTGCTGGGGAACCGCGATCTGAGCTGAGGCGGCCGGGGCGGTCAGCCGAGGATGGCGAGCGCCTGGGCGAGGTCGACGCGCAGGTCCTCGGGGTCCTCCAGCCCGACCGAGAGGCGCAGCAGCGCGGCGGCGGGCTTCGCGTCGCCCTCGACCGGCCGGTGGGTGAGCGAGGCGGGGTGCTGGATGAGGGTGTCGACGCCCCCGAGGGACACCGCGTGGGTGATCAGCTGGCAGGCGCCGGCGACGGCGGCCGCGGCGGGTGCGCCGCCGCGTACCTCGAAGGCCAGCAGGCTGCCGGGCCCGGCCATCTGCCGACCGACCAGCGCCGCCGGGTCGTGCACCGACGGGTGGTGCACGCGGTGTACGGCCGGGTGGTCGGCGAGCCAGCCGGCGAGCTTCTCGGCGGTGGCCTGTTGGGCGCGGACGCGCAGCGGGAGGGTCTGCAGGCCACGGTGCAGCAGGTAGCCGCCGAGCGGGTGCAGGATCGCGCCGGTGACCGCGCGGACCTGGCGCAACCGGGCGGCCCAGTCGGCGTCGCAGGCGACGACGCCGGCGAGGACGTCGCCGTGCCCGCCGATGCTCTTGGTGGCGCTGTGCAGGACGAGTGCGGCGCCGTGCCGGGCCGGCTGTTGCAGCACGGGGGTGGCGACGGTGTTGTCGACCAGTAGTGGGACGTCGCCGGCGGCGGTGGCGAGGGCGGCGATGTCGACCAGGTCGAGGGTGGGGTTGGCCGGCGTCTCGATGATGACCAGCGCGGTGTCCGGGCGGATGGCGGCGGCGACCTCGTCGGGGCGGGCCCAGCTGACGGTGGTGCCGAGCAGCCCGGTGGCGAGCACGTGGTCGGTGCCGCCGTAGAGCGGACGGACGGCGACGATGTGCCGGTGGCCGTCCCGGGTGGCGGCGAGCAGGGTGGCGGTGAGCGCGGCCATGCCGCTGGCGAAGGCGACGGCCTGGGCGGTGCCTTCCAGTTCGGCGAGGGCGGTCTCGAAGCGGGCGACGGTCGGGTTCCACAGCCGTTGGTAGACGGCGCTGCCGTCGGCGGGAAGGAGGCCGCCGGTGGCGAGCTGCTCGTAGGCGTCCCCGCCGCCGTCCACGGAGGGCAGCGGGTTGGTGGTGGACAGGTCGATCGGCGGTACGTGGACGCCGAGCGCCCGCAGGTCGTCGCGGCCGGCGTGTACGGCTGTCGTGTCCACCATCGTCATGGCGGTAGCGTCGAACATCCTCCACCAACGGGGCAATGCCTTGGAAGATAATTCTGTCATTTGACCTAGCTTCGTTGAGGCATTCGGACGAGGATGGCGGGATGCCCCCTGAGCCGAACGATGTGCGGCCGTACCCGGCCCTGGACGAGGTGGACCGCGCGATCCTGACCGAGCTGGCCGCGGACGGCCGGTTACCGAACAACGCGCTCGCCGAGCGGGTGGGGGTGGCGCCCTCGACCTGCCTGACCCGCACCCGGGCGCTGCGCGAGCGGGGCGCGATCCGCGGGTTCCACGCCGAGGTCGACCCGGCCGCGCTCGGCCTGCCGTTGCAGGCGTTGGTGTCGGTGCGGCTCACGGCGCACGAGCGGGCGGCGGTGGACGCGTTCCGGGCCCGCTCGGTGCGGCTGCCCGGGGTGGTGTCGGTGTTCCACGTCGCCGGCGCGGAGGACTACGTGCTGCACGTACGGGCGGCGTCCGGGGACGCGCTTCGCGACTTCGTGCTGGACCACCTCGCCGTCGATCCGGTGGTGCAGCACACCCAGACCAGCCTGATCTTCGAACAGGCCCGCGGGATGGGCTGAGCGACGACGGGGTGGGCGGGCGGTCCGATCGAATGCCGGCCAAGCGGAACAAAAGCGTCCGGGAGCGGGTTGGCCAACCGTGTGATCACCGTACCGTTGTCTGTTCTTGATCTTGCTCCGGTCGCCAAGGGCACCACCGCCGGCGCGGCACTGCGGGCCACCACCGAGCTGGCCCGGCGCACCGAGGAGCTGGGCTATCACCGTTTCTGGGTGGCCGAGCACCACAACATGCCGGCGATCGCCAGCTCCGCTCCCGCCGTGCTGCTCGCCCACCTGGCCGCGAACACCTCGACGATCCGGCTCGGGTCGGGTGGGGTGATGCTGCCCAACCACGCGCCGCTGGTGGTGGCTGAGCAGTTCGGCACCCTGGAGGCGTTGCACCCCGGCCGGATCGACCTGGGCATCGGCCGCGCGCCGGGCACCGACCAGATGACCGCGCTGGCGTTGCGCCGCACGATGGAGGGGCTCTCGGCCGAGGGCTTCCCGAACGAGCTGGCCGACCTGATGAACTACTTCAGCGGCGAGCGGCCCGGGCAGATCATCGCCAGCCCGGGGCGGGGTGAGCAGCCGGCCGTGTGGCTGCTCGGCTCCAGCGGCTTCAGCGCCCAGCTGGCCGGTCTGCTCGGTCTGCCGTTCTCCTTCGCGCACCACTTCAGCTCGGCGAACACCCTGCCCGCGCTGGCGCTGTACCGGCAGAACTTCCGGCCGTCGCAGTGGCTGGACAAGCCGTACGCGATGGTCGCGGTCAACGCGGTCTGCGCGGAGACCGATGAGCGGGCCGAGTGGCTGGCCGGACCGAGCGGGCTGTCGTTCCTGAAGCTGCGCTCCGGCCGGCCGGAGCCCCTCTCCACGCCCGAGGAGGCGGCGGCGTACCCGTACACCGAGATCGAGCGGGAGTTCGTGGAGCAGCGCCGCGACGGTCAGGCGATGGGTTCGCCGGAGACGGTGCGTCGGCAGTTGACCGAGCTGGTGGAGCGCACCGGCGCGGACGAGCTGATGCTGACCACGCTGGTCTACGACGTGCGGGACCGGGTGCGCTCGTACGAGCTGATCGCCGAGCAGGTGGTGGGCGGCCTGCACCGGACGTGAAACACGATCTTCACGTCGGCGTCACCCGCGCGACCAGGACGGTGCCTAACGTAGGTGCCGGTGGTGGTACGGCATCCCCGGTCGGGACGGGTCGGGAATGCCGCGGTGTGGCGCACCGGGCCGTAGCTGAGCGGATTCCGCGGCTGCGGCCCGGTGCCTGCCGCCCCGGCGACCCCGCTCGGGGCCGTCAGGGGTCAGCGTAGGTAGATGTTCGGGGTGGGCGGGTTCGCCATCCCGTCGCCGATGAAGAACCCCGGGTGCGGGGGCTGGTTGTAGGCGGTGGATCGCCACCCGGTACTGCGGGTCGTGCATCAGGGTGTGGATCCGGGTGCCGGTCGGGGTGGGCGTGCTGTAGAGGCGCAGCGCCCGGCTGTCGGTGGTCCGCCAGATCACCTCCTCGCGCCAGTCGCCGAGGATGTCGCCGGAGAGCGCCGGTGTGGACTTCGTGCCGTTGTTGGCCGCCACCCCGCTGCCGGTGAGCAGCCGGGTGTCACCGCCGGTGCCGTACTTGTCGATCTTCGTCCCGTCGAGCAGCTCCCGCACCGGGTCGCCGTCCCACCAGGCGAGGAAGTTCGCCGACGACGGCTTGCGGCCGACGTTGCGCCCCCTGGTGTCGGCCAGCCCGGCGACCGCAGACGACCACGACTCCGCGCCGGGGCTGCCCGCCCAGATGTCCGCGGAGACGCCCCGGCCGTTGTCGCCGGAGGCCGGCGTGGACCAGAGGACCTGGCCGGTACGGGCGTCGGCGAACCAGGAGCTGGGCTTGCTGCCGTCCTCGTCGACCTTGAACACCTCCAGCCCGGAGCGGCTCGGATCGAGGTCGCCGACGTGCAGGGCGTCGCCGTGGCCGTTGCCCGTCGAGTAGAGCAGGCGACCGTTGTCGTCGATGGTGGCGGCGCCGTAGACGATCTCCTGGCGGCCGTCGCCGTCGACGTCGGCGACCGAGAGCTGGTGGTTGCCCTGACCGGCGGCGGCGCCGTTGCCCGAGGCGTTGGAGTCGAACGTCCAGCGCCTGCGCAGCGTGCCGTCGCGGAAGTCCCAGGCGGCGATCACCGCGCGGGTGTAGTAGCCCCGAGCCATGATCAGCGAGGGGCGCTGCCCGTCCAGGTAGGCGGTGCCGGCGAGGAACCGGTCCACCCGATTGCCGTACGAGTCGCCCCAGGACGACACGGTGCCGCGCGGCGGGTCGTAGGTGACGGTGGAGAGGACCGCGCCGGTCTGTCCGTCGAACATGGTCAGGTACTCCGGGCCGGCCAGCACGTAGCCGCTGGAGTTGCGGTGGTCGGCCGACCCGGAGCCGATCACCTGGCCGGTGCCGGAGCGGGTGCCGTCGGCGGTCTTCATGGCCACCTCGGCGCGCCCGTCGCCGTCGTAGTCGTACACCTGGAACTGGGTGTAGTGGGCGCCGGCGCGGATGTTGCGGCCCAGGTCGACGCGCCACAACCGGACGCCGGCCAGGGTGTACGCGTCGACGTACACGCTGCCGGTGTAGCCGGACTGGGAGTTGTCCTTGGCGTTCGACGGCTCCCACTTGAGGACGATCTCGTAGCTGCCGTCACCGTCGAGGTCGCCGACGGAGGCGTCGCTGGCGCTGTAGGTGTAGGTCTCGCCGGTGGGGGTGCTGCCACCGGCCGGGACCTGCAACGGCACGTCCAGGTAGCCGTCGCGGAACTGCAGCGCTGGCGCCGAGGCCGCCTGCTCGGCGCCGCCCACGACCGCGCGCACGGTGTACGCCGAGCCGGCCGCCGCACCGCCGTCGAGGTAGGTGGTGGCGCCGGTGATCGGGCTGGCGTTGACCCTGGTGGAGCCTCGGTAGAGGTTGAACGCCACGCCGGAGGTCTCGGTGCCGAGCAACCGCCAGGAGACCAGGTTGCCGCTGCCGGAGCGGACGCTGACCAACCCCCGGTTCAGGTCCTCCATCTGCACCGCCCCGGCCGATGGCGGCGGCGCGGTGGTGGGGGGTGGGGTGCTCGGCGGTGTGGTGGTCGGGCCGGCGGTGGGTACGGCGCCGGTGCAGGTGGCGCCGTTGAGCGCGAAGCTGGCCGGCGCCGGATTGGCGCTCGTCCACGAGCCGTTGAAGCCGAAGGCGACGGTGCCGTTGGTGGCGATGGCGGCGTTGTGGTCGACGTTGCGCGCGGTGACCTGGGCGCCGGCCTGCGTGACGGCCGCGTTCCACGCCTGGGTGACCTGCTGGCCGGCGGCGTACGACCAGGTGAGGGTCCACCCGGTGACGGGGTCGCCGAGGTTGGTGACGGTGACGTTGGCGCCGAAGCCACCCTGCCACTGGTTGGTGACCTGGTAGTCGACCCGACAGCCGGCGGCGGTGGCCGAGGCGACGACCGTGCCGAGGGTGCCGGCCGCGACGACGGCGACGGTCGCGCCGGCGAGCAGGATCAGCCGATGTCTGGACGGGTGCATGAACTGCCTCCGGGGATCCGGTGATGACCGCTGCGGTCCACGGGCCTGCCCGAAAGGCGCGGTGGACGGTTCGCCACGACGGCGGCGGACAGCGATCTGATCGGGGGGTGAACGCCCTGGGTACGCACGGATCCGGCTCAAGACGCATCGTAAGGCAAGCGCGTTCCGAACCGCAATATCGATGCCTCTCGCTGAATCGACCATCCGGCGACCACGCCCGGCCCTTGCCCCGGCGAACGATGCCTGATCAACTCGTCCGGGTGAGCGCCCCACACATGGACCCCGACGAGTTCCGCCGCGCCGGCCACGCCGTCATCGACTGGATCGCCGACTACTGGGCCACGCTGGAGCAGCGTCCGGTCGCTCCGGCCGACCCGCCGGGCACCGTCGCGGCCGCCCTGCCGGCCACCCCGCCCACCGCCAGCGAGCCGGTCGGGGCGGTCCTCGCCGACCTGGACGCGATCGTCGTACCGGGGCTGACCCACTGGCAGCACCCAAGCTTCTTCGGCTACTTCCCGGCCAACACCTCCGGCCCGAGCCTGCTCGGCGACCTGGTCAGCTCCGGGCTCGGCGTGCAGGGCATGCTCTGGGCCAGCAGCCCGGCCTGCACCGAGCTGGAGACCGTGATGATGGACTGGCTGGCCCAGTTGCTGGACCTGCCGCAGCGGTTCCGCTCGACCGGCAGCGGCGGCGGGGTGATCCAGGACTCGGCCTCCTCGGCGACCCTGGTGGCCACCCTCGCCGCGTTGCACCGCGCCAGCGGCGGCCGCTGGCGCGACGCCGGCATCGACCGGCGCTACCGGGCGTACACCTCCGTCCACGGGCACTCCTCCATCGAGAAGGCGGCGCGGATCGCCGGGCTGGGCAGCGACGGGGTCCGCCCGATCGAGGCGGACCCGGAGGCCCTGGCGCTACGGCCGGCCGCGCTGCGCGCCGCGATCGAGGCCGACCTGGCCGCCGGGGACATCCCCGCCATCGTGGTCGCCACCATCGGCACCACCTCCACCACCGCCATCGACCCGCTGCCGGAGATCGGGGCGATCTGCGCCGAGTACGGGATCTGGTTGCACGTGGACGCCGCGTACGCGGGGGCCGCTGCCGTCTGCCCGGAGCTGCGCTGGTCGCACGCCGGCCTGGAGTACGCCGACTCGTACTGCTTCGACCCGCACAAGTGGCTGCTCACCGGCTTCGACTGCGACGCGTTCTGGGTGGCCGACCGCGGCGAGCTGGTCGAGGCGCTGACCGTGCTGCCGGAGTTCCTGCGCAACGCGGCCAGCGAATCCGGTGCGGTGATCGACTATCGGGACTGGCAGGTGCCGTTGGGCCGCCGGTTCCGGGCCCTGAAGCTGTGGTTCGTGCTGCGCTGGTACGGCGTCGAGGGGCTGCGGGCGCACATCCGCTCCGGGGTGGCGCTGGCCGCCCGGTTCGCCGACCGGGTACGCGCCGACGACCGCTTCGAGCTGGCCGCGGCGCACCCGTTCTCGCTGGTCTGCTTCCGGCTGCACGCCGACGACGACACCAACGCCGAGTTGCTGGCCCGGCTGAACGCCACCGGGCGGGTGCACCTGACGCACACCCGGGTCGCCGGCCGGTACACGCTGCGGCTGGCGGTCGGCTCGCCGCAGACCACCGAACGGCACGTCGACGAGGCATGGGGCTTGCTGACCGCCACCGCCGACGACCTGCTCCGCCCGTGAAAGGAAGGGCCCCTTCTTAACGCCTCGTGTAGAGGAAGGGTCCCTTCCTAACCGCTTGCCGCGGTCAGCGGGCGGCTGGCGTACCCGTGCCGGCAAGCTCGGTCGGCACGGCGCCGGTGGCCGCCGGGACGGGAGGAGCGGTGGCGGCGCTCACGGCGGTGGCGGGCGCGGCGGCCATTGCGCGGGCTCGGCGGGTGCGGCGCAGGGTCCGCACGGCCAGCACCAGCGCGGCCAGCCAGCCCGCCGCCAGGAGGGCGTAGACCGCGGGGCGGACCGGACCGTCCAGCTCGGCGGACCGGAGCAGCGTGCGGGCGTTGGTCAGCACGATCACGCCACCGACCGCGGCGCCAAGCAGTTGGGCCGGCACGATGCGCACCAGCCACGCGGCCAGCGGGGCCGCGACGAGCCCACCGATGAGCAGCGCGGCGACCGTGGGCAGCAGGAACCCCTCGCTGCCCAGCGCGATCAGGAAGCCGACGCTGGCCGCGCCCGCCACCACGAGCTCGGCGGTGTCCACCGAGCCGATCACCTTGCGCGGCTCCATCCGGCCGGAGACCAGCAGCGCCGGAGTGGCCACCGGACCCCAGCCACCGCCGCCGGTGGCGTCGACGAAGCCGGCGACCAGGCCGAGCGGACCGAGGAAGCGACCGCGCAGCCGCCCGCCGACCCGGTCGGTACGCAGCGGCCGGGCGAAGCGGACCAGCAGGTACGCGCCGAGCGTGAAGAGGATGCCGGCCATCCACGGCGCGGCCGACTCGGTGGAGATCGAGCTGAGCAGGGTGGCGCCGGCGAACGCGCCGATCGCGCCGGGCAGCGCGATGCGGGTCACCACCCGCCAGTCCACGTTGCCGAACCGCCAGTGCGCCACCCCGGCGGCGAGCGTGGTGCCGATCTCGGCCAGGTGCACCGACGCCGACGCGGCGGCCGGGGCGACCCCGGCGACCAGCAGCAGGGTGGACGACGTCAGCCCGTACGCCATGCCGAGCGAGCCGTCGATCAGCTGCGCGGCGAGCCCGACCAGAGCGAGGACCAGCAGCTTGCGCACGAGCGCCCCCTGACTTTTCGGCATCTCCTATCGACTTAGTCGACAATGCGGCACGGGGCGACCCGGGTCAAGTGCCCGATCGGTGGATGAGACGCCGGCGGTCAGATCCAGGCGCGCGGGTCGGCGGCCAGCTCGGTGACCCGGGCGGGCAGCGTGTTCGCGGCCACGTCGCCGACGCTGACCAGCTCCAGGATCTCCCGCTCACTGGCCCGCAGCGCGATCCAGACCTCCTGGAGCGCGCTGGCCGGGCCGTGATAGCCGAGCGTTTCCGGGCGCTGTCCGCGTACGTGTGCGAGCGGCCCGTCGATCACCCGGATCACCTCCGCGAGGGAGATCTCCTCGGCCGGACGGGCCAGCCAGTAGCCGCCCTCCGGGCCACGCTGGGCGTGCACGATGCCGCCCCTGCGCAGCTGGAGCAGGATGCTCTCCAGAAACTTCGGCGGAATCTCCTGGGCCCGGGCGATCTGGTCGGCCGTGACCGGTCGGCCCCGCCCGGGGCCGCTGGCCGTCGCGGCGAGCTCGGCGGCCGCGCGGAGGGCGTAGTCGACCCGGGCGGAGAGGCGCATGTCGGCAAGGTTAGCCCTCGGGTCAGCCGGCCGGACGGGCGACCCTCGGCCGATCGGCCACGCATCGACGAAAAGCCGGCCCGCTCGGGTCGCTGACCCGAGGCATTCGAGGACGCGTGAAGTGCGTCATGATTCACCGTGCGGTGGGCCCCGAAAAGCTGCTCGGAAGCGTCCTTATGCTGGGCGGGGAGTACGACTGTCTGACCGTTTGCCTGGGCTCCATCAGCACATTGATAAACACCCGGGGTCCACCTCGGGGGGAAGGCACACGATGACCGATATCGCGACACGCACCTGGGATGGCATGACCATCCCGGTCGCCGGCACCTATCGTCTCGATCAGGCGCACAAGCGGATCGGTTTCCTGTCCCGGCACATGATGGTCAGCCCGGTGCGGGGTGAATTCGCCGAGGCGACCGCGCAGATCTTCGTGGCGGAGGACCCGCTGCTCTCCTCGGTCACCGCCACCATCGAGACGGCGAGCATCACCACCGGGAGCGTCGACCGGGACACACATTTGAAGAGTGCCGATTTCCTCGACGTGGATCGTTATCCCACTCTTGAATATCGAAGCACGGGTATCAGTTGGCAGGGCAACGAGGATCCCATCTTCTACTGGGCGCGTCTGCGAAGGAATCGACTCGGTGGACGAGGCAGAAGTCACAATCTCCCACCGCAGTCGGACCCGGCACCCGGACGATTCGTGCTGACCGGTGAGTTGACGGTGAAGGGGATCACCCGGGTGGTCGACCTGCAGGTGAATTTCGGCGGCGCCCGGCGCGATCCCTATGGGCAGAACATCTTCGGATTCAGCGCGACGGCGGAAATCAACCGCGAGGACTACGGCCTGCTCTGGAATGTCGCGCTCGAAAGTGGCGGAGTTCTGGTCGGCAAGACCGTGCAGATCGAGATCGCCGGCGAGGGCATCCACCAGCCCTGACCCGCGCCGCGCGCGTCAGTGGTGACGGCGCTCGGCCAGAGACAGTCGTCCCCGCCCGGACGCGACCTGTGAACAGGTGCGTGCCTGGCGGGGATGACGGCAGCCTCAGGCGCCGACGCGGCGCAGCAGGCCCTCCTGCACGGCGCTGGCGATCTGCCGGCCGTCGGTGGTGAACATCCGGCCGGTGGCCAGCCCGCGAGCGCCGGACGCCGACGGGCTCCAGCAGTCGTAGAGGAACCACTCGTCGGCCCGGAACGGCCGGTGGAACCAGAGCGCGTGATCGAGGCTCGCGCCGACCACCCCGCCCGGCCCCCACACCTCGCCGTGCACCGAGAGCACCGAATCCAGCAGGGTGAGGTCCGAGGCGTAGGTGAGCGCGCAGGCGTGCAGCAGCGGATCGTCCGGCAGCTTGCCGTCGATGCGCATCCAGACCCGCTGGTGCGGGTCGGCGGGCCGGTCGCCGGGACGAACCCAGCCGGGCTCGCCGACGTAGCGCACGTCGATCGGGCGCGGGATCTGACCCCAGATGCCCAGCCGCTCCGGGTAGCGGGAGAGCCGGTCCGTCATCGTCGGCACGTCCTGCGGGGCGGGCACGTCCGGCGGGGCCGGCGCCTGGTGGTCCAGCCCCTCCTCGGCCCGCTGGAAGGACGCCGACATGAAGAAGATCGGCTTGTCGTGCTGCAGAGCCACCGCCCGGCGGACCGAAAAGGACCGGCCGTCGCGGATGTTCTCCACCTGGTACTCGATCGGCTCGACCGGGTCGCCCGGGCGCACGAAGTAGCCGTGCAGGGAGTGCACGAACCGCTCCGGGTCGACCGTGCGGCCGGCCGCGACCAGCGCCTGGCCGGCGACCTGGCCGCCGTACACCCGCTGCGGGCCGACCGGGGGGCTCATCCCCCGGAAGGTCATCTCCCCGGCCGGTTCGAGGTCCAGGACCTCCAGCAGCTGGTCCACCGCGGCCTGGCCGACCGCGGCCCGGCCGTCGCTCACTGCAGCGCCCGCGCCGACGCCGCGTCGACGAGCGACCCGAGCTGGTGGACGCGAAGGGTGTTGGTCGAGCCGGGGGTGCCGGGCGGGCTGCCCGCCACGATCACCACGTAGTCGCCCGGGTTGGCCCGGTTGAGGCCGAGCAGCGCCTCGTCGACCTGGCGGAACATGTCGTCGGTGTGCTGCACGAACGGCATCAGGAAGGTCTCCACGCCCCAGCTCAGGGCGAGCTGGCTGCGCACCTCAGGGACCGGCGTGAAGGCCAGCAGCGGGAGGTCGCAGTGCAGCCGGGAGAGCCGCCGGACGGTGTCGCCGGTCTGCGAGAAGGCGACGAGCGCCTTGGCGTTGATGGCCCGGGCGATCGACGAGGCGGCCACGGTGAGCGCGCCGCCGTGCGTACGGGGGTCGTGCTGCAACCGGGGCACCCCGATCGAGCCGGCCTCGGTGGTCGTCACGATCTTGGCCATGGTGCTGACGGTCAGCACCGGGTACTTGCCGACGCTGGTCTCGCCGGAGAGCATCACCGCGTCCGCGCCGTCGAGCACCGCGTTGGCCACGTCGGAGGCCTCCGCCCGGGTGGGGCGGGAATTCTCGATCATGGAGTCGAGCATCTGGGTGGCCACGATGACCGGCTTGGCGTTCTCCCGGCACAGCTGCACGGCCCGCTTCTGCACCAGCGGGACCTCATCCAGCGGCATCTCCACGCCGAGGTCGCCGCGGGCCACCATGACACCGTCGAAGGCCAGCACGATGGCCTCCAGGTGGTCCACCGCCTCCGGCTTCTCGACCTTGGCCAGCACCGGGCGGAACACGCCCTCCTCGGCCATGATGCCGTGGACGAGCTTGATGTCCTCCGCCGAGCGGACGAACGAGAGTGCGACCAGGTCGACCCCAAGCCCCAGGGAGAAGCGCAGGTCCTCGGCGTCCTTGTCCGACATGGCGGGCACGCTGACCGCCACGTTGGGCAGCGAGACGCCCTTGTTGTTGGAGACCGGCCCGCCCTCGGTGACCAGGCAGCGGATGTCGTTGCCGGTGACGTCGGTGACCTCGACGGCGACGCGACCGTCGTCGATCAGCAGCCGGTCACCGGGCTTCACCTCCTGCGGCAGCTTGCGGTAGGTGCAGGAGACCCGGTCCTTGGTGCCGATGATGTCGTCGCCGGTGATCACGACCGAGTCGCCGGTGCGCCACTCGTGCGGGCCGTCGGCGAACCGGCCGAGCCGGATCTTGGGGCCCTGCAGGTCGGCGAGGACGGCCACCGGCTTGCCAGCCGCCTCGGACGCCTCCCGGACCAGTCGATAGACCGCCTCATGGTCGGCGTGGCTGCCGTGGCTGAAGTTGAGCCTCGCCACGTTCATGCCGGCCTCGACGAGACCCCGGATGCGCTCCGGGGACGAGGTGGCGGGTCCAAGAGTGCAGACGATCTTCGCGCGGCGTGTCACGCCCATCAGGCTAGTCTCTCCTTCAGGTCGGACTCGGGGCCGACCCCTTGCAGGCAGCGGAACAATTGTCCAACGACGCGCGGTGCGCGTCGGGCCGGCGGGCACCGGGAACGTTGTGGCGACGGGCAACGGCGACCGCGCGCCGGGAATCGTACGCCTCCGCTGGCAGGCGCCGTCCGGGTGCTCCCGGCGGCGGCTCACCCGGAGTGCTCCGGCGGCGGCAGGGTGGGCACGGCGGTGAGCAGGTCACGGGGGTCGTAGCGCCGCTTGGCCCGGAGCAGCCGCGCCCAGTTCGCGCCGTAGGCCAGCCGGAGGCGGTCGGTCTCCTCGGGGCGAGCAGGTTCGGGTAGCCACCGGGCAGGGCGTGCGCGAGCGCCGCCGAGGTGCGCTCGGCCCACTCCCGGTGCGGCTCGGACACCCCGCCCGGCGCCCAGACGGCGATCACCTCGGTCAACAGGTGATCGGCCCGCAGGCCGAACGCCGTGTCGTCGCGCCGCACCCGGCTGGCCGCGCCGTGGAAGTGGTGCAGGGCCAGCGCGGAGAACGGCGAGCTGACCTGCCGGGCGGCGTCGACCAGCGCGTCCACCGCGGCACCGGTGAGCGCGGGCAGCCAGCGGGTCCGCAGCAGGTAGTGGTTGCCGTCGACCATCCCGCCGTCGAACATCCGCAACGCGTCCGCGTACGGCAGCGGGCCGACCTGGTCGACCAGCGGGACGCCCAGCGCCCGCAGCCGGTCCACCCACGGCCACCCGGCGTCCAGGTCCGGGCCGCTGTAGAACGGGCAGACGAAGATCACCGGCTCGCCGGCGGGACCGGGCAGGAAGCCGGCCATCACGGTGAGCTCGTCCGGGGCCTCGGCGAGCACCGCCGCGTAGCCGCGCAGCACGGCCGGCGCCTCGGCCAGCGCGAACATGATCATGCCGGCGAGCACGGCGGGCAGCCGGTGCGCGCGGTACCGCAGCTCGGTGACCACGCCGAAATTGCCGCCGCCACCACGCAGCGCCCAGTACAGCTCGGCGTCGTGCCGGGGGTCGGCGGTGACCCGGCGACCGTCGGCCAGCACCACCTCCGCGCCGAGCAGGTTGTCCAGGGCCAGGCCGAACCGGCCGCAGAGCGGACCGTACCCGCCCGCGAGGGTGAGCCCGGCCATGCCCACGTCCCGGACCACGCCGGTGGGCACCACCAGGTCGTACGGGCGGGCGGCGGCGAGCAGGTCAGCGGCGGTGGCGCCGCCGGCCACGGTCACCGTGGCCGCGTCCGGGTCGACGCGGACCGCGCGCAAGCCGGTCAGGTCGAGCACCAGGCCGCCGTCGCGCAGCGCCCGACCGGCCCAGTCGTGCCCGCCGGAACGGACCGAGAGCGGCAGGTGGCACCGTGCGGCGATGCGGACCACGCCGGCCACCTCGTCGGCGTCCAGGCATCGGGCGACCAGCGCGGGCGCGCGGTCCACGGCGGCGTTCCACAGGCGGGTGGCGGTGACGAAAGCAGGATCGCCGGGCTCGTGGAGGCGGTCACCGAGCAGGGCGCGCAGCCGGGTGATGGCGGACGCGACATCGGGGGTGGCGGCGGAGCTCACGGCGACTCCTCGACCGGGGCCGGCCGCCGGCGCCGGGTGCGCCCCGAAGGCGGTCCTCGCTGGGCGCGACCGTAGCACCGGGGGGCGGCCGACCGCCGTCAGCATCACGACAGCCGTCGATCCGGTCAGCTCTCGGTCTTGGCCAGCGGAAACTCCAACGACCCGGCCGGGCAGAGGAACGTCAGCACGTCCACCCGGTAGAGCCCGGCCTGCACCGCCGGGTCGGCCTCCAGCACGCTGCGCACGTCGTCGACGCTGCCGGTGCGGGCCAGCCCGAAGCCGATCGGCGGCTCCGGGTTGCGGGCCGGCCCGTCCACCGAGCCGGCGACCAGGATGATGCCGCGTTGCTGCAACGCCTGCATGTGCTCGGTGTGCTCGGCCTGCAACCGCTGCACGGTCTCGTTGGGCAGGGCCCGTCCGGCCGCGCCGGGATAGATCACGATGCACTCGTACGTGTCGAGCGCGAAGTCGACCTGCGGCACTCCCGCCATGGGTGCTCCCTCCGCCGTCGCGCCCGGGTACGGACCGGTCCGGCTGCCCGAGCCGGTGTCGCGGCACGCGCCCAGCGTCGCACGCCGACGGCGGTCGTACCGCTCGCTCCGGCCAACTGGCCCCGGTCCGGCCCGTCACGATCGCCGTACCGGCGGCGGTGCTGGTGGTCATCCGACACGTCGACCGGCCGGGCGCCGCGACCGGCTACGGTGGACGGTCCGGGTGGGCGGCGGGAGGTCGGGATGCGCGACGACGAACCGGCGGCCGGCCCGCTGCCGTACGTCGAGGTGACCGACGAGGCGTACGCGGCGCAGACCGCGGCGGGCTTCACGGTGCGGGAGTTCGAGTTCGCGGTGCTGCTCAGCGGACGATGCCCGCGGTGCGACCACTCGACCACCAGCACGGTGGTCGACGATCTGTACCGGCGGGAGGCCGCGCCGGCCGCCCCGGACCCGGGCTACCGGACGGTGCTCTGTGAGTGCGCGGCCGACCACCCGTCGCGCCCCGCCGGGCTGCGCGGCTGCGGCGCGTACTGGACGCTGCAGCTGGCGGTCGAGGCGTGATCCGGCTGCGCCCCGGGCCGCCCGCGACCGTCGCCGACCTGCACCGGGCGCAGCAGTTGGCCGGGCTGCTGCGCGGTGAGCTGGAGCGGGTCCGCGCGGCGGCGGTCGCGTGGCGCAACGGCCTCGGCGGTCTGCTGGTGGCACTGGTCGGGTTCAGCCTGATCCGGGGCCGCACCGACGTCAGCACGCTGGCGCCGCGCTGGGGGGCGCTGGTCGGCGTCCTGCTGCTCGCCGCGCTGACCGCGGGGGTGGGTGGGGCGCTGGCGCTGCTGCGCGCGGCGCACGGCAGGTTGGCGGTGACCCCGGTGGAGGCGCTCCCACCGGCCCCGCTCGGCGACCACCTGGAGGCGATGGCGGCGGTCCGGTCGCTGCGGACCGGGGTACGGCTGGTGCTGCTCTGCACCGCGCTGCTGGTCGCCGCGGTCGGGGTGACCTGGTACGCACCGGCCCGACCCGACCCGCCAGCCGCCGTCTCCGCCGCTGAGCGGTAAGGAAGGGCCCCTTGTTAACGCCTGATGTTGTACAAGGGGCCCTTCCTAACAGGTTCAGGGGCCGAGGTGGGCGTAGCCGGCCCAGGTGTCGGGGCGGTCGGGCAGGGCGGAGCGGAGCTGGCGGACCGACTGGTGCAGGGCGACCGCCGCCCGGTCCGGTGCGATCCCCCCGGGCACCGCCAGGCCGGCGTACAGGTCGGCGCAGAGCCGTACGGTCAGCGCATCCGAGATGGACCAGAGCGCGCCGATGACGTGCCGAAACCCGGCGAGCTGGAACGCGGTGCCGAGGGTGAGCGCCTCGTCGGGCAGGGCGGCCCCGCCGCGCACCGTCTCGCAGGCGGACAGAACGGCCAGCGCGGCCGGGCTGCCGGCGGGCCGCCACAGGTCCCGGACGTGCAGCGAGCCGCCGGCCAGGGTGAGGCGCCCCCAGGCCGGGGCGCGCAGGTCCTGGGTGCCGTGGCAGGACAGGTGGGCGACCGGCTGGGCGGGCAGCGCGGCGAGCACGGCCGCCGGGGTGGCCGCCGGGCCGAGGAGCGCACGGACCCGTGGCAGGTGCCGACGGACGATCTCCTCCTCCCGCGCGACACCGGGCAGGTCGGCCAGGCCGGGGGTCTGGGGCATGCCGACGACGAGCGCCGCGTCGACCGGCTCGGGCCGGGCCGGCACGCCGCGTCGGGCGTGCGCCAGCGCCCGCAGCGAGGCGGTGTACGACGGCACGACCCGGTCCAGCACCCCGTCGCCGCCGTCGAGCGGGCCGGCCGCGTGCAACGGCAGCAGGGTGAGCAGCCCGGTCGGGCACCACCACAGCCGTGGCCAGTCCGCCCCGGCGGCGGGTACGGCACCCGACGGCGCCGGGGCGGGCGCGGCCGCGTCGAGCACCGGTGCGGCGACGACCCGCCACAACCAGTCCAGCGTCTGACCGACCTCGGTCCGGGCCGTCAGCCGGCGGCGCTGCGCCGCCGGATCCGGGCCGTCCGGCGCCGCCGCCCCGGTGAGCACCGCGATCGCGGTCAGGAAGCTCGCCGTCCGGGTGACCAGCTCGGCCAGGGTAAGCCCGGGCAGCGGGACCACGGTGACCTGGTTGTCGGCGACGACCAGCGCGTCGCAGCGCCGCGCGGCCACGTTGACCAGCACCACCGGGCCACCGGCAGCCGCCCGGGCCAGGGTGGCGAACGGTGGCGGGCGGAGGAAGTCGGCGAACCCGGGCCGGGCGCGGATCTCCGCGAGCAGGTCGCGGCGCCGGACGGCGAGGTCGTACCGCTGCTCGACACGGCCGCTCGGATCGTCCGAGCCGGCGGGCGACAGCGCGGTGAAGCCGTCGAGAGCGGCCTGGAGGTCGGTGAGCCGGGCTGCCAGCCGAGGGGACCCCGCGCGTAGTGCGGCCAGGTCGGCGCCCGCGTCGTGGGCCCGGGTCAGCAGGACGCCGCGGCCGTACTCGAGCAGCTCGACGGCGCGTTCCGGGCGGTCGAGGGCGATGGCGACCGCGGCCGCGGCGCTGGCCAGCCCGGGGAACAGCCCGAGCAGGCGCGCCTGGTCGTCGGGGTCCATGCCGTGCCAGGCCACCAGGTCGATCAGCTCGATCGCGGTGGCGTACCCGTCGAGCGCGGCCGGCAGGTCGCCGGCCGCGGCGGCGTGGTCCGCGTACCGGTTCGCCGCCGACGCCCGGAGCAGCGATGGCGCGGACTCGACCGCGGCGGCGGCGCGCAGCGCGGCGGTCGCCTCGGCCAGCGCGGCGGGGGTGGCGACCGCTTCCAGGGCGGTGGCCAGGTTGCTCAGGCACATGGTGCGGGCGGGATGCTCGGCGGGCAGCGCGTCGACCGCGGCCCGGTTGGCCGCCAGCATGGCGGTGGCGTCCGCCTCGTCGCGGCCGGCCCGGTAGCGCAGCAGCAGCGCGTTGCCGAGGTTGGTGTGGATCCGGTGCCGCTCTGCGCCGGCCAACGGCTGGCGCTCGCTCAGCCGCTGGAGGAGCCGGACCGCCTCGTCCAGCCCCGCCGGGTCGTCGTGCAGACGGTGTCGCAGCAGGTGAGCCAGGGCGAGGGTGCCGTGCGTCTGCACGTACTCGGTGGGCTCGGCCTCCCGTTCGGCCAGTTCGACCGCCTCGCGCAGCGCGGTCACCGCGGCGTCGGCGTCCCGGGCGGCGCCGGCCCTGACGTGCTCGGCGGGCTGGCCGCCGGCGGGCAGCGCGCCGTCCAGGGCGAGCTCCACGCGACGGTTCAGCGCGGAGCCGTAGTTGGTGAGCGCCGACTGTCGGTCCGGGTGCCCGGGCGGCGTGGTCTCGGTCACCTGGGCCAGCACCTGAATCGCCTCGGTCAGGGTGGCCAGGTCCTGGGTCGAGGCGAACAGGGCCTGCAACACCAGGCCCAGGTTCGAGCGGTACGCGGGCAGCGCGGCGGCATCCGGTGCGGCGGCAATCGCGGCCCGCAGCGCCACGGCGGCCGGCTCCAGCAGCTCCGGCTCCCCCGCCTGGTCGGACAGTTCGCGCAGGATGTTACCCAGGTTGTTGAGCACCTGATGGCGCAGCGGGTCGGCGCGGGGAAGCAGCGACTCCGCCTCGGTCAGCGCGTCCCGGGCGGCCCGCAGGGCGCGCACCCCGCCCAGGTCGGCGTGCCCCCGGCCCAGCGCGTAGCCGAGCTCGGCGAGCCAGCGGGCCCGGTGGACCGGTTCGCCAGCGGCGTCGGCGCCCTCGCGCAGCAGCCGCACCGCCTCGGTGATGTCGTCGATCCGCCGCCGCCGCTCGTACCGGGTCACCAGCAGGCCGCCGACCACGTGTCGTATCTCGTCCGGGTCCAGCCCATCGTGCGCCGATCCGGACCCGGCCGCCGCCCGGTACGCCTCGATCGCCGCGTCGAGGTCGGCCGGGGCGGCGTCGGCCTGGTGCCGCTCGGCGAGCAGGGTCGCCAGACCGGCCTGTGCGATGCCGGCCAGCTCCGGGTCGAGACCGCCGAACCCGGTCAGCGCCGACCGGTACGCGTCGATCGCGGCATCCCGGTCGGCGGTCGCCCGGTCGCGCAGGAACCGTTCGGCGAGCGCCGTGCCGTGCAGGGCGGCGACCCGGGGGTCACCGCCGGCTCGGGCGGCGACGAAGGAGCCGATCGCCTCGTCGAGATCGGCCGGCCGGCCCCGCAGACGCCACCGGTCACGCAGCCGCTGCCCGAGGTTGGCCCGGGCCATGGCGCGCACCGAGGCGCTGGCGCCGGTGGCTCGGGCGGCGTCGCGCAGCAGCGTGATCGACTCGTCCAGGTCCGCCGGGGCGCCGTCTACCTCGTACCGGTCGCCGAGCACGTTGCCGAGGTTGAACAGCCGGGCCGGGCGTTCCGGGTCGCCGGCCGGGGTGGACTCCAGGCTCTCCCGGTGCGCCTCGATCGCCGACGGCAGGGCGCGGCGCCGCCCGAGGTACTGGAACTGGGCACGGTGCACCCTGCCGAGGGCGGACAGGTAGTGCAACCGCTCCGGCTCACCCGCGGGTGTGCCGTCCACCGCCTGTCGCAGCAGCGCCGCCGCCCGGTCGGCGCCCCGGTAGTCACGGTTGTTCTCCGCGGCGGCCATCAGCATGACGGCCTCGAGGAACAGCGCGCCGGCCTCGCCGTCGGGCAGGCCCGCCGTACGACCGTGGCGAGCCGAACCGGAGCCGGTGGGCGCGGACGCCGGACCACCGGGACCCCGTTGACCGGGGACCCGACCGGACTCCGGTGGCGGCCGGTGCGCGTGCAGCACGGCCAGCAGCGACGGTGGCACCCGTTCCGGGGCGAAGCGCAGCAGGAACTCGGTGAGCCTGACCGCCTGACCGAGGTCGTCGGCGTCCTCGCCCGGGGGCAGCAGCTGGTAGCGGTACCAGTGCAGGCAGGCGAGGAGGAAGAAGCCCTCGGCGACCGGCTCCGGCAGTGGCCCGTCCGTGGGCGTGGCGGTCACGAACTCGACGACCGCCTCGGCGTCGCGGATCGCGCCCGAGTCGAGCACCGCGCGAGGGTCCGTGGTGGCGGCGAAACCGTCCAGCCGCTCCCGCAGCCGGCGCACCGGATCGGACCTGAACCGCCGCCACATCGCGCCTCCCCCGACCGGCCGGACCGGCTGCGATCAGGCGTAGCAGACCGGACAGCGCGGGCGCCACCGGAAACGCGACCCGAATCCCGGCGCGGCCTGTGCGACCGTGTCGACCCCCACAGTCGGCACGCCGGGGATACGACGACCGGATTGGGGCATCATCAGCGGGGTGGCGAGCTGATCTCCTGCCCGCCACGACGACATGATTGGGGAACCGCGTATGGCGACCGACGTCAGCAAGCAACCCGCGAAGGCTTCCGGCAGCTACCGGATCGGCGGCGACCTCGCCGTCGACCGTCTCGGCTACGGGGCGATGCAGCTCACCGGGCCGGGCGTCTGGGGTGACCCGAAGGACCCCGCCGAGGCGGTCCGGGTGCTGCGCCGGGCGGTCGAGCTGGGCGTGACGTTCATCGACACCGCCGACTCGTACGGCCCGTTCGTCTCCGAGCTGCTGATCCGCGAGGCCCTGCACCCGTACGCCGACGACCTGGTCGTCGCGACGAAGGGTGGGTTCACCCGGGCCGGGCCGGGCGACTGGCGTGTGGTGGGCCGCCCGGAGTACCTGCGCCAGCAGTGTGAGCTGAGCCTGCGCCACCTCGGCCTGGACACGATTCCGCTCTACCAGCTGCACCGGATCGACCCGCAGGTGCCGCTCGCCGACCAGCTGGGCGAGCTGGCGCTGTTGCAGCAGGAGGGAAAGATCCGGCACATCGGGCTGTCCGAGGTGACCGTCTCGCAGATCGAGGAGTCCCGCGCGATCACCTCGATCGTCTCGGTGCAGAACCTGTACAACCTCGCCAACCGCAGCGCCGAGGACGTGCTGGAGTACTGCGAACGCAACGACCTCGCGTTCATCCCGTGGTTCCCGATCGCCACCGGTGAGCTGGCGCGCCCGGGCGGGCCGCTGGACACGATCGCCGCCGCGCACAGCGCGTCGCCCGCGCAGCTCGCGCTGGCCTGGCTGCTGCGCCGGTCGCCGGTGATGCTGCCGATCCCCGGTACGTCCTCGGTGGCGCACCTGGAGGAGAACGTGGCCGCCGCGGAGGTGCAGCTCACCGACGACGAGTTCGAGGCGCTGGCCAAGGCGACCTGACCCCGTCGACGGCGCGCCGCGCGGGTGGTCCGGGCCCGGACCACCCGCGCGGCCGGTCAGAGGGCGAGGCAGTTGGGTCGCACCGGGCCGTCGACGAGGGCGCCCCGCACGATGGTGTACGCGGTGCCGTCGAGCACCAGGCCGAGGTGCCCGACCACCCGCAGGGGGCAGTACGCCTGGATCAGCACGTTGGTCGCACCGTCGTTGACGGCGGCGTTCCCGGTCGGCCGGACCAGCTCGTCCTGCAGGGTGCGGACGGTGGTGTAGCGCACCGCGCCCGGGGTGTCGTCGCCGGCGTTGAGGTCGGCGAGGAAGGCGGAGCCGATGGTCATCTGCTGGCAGGCCACGATGCCGGCGCAGCTGCCCAGGCCCAGGAACGCCAGGATGTTCGCCACGTAGGTGCCGTACTGCGGCGAGCCGAGGCTGACGTACCGGCCGACGGTGGCGGTGCCGCCGAGCCGCTTGAGGTAGTAGCGGGCGACGAGGCCACCCTCGGAGTGGGCGACCACGTCCACGGTCGCTGCTCCGGTGCTGGCGCGCACCTGGTTGACGTACCCGGCGAAGGCGCGGGCCGAGGTGGGGATGTCCCCGAGGCCCAGCCCGGGCAGCTGGTAGATGAAGGTCCGGTAGCCGTCGCCGCGCAGTCGGGCGGCGATCGGCTCGTACGCGACGGCGATGCCGCTGAGCCCGCCGACCACGATGACCGGGTTGGCCGCCGCGGCGGCGTTCACCGGCGCGGCCACGGGTGCGGCGGGGGCGGCGGTCGCCGTGGCGGTGGACGCGACCAGGGCGGCGGTGGCGAGGGACAGGACGAGGACGGTCTTTCGGAGCAGCATGGCGGAACCTCCGGGGGGAGGCACCCGGCGAGCCGGGCAGGTGGGTGGGGGTGTCCGGTCGACCGTGCGACGATGATGCGCGCAACAATTTGGAAACGTCAATGACTTGTTACGCGCCGGTAACCCGTTGTTCCGACGGAGGCGCAAACCGGCATATCGGCGTCTCTCCACATCGGACGCCCACCCGACCGCGCGCACCCCGCAGCGGCACGGCGGATGGCATGCTGTGGCCGTGGCCGCCGACGAACCCACCGAGCGTCAGCTGCGGGTGATGCCGTGGTGGTTGGTCCTGGTCGGCCTGCTGGTCGCCGCCGCCCTCGGTTGGCTGGTGCTGGACCTGCTGCTCACCGAGGCCGACCGGGCCAGCCAACCGGACACCCGCGCCACGCTGCGCATCGACGCGATCCGCACCGGCCTGACCGTGGTCGCCGGCACCGGCGGCGCGCTGGCGCTCCTGCTCGCCGCCCGCCGGCAGTGGATCACCGAACGCGCGCAGCGGCACCAGGAGAGCGTCGCCGCCCGGGACCAGGCGCACCGCGACCGGGTGCAGGCCCACGCCGAGTCGGTGACCGAAACCGCGCAACGGCACCAGGACCGGCAGGCCGGGGCGGCCGAGCACGACGCGGCCGAGCGCCGCCTGACCGAGCTCTACACCCGGGCGGTCGAGCTGCTCGGCAACGACAGCGCGGCGGTACGCCTCGGTGGGCTGCACGCGTTGGAGCGTCTCGGTCAGGACCATCCGGCGCAGCGCCCGACGATCGTGGCGGTGCTCTGCGCGTACCTGCGGATGCCGGCGCCGGACGACGAGCCGCGCGAGACGGAGGTCCGGCGCAGCGCGCAACGGGTGCTCACCCGGCACCTGCGCGCGGCCGACCCGGCCTACTGGCCGGAGGTCCGGCTGGACCTGACCGGGGCCCGGCTGCTCGACTTCGACGCCACCGGGTGCACTCTCATCGACGCGGACTTCACCGGGGCGGTGTTCACCGGCGCCACCAGCTTCGCCGGGGTGATCGCCCGGGGGCGGCTCGCTCTCGGGGCGGCCTTCGGGGACATGGTCCTCGACGATCTCGCGGCCGGCGACGCGGAGGTCGTGCTGGACGACGCCCGCGTCGGCGGGGAGGCGAGCTTCGAGGGGGCCGAGTTCGGCGGCGGGCTGTCCTGCCGGCGGGCGGCCTTCGACGGCCCGGTCTCCTTCCGCCGGGCGAGCTTCGGCCAACCGGCCAGCTTCGACGCGACCCGCTTCGGCGACGGGGCCACCTTCCGCGAGGCCACGTTCCTCGGCGGCCTGTCGATGGAGCACACCGAGTTCGCCGGGCACGCCGGTTTCCGCTCGACCCGGTTCGCGGACATGGCGCTGTTCCGCTGGACGGTGTTCGGCCGGGACGCGCTGTTCGAGCAGGCCCGGTTCGAGGGGCCGGCGAACTTCGGGCGGGCCCGGTTCCACGGCCCGGCCAGCTTCGACGGCGCGTGGCTGAGCCAGCCACCGCAGGTCGACCAGGCCCGGGCGGCGGTCGACGGCGGGCATGCCTGGCCCGCCGGCACCACCGTGCGGCGACTCGACGACGAGTGGCTGCTGCTGGTCGACCGGTAACCGGCGGGGGCGGGGGTCAGCGCAGCGAGGCTGGCGGGCGCAGCCCGTCCAGGGCGACGCCGAGCACCCGGTCGCGCTGCTCGGGTGACGGGAACTGGGCCATCGTGAGCCCGCTGATCAGCCGCACCACGTCGTCGAAGCCGACGTCGTCGCGGACCACGCCGGCCGCCTGGGCGCGGCTCATCAGCGGCTCACCCGCGGCGTAGATCTCCGTCCGGCAGGTTCGGAAGATCTCGGAGTCGTGCAGCAACTGCTCGGCGAGCGCCCGCTTGGTGGCGACGTACGCGACGAAGCGGTGCAGCCAGGCGACCAGGGCGTCCCACGGGGGCAGCTCGGCCAGGTCCGCGGCGGACCGGCTCAGCGCCCGGACCTCCTCGACGTAGACGGCCTCGAACAGGTGCCGCCGACTGGGGAAGTTGCGGTAGAGCGTGCCGATGCCCACCCCGGCTCGCCGGGCCACGTCCTCCAGCGAGGCGGCGGCGCCGTGCTCGGCGAACGCGTCGCGGGCGGCGGCGATGAGCGCGTCGTAGTTGCGTCGCGCGTCGGCCCGCTTCGGCCGCCGGGCGAAAACCTCGGGCGCCTGCCCCGGGCTGGTCATGACGTGCGTCACCTCACCTTGGTTGCATCCGGAGGCAAGCCTCCGCTAGCTTTGTGGAGGCACCCCTCCGGAATCCCGGAGGCCTGCCTCCGGTTAGCTTACCTCGGGACCGCCCGATCCGCCTGGCCACCCGATCGCCCGGGCCCGACAGCCCGCCCGCCTCCGCACGGCGGGTGACAAACCTCCTTCCGTACCGCAATCAGGGAGTTCTCTCTCGTGGCAGTGACATCCCGACGCAGCTCGCGTCGGCTCACCTTCACCGTGCTCGCGGCCGGTGCCGGGTTCTTCGCGATGCTCCAGTCGCTGATCACCCCGGTGCTGCCGACCATCCAGCAGGACCTGCACACCTCGCAGAACACCGTGACCTGGGTACTGACCGCGTACCTGCTCTCCGCCTCGATCTTCACGCCGATCCTCGGCCGGGTCGGGGACATCGTCGGCAAGGAGCGGATGCTGGTCGTCTCGCTCGCCGCACTCGCCCTCGGCTGCCTGCTGGCGGCCATCGCGCCGAGCATCGGCGTCCTCATCATCGCCCGGATCGTGCAGGGCATCGGCGGCGCGGTCTTCCCGCTGTCGTTCGGCATCATCCGCGACGAGTTCCCCGCCGCGCGGGTCTCCGGCGCCGTCGCCGCCATCTCGGCGATCGTCGCCGCCGGCGGTGGCCTCGGCGTCGTGCTGGCCGGCCCGATCGTCAGCACCCTCGACTACCGATGGCTGTTCTGGATCCCGATGGTCGTGGTCGGGCTGACCGCCCTCGCCGCGTACCTGTTCGTGCCCGAGTCGCCGGTGCGTACCCCCGGACGGATCGACTGGCGGGCCACCCTGCTGCTCTCCGGCTGGCTGGTCGCGCTGCTGCTGCCGATCAGCCAGGGCGCGGCCTGGGGCTGGACCTCTCCCCGGGTGCTCGGCCTGCTGGCGCTCGCCGTGGTGCTCCTGGTCGGCTGGCTGGTCGCCGAGGTGCGCTCCGCCAACCCGCTGATCGACATGCGGATGATGCGGCTGCCCGGCGTCTGGACCACCAACCTGGTCGCCCTGCTCTACGGCGCGTCGATGTTCTCCGTGTACGCGTTCCTCCCGCAGTTCGTGCAGACCCCCACCGCCGCCGGCTACGGCTTCGGCGCCAGCATCAGCCAGGCGGGCCTGCTCATGCTGCCGATGCTGGTCGCGATGTTCGTCGCGGGCCTGGTCGCCGGCCGGCTCCAGTCCGTCTTCAGCGCCAAGGCGCAGCTCGCCACCGGCGCCACGTTCAACGTGGCCGCCTCCGCGATGCTGGCCGCCGCGCACGACACCCGCTGGGAGGTCGCGATCGCCGGCGGCCTGGTCGGCCTCGGCATCGGCCTGGCCTTCGCCTCGATGGCGAACCTGATCGTGGGCAGCGTGCCCGCCAGCCAGACCGGCGTGGCCACCGGCATGAACGCCAACATCCGCACCATCGGCGGCGCGATCGGCGCCGCCGTGGTCAGCGGCGTGATCACCGCCCACCCGCAGGCCAACGGACTGCCCCGGGAGGCCGGCTTCACGACGGGGTTTCTCGTCCTCACCGCGATCGCCCTCGCCGCCGCGCTCGCGGCCCTGGCCGTCCCGTCCGCCCGGCGCGCGTCGTCCGGTCGCCGGCCGTCCACCGCGACGATCGTCGAGTCGGAGCTAGCCGGCGAGTTCGCCACCATGCCGGCGACCCGCTGACACACCACCGGAGCCCGGGGCGGTCCGCCGTCCCGGGCTCCGGTGTTTCCGTCGAATGCGGGAGTACGCTGGCCGCTTCCCGCCCGTTCCCCGTCCTCAGGATGAGCCCATGCCCACGTCCGAGTTGCTGACCGCCGACCGCATCGACGAGATCGGTGCCCTGGGAGCGAAGAGCCCGGACCCGGCCGCACTGGTCGCCGAGTTGGTCGGCGCCGTCGACGAGGGGCGGGTCGCCGACCCCGACGACACCGGGTACGCGCTGCTGGTCGCCGCGGACATCCTGGTGCAGGCGGGTGACCTGGCCGACGCTTTGGCGCTGACCACCCGCGCCATCGCCGAGCAGCCGGAGGACGACGCGTACGCGCGATCGATGCGCGGTGGCCTGCTGCTGCGCCTCGGCCGCGAGGACGAGGGCCTGGCCGAGCTGACCGCCCTGCGTCCACTGCTGGAAACCGATCCCGACGCCACGTACCTGGTCGACGACTTGGCGGAGGCCGGCCACGCCGAGACGGCGTTGGAGTGGCTCACCGGCGCGCTGGACGCGATCATGGAGCGAACCCGGACCCAGCAGCATGAGTCCGAGGATGCGCAAGACGAGGCCGCCGCCATGATCTACGGGCTGACCCAGCGGCGGCACGACCTGCGCGAGGAGATGGGCCTCCCCCACGACGAGTACGACAACCTCGCCGACCGGCTGCGCGCCGCGAGCGACCACGCGCTCGACGCGTTGGACGACGGCCCGGCGACGCTGCTGTTCTGGCCGCGGGCGGAGTTCGACGCGCTGCTGGTGCACTGGCCCGCGCTGGCCGACAGCTACCCCGCCACCTGGGACGAGCACCGCGCCCAGGTCGAACGCGCGCTGGCCAACGCCGCCGAGCTGGGTGCGAGCGACCTGGGCGTGGTCGCCGGCTCCATCGCGGGGCTGGCCTCCTTCGCCGAGCAGGAGGGCAGCGACCCCACCGACGAGGAGACCCTCGACGAGTACGCGGACAGCCTCGACGAGGTGGGTCCGGTCACCTGGCCGCCCGGCCGCAACGAAGCGTGCTGGTGCGGCTCGGGTGGCAAGTACAAGAAGTGCTGCCTGCCGCGCTCACGCGGCTGATCGCGCTCGTGGGGCCACCCGCGCAGCCCCTGCACGGCTAGGCTCGTCCGGTGACCGCGGCGGAGCAGCACGAGACCATCGAGGACAGTCCGGTCGGCTGGGTCGCCAGCCACATCCGGCGATACGTGGAGAGCGACGGCGCCGACGGTGGCAGGTACCACGGCTACCCCGCGCTGCTGCTCACCACGCGGGGCCGCCGGTCGGGCAAGCTACGGCGTACCGCGCTGATCTACGGCCGGGACGGCGACAGCTACCTGCTGGTGGCGTCGAACGGCGGCGCGACAACGCATCCCGCCTGGTACCTGAACCTGAGTGCCGACCCGACGGTGGAGATCCAGGTCGGCGCGGACCGGTTCGCCGGGCGGGCGCACACCGCGACGGCCGAGGAACGGGCCCGGCTGTGGCCGGTCATGACGGCGGTCTTTCCGACGTACGCCCGCTACCAGAAGGACACCGACCGCGAGATCCCCGTCGTCGTCGTCGAACGCGCTTCGAGTGCCGCGAAGGATCCTGCGCCGTGATTGACCGACCAGGCGGGTAGCGCATTCGGCGCCGCCACCCGTGGTCAGTTTCCCAGCGCCCGGACCTTGGCGATCGTCTCCTGAACGTGCTGCTTGGCGGGGTCGCCGCCCTGAGACGCCTGCGCGAGGGCCTGGCGGTACGTGTCGATCATGCCGATCAGCGGGCCGGCGGCAACACCCTCCAGCGCTCCGGCGACGAGCGCCCGCGCCTCGGCCGCGTCCTGCGCTGCCGCTGCCGTCTTTGCCTTCGCCTCGTCCAGCTTCTGCGACGCCGCCGCCAACCTCGCGATGATCTGTGCTGCGCTCACGCGCATCCTCCCCCTGGTCGACCATCGCCTCCACCACCCGCACCGGTGAAGACCACAAGGGAGCGTACGAGATCCCCGCACCCAGCGCGACCGGGTGATCGCTCACTCGCGCCGGCAGGAGTAGTGAATCTTGGACGGAAACCCGCCCCTCAAAGGGCCATTTCCTTCCAAGATCTCACGCGGTGCGCGGGGATCGGGTGCACTCAGCGCTCAGCGACGAACACTCCGACGCCACCGACACCCTCCACCAAGCCCTCGATCTTGAGCGCGTTGATGGCCTGGCGAACGACGATGGCCGAGACGTCATGCTGACGACACAACTCGGAGGTCGAGGGCAGCTTGTCGCCCGGCGCGAGTTCGCCGGACTTTATCTGAGCGCGGATGCCATCGGCGATCAGCGCCCACTTGGCTTTGGCGGGCATTGGTGTCTCCCAGGTCTGCCCCGCCATTCGATCACGAGCAACTTTGTATAGCAAGCAATGTGCGGCCGGTGCTTGCGCGTACATGACCTGTTATATACGCTTCCCATCGACCGACTCCCAGGTCTGCAACCCCGGAGTTGGTTCTTTCCCACCGCAGAGAGCGCCCGGCCGGTCGGTCCCCCCGTCCGGCCGGGCGTGCCGGGGCGTGCCCACACGCCACCCCGACGCAAGTGCCATGAGCAGCAAAGAGACCGACCCGGCGGGAGGCCCCGGAATGCCCGACCAACCCGACGAACACCCGAGCGCCCCTCCGACCCGGCCCGAACAACGCCACCGCCTCGTGTCCGATCAGGACGTCGAGGACGCGGACGACATCCTCTTCGCCCACCCACCCCGCGTGGTGCGACGTTGGCTCTGCGGATGCGGCGCGGACTACCCCTGCCCCGACGTGCGCTTCGCCCTCCTGGTCAAGTCCAATGCCGAGGCGGGCGAATGAACCCTGAAACTGTGGACGACCTGCGCGACGCGTGGCTGGCGACGATTGCCGCCGCCGACCGGGCCGGAGCCCAGTTGCACGGGGCAGGACCACCCGGCCGGCGGCTGCCCTGGCAGGACGCGGTCACGGAGTGCTGGCGAGCGTTGAGCCCCGTTTACGCCGGCCTGGCCGCGCTGGCGGTTGGGTGCGAGGGCCGTTGCCCGAACAGGCGACAGGACGCCGGGCGGCGCTTTAGGGAGACGGCGTCCCGTTCTGCGCCCGGTTGATCAGATCGTGGAGTGGTTTGGTGCCGCTGCCGACCATCACACCGGTCACGATCGCATCGACCCAGACCGCCACCCCGTTCCAGTCGGACCCCGCGACCGCGTGCAGAACGTAGAACCCGCCGGCGCTGGACGCCACGGTGGCCAACCCGCTCGCGAGACCCCACGCGACGATCGTGCGGTTCGCCTTCGCCCGCGCCACCGCGGCCGTGGCCACGGCGACCGCCTCCCGGTCGGCCTCCGTCGGGCTGTCGACGCGGCCGTTCACCTCGGCCACCGTCCGCGTCAACGCGGCCTCGGCGGCACGTCCCGGCAGCCATCGCGAGAACGGTTCCAGGATCCGCTCGACCGCCGCGGCGAAGACCAACAGGGTGAGGAAGACGGCGGTGGTGTCCTTGGGCTGGATCTTCGCCGCGGCGGCGCCGCTACGCCAGATCATCCAGCCGGCGACAGAGCCGACGGCGATCAGCCCGAAACCCGCGACGACCGCGCCGGGGCCGGCCTGCTGCGACGCCGCGACAACCGTCAGCTCCGCCTCCCGATCGGTCCCCACGGCGGCGTCGGCTTCCACCGGCGTCGTGAGCGCCCTGTCCCGTGCCGAATCCGGCTCAACGTTGGTGGACGTCTGTCCTTGCAATTCCCTGACCAACCTTTCGACCTGCCATGTGCGAGACGTCGAGGCGTGACGAGCCAGAGCCTCGGTCTGCCACGCGGATTGCGTACCGATAGCGCTCGGGGCGCGAGACTACGGCACCCGGGCGAACACAGTGGATGGCCGGGGAGGTACAGCGTCCTGTCCCCTCTGCGAGGCGGCGATGTCGGGGTATCCCAACGGCTCGGATACCCCGATGTCGGCGATATTGAGTGGATCACGCCCGGGCTGGACTGGGCTGGACCCGCCGACGGCTCAGCGCAGGGTGCGGAACACCAGCAGGTAGCCGCAGTAGGCCATCGGCACCAGCAGGAAGCAGATCAGGAACCCGAGCGGCAGGTAGCGCGGCGGGGTGCCGGCGACCATGGCGGGCCGGCCCCATCGGCCGAGCACCAGGTAACCCCCGAAGAACGCCAGCGCGGGCAGCCCGGCACAGATCCACGCGCCGAGGGTGAACCCGTCGACCAGGCCGACCCCGGAGGCGAGCACCAGGGCCAGCATGAGCACCCCGGCGGCGGCACCGCACCCGGCGTAGACGGCGACCGCGCGGGCCAGCGGCGACCAGGTGGGCAGCAGCTCCGGCCGCTGGGCCAGCAGCTCCGCCTGCTGCCCGTGCCGGTCGGCCTCGTCGGCCATCCGCCGGGCCAGCTCCAACTCAACTGCCGGGTCGACCGCCGCCGCGCGCTGCGCCGGCACCCCGGCGCCCGCCGGGCTCACCGCCGTCGGCAGCGCCAGCCGCGCCGGCACCGCCGGCACCTCGGGGTACGCCCCGACATCCGCCCGCCCCGGCGCGTCGGCTGCGCCGGCGGGTCCCCCGTCCCCCGATCCGGGTGTGGGATCCGGGTGCCTCGGCGCGGGCGGTGGGGCGGCGGCCGGCTCGTCGACGCCGATCGCCCGGCCGAGCTGGTCGAGGCGGTGCCCCTGGGCGGTCAGCCTTTGGTGCAGGTAGTCGGCGGCGGCGTGCAGGTCGCGGCGGCGCTCGGACTCGACCGCGGCGTCCCGCTCGCCGGCGCGGCGCTGCTCGGCGAGCTGGCGGGCCAGCGCCGCGTACTCCTCGAAGGACACCGTCACTGCTCCCCGTCCGGCTCGTGCCCATCGCGGGCGAACGGCACGATCAGCCTCGTCCGGTGGTCGTGCCGGTCGACCAGCAACGCGCGGTCGGCGCGGGGCGTGTAGGCGAGGTCGTGTACCCCGATGTGCAGGGCCAGGTCGGTGCCGGGCACGTTGAGCGCGACCAGGCACGCGATGTCGTCGCGGTTCTGCGTGCCGCCGAGGTCGTCGGCGAGCCGGCGCAGGCCGCGCCACCAGCCCAGCAGATGCACCCCTTGGGCGGGGCCCTGTCGCAGTACGGTGCGCAGGTCGTCCAGGCCGGAGCGGAAGGTGACCGGGTCGGCCGCGCCCAGCACCGGTGCGGCGGCGTCCATGCCGAACACCACCAGGTATTTGCGCGCGGCGGGCGCGTCGGCCAGCGCGGCGATCCGGTCGCGCAGCCCGGCCGCGTCGACGCGCTGCACCGGGTGGCCCGCCGTGCGCAGCGCGGTTTCGGTCTCGTCGGCGACCGGGTCGGCGGCGGTGACCAGGGAGGCCAGCAGGAACCGGGCGTCGTCGGCGGCGTGTTGGCGGGCCAGGCTCAGTGTCGCGGCGCGCAGCACGTCCGCGCCGGCCGGTGCGGTGCCCACCACGGCGAGGTGCCGGCCGGGGGTGGCGTCCATCAGGAACAGCGCGGTGGTGCCGTGCACGTCGACCGTCCGGCCGACCAGGGCCATCGGGCGCCGGCCACCGGGGCGCAGCCCGGCGAAGGTGGGGTCGTCCTCGACCCGCGCAGCCTCGTACCCCTTGAAGACCGCGGGCGCCCGCGCGCCCGGCGGGCGGGCCTCCCACAGCTCGTGGCGCAGCGCGGCGAGGTCGGCCGCGGCGGCGTGCGCGTCGGGGAAGCGCAGCACGGTGTCGGCGCCGACCGCGCCGGCGGCGGTGTTGACCACGGCCGATCCGATCGGCAGGGCCGAGGCGGCGTCGTTGAGCGGGTCGAGCACCCCGCCACCACCGGGCAGCGCCACCCGCAGCGCGAACTGTCCGAAGATCGCCTCGGCCCGCCCGTAGAGCGCCTCGATGCCGGTCATGCTCTGGCTGGCCAGCACCAGGTGTACGCCGTAGGAGCGACCCTTGCGCGCCAGCTCCTCCAGCAGGTCGACGGACTCCCGGGCCAGCGCGTCGTTGCCGGCGAGCAGCACGTGGAACTCGTCGACGACCGCCACGATGCGCGGCAGCGCATTGTCCCGGGGCAGGTCGGCGAGCTTGGTGACGCCGTGCCGCTTCAGTGCGGTGGCCCGGCGCTGGGCCTCCCGACGCAGCTCACGCAGCACGGCGAGGCCGTACTCCCGGTCGGATTCGATGCCGACGGCACGGGCGTGCGGCAGCCAGGACGGGTCACGCCCGGTGGGCACGAACTCGGTGAAGCTCACGCCCTCCTTGAAGTCGAGCAGGTAGAGCTGGAGCTCGGCCGGGGAGTAGCGGGCCGCCAGCCCGTAGAGGACGTCCAGCAGGAAGACGGTCTTGCCGGCGCCGGTACGCCCGCCGACCAGCCAGTGCGGTGTTGCGTCGTCGAAGGCGACCGTCAGTGGAGTGTCGAACGCGACGGTCAGCGGGGCGCGGGCGGCCCGGCCGATCACGGTCCGCAGACCGTTGGCGGCGGACTCGGCCCAGCGCCGCTCGGGCAGCAGCTCGGCGAAGTGCAGCGCGTCGGTGCGGCGGGCGGCGGCGCCGAGGTGCTCGGCGAGCGCGCGCACCGAGGCCGGCGGGGGGTCGCCGTCGAGCAGCACCGGCGCGGCGAGACCGCCGCCGTCGGCGCTGAACGGGGCGTTCGGCGGGTCGCCGACCTGCGCGTACCGCTCGCTGAGCCGGACCGCCGTGGTGCCGCCCAGCGGCGGCGAGGTCTCGCCCGGCAGCCGGGACGGGTGGCCGGCGAGCAGCACGCAGACGGCGGCGGCCGGGCCGGCGTGGGTGAGCGCGGCGAGCCGGGCCAGCTCGCGCGGCGGCGGCGCGGCGGTGGCGACCACCACCAGCAGTTGCCGGGCATCGGGGTCGGCGTGCTGCGCGGCGCGGGCGTGCTGTTCGGCGGCGTCCAGCAGGGCGGCCACCTCGGCCTCCCCGGTGGCCGGCGGGTCGAGCACCCCGGCGTCGAGCAGCGGGCGCAACGGGCCGAAGGTGGCGCCCAGCGCGGCGGTGTCGATGCCGACCACCCGGACCTGACCGGCCGGGGCGGTGGCGACCAGCCGCAGCACCAGCGCCCGCAGTAGCCCGGCGACCCGGGGGTCCCGGGCGTCGGTGTCCAGCGCTAGGTGGTGGCCGCCGCCGAGCGGCAGCAGCACCGGGAAACCGCCGTCCGGAGTGGACGTCTCGCCGATCCGGCCCGGGGCCGGCGCGTCGGTCAGCGGGGTCGCGCCGGGGGTGGGGGTGGCCAACGCGCCGCCGACCCGGGCCAGTCGGGCCACCAGCTCGCCGGCGCCGACCGGCGCGGCGGAAGCCCCTGCCGTGCCGAGCGCGCCTCGTGCGGCGTCCAGGTGCGCCCGGGCCGCTCGGTGGGCGGTGACCGCCTGCCCGTACGCCGACGCGAGCCTGCCCACGCTCTGCCTCCCACGCCACGGCTGTCCGGTTCGCCGAAACCCTAACGGACGGCGGTGACACCGGGACAGTACCGACGCGGCGCGACGCGTGGCGGCCGACGGTCCGGGGTGGACCGTCGGCCGCCACGCGAGGGGTGTACGGGTCAGCCGGTGACCGCGTTCAGTGCGGGCAGGTAGCCGTAGCGGTAGCCGTCGGTGTCCGGGTGGTACGCCTCGATGATCCCGGAGATGTCGTTGATCCACGGGTCGCCGGCGCAGACACCGTGCCCGGCGAAGTAGGGCCGGGTGTCGGCGAAGGTGGCGCCGGCGGCGTTGGCCCGACCGGAGATGACCGAGGCGAGCACGTCGGCGGCCTCGTTGAGGATCGTGCGCTTGTAGGTGCTCATCGCGAACCAACCGCAGGAGCCGGTCTCGAACAGCCTCGGGTAGCCGAGGACGATCAGCCGGGCGTTCGGTGCCCGGTTGCGGATGGCGGTGTAGGTGGCGTCCAGCCGGCCGGGAAGCGTCGAGGTGGCGAAGGACTTCGCGGTGTTGACGGCGTTGGTGCAGGACGAGGTGCTGCCGAACCGGCAGCTGGTGATGACGTTGACGAAGCCGGCGTCGTTGCCACCGATGGTGATGGTGACCAGGGTGGTGGCGCTGCTGAGCGCGTTGACCTGGCTGTTGAGCACGTCGGCGGTGACCGCGCCGCCGCAGGCCGGGAAGCTGAAGCTGGTCACGCCGTGGGCGGCGGCCCAGAGCGGGGCGTACGACTTCTGGCTGCGCAGGCAGCTGGACGAGTCGTACGGGCCGGCGCCGACGCCGGAGGAGTACGAGTCGCCGAGCGCGACGTAGTTGACGGCGGCGGCCTGTGCGGTGCCGGGGACGAGCACGGCGCCGAGGGCGGCGGTGAACGCGGCGACCAGCGCGGCCAGGGCGCGGGCCAGCGGGCGGTGGAGCATGACGGACCTCCACAGGACAGGGGTGGTGGGATCCTGCGACCGCGCGCGTGGCCAGGGGTGGAACGGTTGTTACCAGGCGGTAATGCTATCGAAATACGTAGATCGATGGAATAGCCGGTCGACCCGCGCGCCGGGCCCACGGCGTTCACAGTTGTCGATTAGGTTGGCGGGGCGAACCACCCCGATGGAGGGAGTCCACCTCGTGCGACGAGTCCTCACGGCGGCCACCGCCGCCCTGACCCTCACCACCGCCGGCACCATGCTCGCCGGCGCTCCCGGCCAGGCCGCCCCGACGGCCTGGGGCCGGCCCACCGTCACGCTCGCGCCGCAACCCGGCGCCCCCGGGCTGGGCGACAGCTACTTCCCCGACTACGGCAACGGCGGCTACGACGTCTCCCACTACGACGTCCGGCTGCGCTACGACCCGGCCACCGACCTGCTCACCGGCACCACCACGATCCTCGCCACCGCGACCGAGGATCTCTCCCGGTTCAACCTGGACTTCCTGCTCGACGTCGAGTCGGTACGGGTCAACGGCTGGGTGGCGACCACCAGCACCGCGGGCGCGCACGAGCTGGTGGTCACGCCGTCCCGCACGGTGACCCGGGGCCAGCAGCTCACCATCGTGGTGCGCTACGCCGGCATCCCGTCCGAGACACTGGTCGGCGGCTACACCGGCTGGACGCGTACCGACGACGGGGCCCTCGCCGTCAACGAGCCGGAGTCCGCGTGGTGGTGGTTCCCGAGCAACGACCACCCACTGGACAAGGCGACCTTCGACATCTCCGTGTCGGTGCCCACCGGCGTCGAGGTGATCAGCAACGGCGTGCAGCCGCGACCGCCGCTGGCCGAAGCCGGCAACCGCACCCGGTGGAGCTGGCGGACCACCTCCCCCACCGCCACCTACCTGGCCTTCATGGCCATCGGCCAGTACGACATCGTCACCGACACCACGCCGAGCGGCCAGCCGGTGGTGAACGCGTACAGCACCTCGCTGGGCGCGCTCGGCCCGGCCGCCCGGGCCAGCATCGAGCGGACCGCCGAGATCGTCGACTGGGAGAGCGGGATCTTCGGGCCGTACCCGTTCGAGGCGCAGGGCGGCGTGGCCGGGCCGGTGGACGGCATCGGCTTCGCACTGGAGACGCAGACCCGACCGGTGTACGGCCCGGGCTTCTGGCGGCGCGGCGCCAACACGTACGTGGTGGCACACGAGAACGCCCACCAGTGGTTCGGCGACTCGGTCTCGGTGGCCGAGTGGCGCCACATCTGGCTCAACGAGGGCTTCGCCTCGTACGCCGAGTGGCTCTGGTCGGAGGAGCAGGGCGAGGGCACCGCCCAGGAGCTCTTCGACTTCACCTACGCCAGCTACCCGGCGGACTCGGAGTTCTGGCAGGTGCTACCGGGTGACCCGGGTGCCGACCGGGTCTTCGACGACGCCGTCTACGACCGGGGCGCGATGACGCTGCACCAGCTGCGGCTGGCCGTCGGCGACGACGCGTTCTTCGAGATCCTGCCGGCCTGGACCGCCGAACGCCGGTACGGCAACGGCACCGTCGCGCAGTTCCAGGCCCTGGCCGAGCGGATCTCCGGGCTCGACCTGGACGAGCTCTTCACCACCTGGCTGTTCACCGCCGGCCGGCCCGACGTGGCCTCGGCCGCGCGCAAGGCCGCCGCCCCACCGGCCGAGCCGAAGTCCTGGACCAAGATCCAGGAGGCGCACCGACTGCTGGCGCACTGAGCCCCGACGTCGGCCGGGAGGCCCGCCGCCCGAGCGGGCGAGCCTCCCGGCCGGCCGGGTCATGGGGCGCGACAGCCCCGGCCCCCGACCAGCCTGCACGGCGCCTGTCGAGCTGCCCCACAAACGGGGCGCGGCTGAAACCGGCACGAGCGCCGGCACGGTCACGCGGGGCTGAACCGCCTGTGCCGGGTCCGGCACCCGGACGGACGACGCCGGTCCAGATCTGGGGCAGCTCGACAGGCACGCACCAGTGCCGCCCGGACAGCCTCGGCGGCACCCGGATCGGGCCGCTGTCTCAGCGGCAGGTGGGCGCGAGAGCCGGATCGGTCAGATCGGCCGAGCACACCCCGACGGCTTGCCGATTGTCGCCGGCCGGTGTCGGGACCGGCCGCGGCGTCAACGGGCCGCCGCCGACCGCTACGGCGGGCCGGGCGATGCGGGCCGCCGTCCGCACCACCCGCCGTACCGGCCGCCCCAGCGGCGGCACGACCAGCGCGAGGGTGAGCCCCGGCCGCAGCCGGCGACCGCGCTGCTGATCCAGCGCGACCGCCGCCGCCACGGTGGCGATCGCCGCGACCGATCCGGCCAGGACGAGCGTCTGCCGGGGCCCGGCGTGTTCGGAGAGCCAGCCGAGCAGCGGCGCGCCGACCGCGGCGGAGACCGAGCCGGTGACCGCTAGCGCGGCGAGTACCCGACCCCGCATCGCGCCGTCGGTGTCGAGTTGGGCGCGGGTGCCGACGGTAGTGTCGATGACCACCGCGGCGGCGGCGATCGGCAGGATCACCGCCGCGAAGCTCCAGGTGCCCGGAGCGAGACCGGCGACGATCTGCAGCGTGCTGGCCAGCAGGCCCGCGGCGACCAGGGTCCGGTAGCCCAGGTCACGCCGGCGGGCCGCGGCGAGCGCACCCAGGACCGTCCCGACCGCGAAGACGGTCGACAGGAGGCCGTAGCCGGACGCCCCGGCGTCGAGGGGGCCTTCGCTCATCGCCGCCATCGTCACCTGGTAGTTGCGTCCCAGGCTGCCGAGCACGAACGCCAGGGCGAGGGCGAGCAGCAGCACCGGCTGCCCGCGCAGGTAGGCGAACCCGGCGCGGACGCCGCCGTGGCTCCGGCCGCCGTCCGGCGCCGCCACCTGGTGGCCGTGCAACGCCCCCTGGCGTACGCCGAAGAGCGCCACCACCACGGCGAGGAAGCTCACCGCGTTGATGCCGAAGAGCAGCGCGGGGCCGACGGCGGCCACCACGACGGCGCCGAGACTCATGCCGAGGATGCGGCCGGCGGAGTTGGTGAGCGAGCCGAGCGCCAGCGCGTTGCCGAGTGTCTCCCGGTCCACCAGCGTGGAGGACCAACGTCCCATCACCGGGCCCTCGATCGCCGAGACGGCGCCGGTGAGCAGGGAGATGGTGAAGATCAGCGGCAGGCCGCCGACACCGGTCAGGGCGACCGCCGCCAACCCCGCGGCGAGCGTCGCGTGGGCCACCTGGGCGGTGATCAGCAGAGGGCGGGCGGGGACCCGATCGGCCAGCACACCGCCCCAGAGGCTGAGCAGCAGCGTGGGCGCGGCCTGGAGCAGCACGGCGAAACCCATGGATGTCGCCGAGCCGGTCTCCTTCAGCACGTACCAGTTGACTCCGAGGACCTGCATCCACGTGCCGATGACGGAGACGAACCCGGCGAGCGCCCAGATCCGGTAGTTCCGGTGGCGCAGCGCGGCGAAGGTGGCACCTTTGGCCACGACGAACCCTCCCGTGCGATCGAGCATGATGATCACGCCCGATCGCGGCGCGGCCCGGCAGCCGACAATTCTTGCGGCAGTTGAACCGATCTGCCCATATTCGTGACCGGCCTCACCGACCCACCCCGACCGGCCGGCGCGGTAGACACCCGCGCCGGCCAGATATTCCGGTTACGCCCTGGGTCAGCGCGCGGCGAGCGGCTGCGCGGCCGGGGCGACCGGGGCCGGCAGCGGGCCGGGACCGCCGAGGTAGCCGTGGATGGCGGCGGCGGCGGCACGCCCCTCGGCGATGGCCCAGACGATCAGCGAAGCGCCGCGGTGCATGTCACCGGCGACGAACACTCCGTCGGCTCCCGTCTGCCAGTCGTCCCCTGCGTCGACGGCGCCCCGGGGATTACGGGTGACCCCGAACTGGGCCAGCAGTGGCTGCTGCTCGGTGCCCTCGAAGCCGATCGCCAGCAGCACCAGGTCCGCCGGCAGCTCCCGCTCCGAGCCGGGCACCACGGTGACCACCCGCCGGCCGTCGCGCTTCTCCACGGTCACCTCGGCGATCCGCACCGCCCGCACCTGACCGGTGCCGTCGTCGACGAACTCCTGCACCGCCACGGCGAAGACCCGCTCGCCGCCCTCCTCGTGCGCCGGGTAGCTGCGCAGGATCCACGGCCAGGTCGGCCACGGGTCCCGCGCCTCGTCGCGCTCTCGCGGCGGCTGCGGGTACAGGTCGAGCTGGTGCACGCCGGCCGCGCCCTGCCGGTGCGCGACGCCGAGGCAGTCGGCCGCGGTGTCACCACCGCCGATGATCACGACGTGCTTGCCGGCCGCGTCGATCGGGGTGCCGTCCGGCAGCACCGCGACGGACGGGCGGTCCGCACCGGCCGCGGCCGCGGCGGCGACCACACGGTTCGCGGCGACCAGGTGCGCCATCGCCTGGTGTACGCCACGCAGCGCCCGGCCCGGGGTCTCCGGAGTGTCCCGGCCCTGCAAGGCGCCGCAGGCCAGCAGCACCGCGTCGTGCTCGGCGCGCAACTGCTCGGCGGTGACGTCCACCCCGACGTTCACCCCGGTGCGGAAGCGCACCCCCTCGGCGGCGAGCTGGGCCAGCCGGGCGTCGATGTGCCGCTTCTCCAGCTTGAAGTCGGGGATGCCGTACCGGAGCAGGCCGCCGATCGCGTCGTCGCGCTCGTACACCGTCACCGCGTGACCGGCGCGGGCCAGCTGCTGGGCGGCGGCCAGGCCGGCGGGCCCGGAACCGACCACGGCGACCGACCGGCCGGACGGCGCCGGCACAGGGCGAGGCGCGAACCCGCGCGCCGCCGCGGCGTCGGCGATCTCCACCTCGACCTGCTTGATGGTCACCGGCTGGCCGCCGGCGATGCCGAGCACGCAGGCCGCCTCGCAGGGTGCCGGGCAGAGCCGGCCGGTGAACTCCGGGAAGTTGTTGGTGGCGTGCAGCGACTCCACCGCGGCGTCCCAGTTGCCGGTGCGGACCAGGTCGTTCCAGTCCGGGATCCGGTTGCCCAGCGGGCAGCCGGCAGTGTCGCTGTGGCAGAACGGGATGCCGCAGTCCATGCAGCGGGTGGCCTGCTCGCGTACGAGGTCCTCGCCGGCCGGCGGGTACACCTCGCGCCAGTCGCCGATCCGCACCGGCACCGGGCGGCGGGCCGGCAGTCGCCGGTCGTAGCGCAGGAAACCGTTCGGGTCAGGCACGAGCCACCTCCTGGGCCGCCACCCGGGGAGAGGGCGGTACCGGTGCGGATGACGGCGCGCTGAGTGCGCTCATCACCGCGTCGTCGACGTCGCGGCCGGCGGCTTCGGCGGCCCTCATGATCTCCAGTACCCGGCGGTAGTCGCGGGGCACCACCGCGGTGAACTCCGCCACCGCCTCCGGCCAGCGCTTGAGCAGTTCCTCGGCGACCGCGGAGCCGGTCTCGGCCACGTGCCGCTGGATCAACTCGTGCAGCAGCGCCTGCTCCTGCTCGCCCAGCGGCGCCAGGTCGACCAGCTCCACGTTGACCCGGGCCCGGTCCAACTGGTGCACGAACGCCGTGCCGCCGGACATCCCGGCGGCGAAGTTGCGGCCGGTCGCTCCGAGCACCACCACCGTCCCACCGGTCATGTACTCGCAGCCGTGGTCGCCGACGCCCTCGACCACGGCGACCGCGCCGGAGTTGCGCACCGCGAAGCGCTCCCCCACCCGGCCGCGCAGGAAGACCTCACCCGCGGTGGCCCCGTACAGGATGGTGTTGCCCGCGATGATCTGGTCCTCGGCCCGCGCCCCCGGTTCGGCGTCGGCGTCGAGGAACGGCGCGGCGGCGTCCGGACGGACGATGATCCGTCCGCCGGAGAGGCCCTTGGCCACGTAGTCGTTGGCGTCGCCGTGCAGCCGCAGGGTCACCCCACGCGGCAGGAAGGCGCCGAACGACTGCCCGGCGGTGCCGTGCAGCACGAACTCGATGGTGTCGTCGGGCAGGCCGGCACCGCCGAAGCGGCGGGTCACCTCGCCGCCGAGCATGGCGCCGACGCTGCGGTGCTCGTTGCGCACCGCCACCTCGACCCGCACCGGCGCGCCTTCGGACAGCGCCGGACGGGCCAGCGCGATGAGCTCGTTGTCGAGGGCGTGCTCCAGGCCGTGGTCCTGGGCGCGCACCCCCCGCCGGGCGGCGCCGGCGGGCAGCTCCGGCAGGTGCAGTACGGGTGCCAGGTTCAGCCCGTGCGCCTTCCAGTGCGTCACCGCCGGGGCCACGTCGAGCAGCTCGGTCTGGCCGATCGCCTCCTCGATCGAGCGGAAACCCAGCTCGGCGAGGTAGCCGCGGACCTCCTCGGCGAGGAACAGGAAGAAGTTCTCCACGAACTCCGGGGTGCCGGTGAACCGCTCCCGCAGCACCGGGTTCTGGGTGGCGATGCCGACCGGGCAGGTGTCCAGGTGGCAGACCCGCATCATCACGCAGCCGGCGACGATCAGCGGCGCGGTGGCGAAGCCGAACTCCTCCGCGCCGAGCAGCGCCGCGACCAGGACGTCCCGGCCGGTCTTGAGCTGGCCGTCGACCTGCACGGTGACCCGGTCGCGCAGCTTGTTGAGCAGCAGCGTCTGCTGCGCCTCGGCCAACCCCAGCTCCCAGGGGGTGCCGGCGTGCTTGAGCGAGTTCATCGGGGACGCCCCGGTGCCCCCGTCGTGGCCGGAGATCAGGATGACGTCCGCCTTGAGCTTGGCCACCCCGGCGGCGACGGTGCCGACGCCGACCTCGCTGACCAGCTTGACGTGCACCCGGGCGGCCGGGTTGACGCACTTCAGGTCGTGCACCAGCTGGGCGAGGTCCTCGATGGAGTAGATGTCGTGGTGCGGCGGCGGGGAGATCAGACCGACGCCCGGGGTGGCGTGCCGGGTCCGGGCGATCCACGGCCAGACCTTGTTGCCGGGCAGCTGCCCGCCCTCGCCGGGCTTGGCGCCCTGGGCCATCTTGATCTGGAGGTCGTCGGCGTTGACCAGGTACTCGCTGGTGACGCCGAAACGGCCGCTCGCGATCTGCTTCACCGCGGAGCGGCGGGCCGGGTCGTGCAGCCGCTCGACGTCCTCGCCGCCCTCGCCGGTGTTGGACTTGCCGCCCAGCCGGTTCATCGCGATGGCGAGCGTCTCGTGCGCCTCGGCGGAGATCGACCCGTACGACATGGCGCCGGTGGCGAACCGCTTGACGATCTCGGTCGCCGGCTCGACCTCCTCGATCGGCACCGCCGGTCGAACGCCGGTACGTAGGGTGAACAGCCCGCGCAGCGAACCCGCCCGCGCGGCGAGTTCGTCGACCTTCGCGGTGTACTGCCGGAAGATGTCGTACTGCCGGCTGCGGGTGGCGTGCTGGAGCAGGAAGACCGTCTCCGGGTTGAACAGGTGCAGCTCACCCTCGCGGCGCCACTGGTACTCGCCGCCGACCTCGAGCCGGTCGGAGGCCGGAGTGCCCGCCGGCGGCCAGGCCAGCGCGTGCCGGGCGGCGACCTCGGCGTGGACGCCGGCCAGCCCCACCCCGCCGATCCGGCTGGGGGTTCCCCGGAAGTAGCGCTGGATCAGCCGGGTGTCCAGGCCGACCGCCTCGAAGACCTGCGCCCCGCAGTACGAGGAGACCGTCGAGATGCCCATCTTCGACATGATCTTCAGTACGCCCTTGCCGAGCGCCTTTGCGTAGTTGCGTACGGCGGCGGCCGGTTCCACGTTGACCAGCGCGCCGGTGGCGATCATGTCCTCCACCGACTCGAAGGCCAGGTACGGGTTGACCGCCGCCGCGCCGTAGCCGATCAGCACCGCCGCGTGGTGCACCTCCCGGCAGTCGCCGGACTCCACGATCAGCGCCGCCTGGGTGCGGGTCTGCTCGCGGACCAGGTGCTGGTGCACGGCGGCGGTGAGCAGCAGCGACGGGATGGGCGCCAGGTCGGCGTTGGAGTCCCGGTCGGAGAGCACCAGGATGCGGACGCCGTCCTCGATCGCCTCGGAGACGTGCCGGCAGATCTCGGTCAGTCGCGCCTTGATCCCGGCGGCGCCCTCCCGGATGCGGTACAGCCCGGAGACCCGGACCGCCTTGAAGCCGGGCAGGTCGCCGTCGTCGTCGATGGAGAGGATCTTCGCCAGCTCGTCGTTGTCGATGATCGGGTGCGGCAGCACGATCTGCCGGCAGCTCGCCGCGCCCGGGTCGAGCAGGTTGCCCTCCGGCCCGATCGTCGACGCCAGGCTGGTCACCAACTCCTCCCGGATGGCGTCCAGCGGAGGGTTGGTGACCTGGGCGAAGAGCTGGTGGAAGTAGTCGTAGAGCAGCCGCGGCCGGGTGGACAGCGGCGAGATCGGGGTGTCCGTGCCCATCGAGCCGAGCGGCTCGGCGCCGGTGCGGGCCATCGGCGCGAGGAGGATCTTCAGCTCCTCCTGCGTGTAGCCGAACGTCTGCTGGCGGCGACGGACCGAGTCGTGGGTGTAGACGGTGTGCTCGCGGGCCGGCAGGTCGTCAAGCTCGATCAGCCCGGCGTGCAGCCACTCGCCGTACGGCTGCGCGGCGGCCAACTCGGACTTGATCTCCTCGTCGTGCACGATCCGACCGGCGACGGTGTCGACCAGGAACATCTTCCCGGGCTGGAGCCGCCCCTTGGCGATCACCCGGGCCGGGTCGAGGTCGAGCACGCCCGCCTCGGAGCCGAGCACCACCAGCCCGTCGTCCGTACGCCACCAGCGCCCCGGGCGCAGCCCGTTGCGGTCCAGCACCGCGCCGACGATCTCGCCGTCGGTGAAGGCCACCGACGCCGGGCCGTCCCACGGCTCCATCAGGCTCGCGTGGAAGCGGTAGAAGGCGCGCTTGTCCGGCTGCATGCCGGGGTCGTTCTCCCAGGCCTCGGGGATCATCATGAGCACCGCGTGCGGCAGGCTCCGCCCGGCCAGGTGCAGCAGTTCCAGGACCTCGTCGAAGTTCGCCGAGTCGGAGGCGCCGGGGGTGCAGACCGGGAAGACCCGTCGGATGTTGCCGGGCACGTTCGGCGAACGCAGCAGCGCCTCGCGGGCCTGCATCCAGTTGCGATTGCCGCGGATCGTGTTGATCTCGCCGTTGTGCGCGATGAACCGGTACGGGTGCGCCAGCGGCCAGGACGGGAACGTGTTGGTGGAGAACCGGGAGTGCACCAGCGCGATCGCGCTGTGCACCCGATCGTCCCGCAGGTCCGGGTAGAACGCCGGCAACTGGTCGGGGGTGAGCATCCCCTTGTAGATCATGGTCCGGCTGGACAGCGACGGGAAGTACGCCGGCACGCCCCGCTCGGCGGTCTCCCGCTCGGCCTGCTTGCGCAGGCAGAACGCCACCCGGTCCAGCTCGACGTCGCGCAGCGCGGAACCGGCCGGCCCGGCAGGCGAGCCGGTGAGCCGGCGCGCGGCCAGGAAGAGCTGCCGGACCCGGGGCATCGCCGCCAGGGCGGTCTCGCCGAGCCCGGTCGGGTCGGTCGGCACGTCCCGCCAGCCGAGCACGTCGGCGCCCTCGACGAGCGCGTACTTCTCGACCACCCGGCGGGCGCGGGCCTCCGCCGCGTCATCGTCGGGGAGGAAGACCAGGCCGGTGGCGTACTCGCCGGCCGGTGGCAGCGCGACGTCCGCCACGGCGCGCAGGAACGCGTCCGGGACCTGGATCATGATGCCCGCGCCGTCGCCGGTGTTGGGCTCCGCGCCGCGGGCGCCCCGATGGTCCAGCCGGCAGAGCGCGCCGAGCCCGTTCGCGACGACCGCGTGTGAACGCCGGCCGTGCAGGTCCGCTACGAAGGCCACTCCGCAGGCGTCGTGTTCCTGCGCCGGGTCGTAGAGGCCCTGGGCGGACGGGCGGGGGCCGGGCGTCGGGGACGCCTGCGGGCTGTGCGGGTACGGCTGTGACTTGCGCGGGTACGGCTGAGCCACCGGGCCTCCTGTCGTCACTCAGGTTGGAGCATGGTGGGGACGACGTCGGCCCGTGGGTCTATTGAGTCTACGTTAGGGCGGGGGCCGCAAGGCCACTCAAGATTGATCACACCGTCCAGAGTCTGGGACGTGTAGTCTCGCGCGGTGGATCCGCTGCACAAGGACATCTTCGGCCGGTTGGAACGCTTCTACGACGCGGTGCCCCGCGACGTCGCGGCTGTGCAGGAGCATGGCGGTCTGGCGTTGTTCGTCCGCGACGGCGCCGGTTGGCCGTTCTACGCCCGGCCCCGGCTCGACGCGACCGAGCCGCCGTCGCTGGCCGACATCACCTCGGTCCGTGAACGGCAGCGGGAGCTGGGCCTGCCGGAAGCGTTCGAGTGGGTGCACGAGACGACCCCGGAGCTGCTGGCGGTGGCCCGCTCGGCGGGGCTGAGCGTGCTGGAGGCGCCGTTGATGGTGCTCGACCCGGCCGCGCTGCCCGACCCGGCGACGCTCTCCGACGTACCGGTGCGGGTGCTGGCGGCGGACTCACCCGGCTTCGCCGCCGACGTGGCCGCCCGGCGGGCGGTCGCCGCGGTGTCGTTCGCCGCCGCAGGCACCGCGTCGGGCGACGCCGGCCCGGCCGAGCGGGACGCCGCGATCAGTGAGCTGGAGCTGGCCGCGCTGGACGAGGAACGGACCAGGGTCGCCGACGGCCGGCGGATCTCCGCGCTGGCCGGCACGCCGACCGAGGGCGCTCTGGCCGGCGGCATGGCGATGCGGGTGGACGACGTCGCCGAGATCGCCGGGGTGGCCACCCTGCCGGCCGCCCGGCGGCGCGGGCTGGGCGCCGCGCTGACCGCCACCATCGCCCGGGAGCTGCTCGCGGCGGGCACCGACCTGGTCTTCCTCTCCGCCGGCAGCGAGGAGATCGCCCGGGTCTACCTGCGGGTCGGCTTCCGTCGAATCGGCACCGCCTGCATCGCCGAGCCCACCGCGCTCATCCCCTGACGGATCAGGCGGGTGGCCGCCACTGGGCGGCGGAGGCCGCGGCGCTGGAGAGCAACCGCGAGTTGATCGTGCCGAGGGCGGCGTCCCGGGCGCGCAGCGCCAGCCGGCCCCGGGTCTGGAGCACCGCCGACATCCGCCGGGTCTGCCGGACCACGGTCGCCGTCCGGGGGCGGCGCACCCGGTCGTACGCCTGAACGGCGTCGGGCAGCCGTGCCTCGCGCAGCAGGGAGGCGAGCGTGGCGGCGTCCTCGAAGGCGAGGCAGGCGCCCTGGCCGAGGTGCGGCGGCATGGCGTGCGCCGCGTCGCCGAGCAGCACCACCCCGCCCGGCCCGGCCGGGAAGCCGTACGCGCGGGGCAGCGGGCGCAGCTCGCGGACCTCCTGCTGGACCAGGTCCGCCGGGTCGGTGGCGTCGAGCAACGCGCCGATCGGCTCCGGCCAGCCGGCGTACCAGCGGCGCAGCAGGGCGAGCTGGGTCTCCGGCGGCTCGGGGCGGGGCGCGCCGGCGGCGGTGGCCACCCAGTAGATGCCGCCCCGGGTGGATCCGCCCGAGGAGCCGCGCTCACCGAGCGAGGTGGCCACGAACCGGTAGCCCGCGCCGAGAACCTCGCCGGCGAGCGGCTGGTCGGCGGGCAGGCGGGGTGCCCGGTACCAGGGAATGACGGCCCGCCAGGCGGCGCAGCCGGAGCTGACGACCCGGGATTCGGGGGCGAGTTGGCGGCGGATGCCGCTGTCCGTGCCGTCGGCGGCGATGACCAGGTCCGCCTCGATGGTGTGCCGTCCGTCGCCGACGGCCGGGCGCTCGCCCGGCTCGGCCCGGACGTGGCGCACGGTCACGCCGGTGCGGAGTTCGACCCGGTCGCCGAGCCCGGCGATCAACGCGTCGTGCAGGTCTTCGCGGTGCACCACAACCGGCATCCGGTCGGCCGGGATGGGCCGGGGCTGCACCAGCCAGTGCCCGTCCGGGCGCCGGACCCCGCCGTCGGGCAACGGCGTGGCGATCGCGGCCAGGCCAGCGCCGAGACCGAGGGCCTGCAGGGCGCGGACACCGTTGGGCCAGAGCACCACGGCGGTCGGCTCGGGGCGGACGCGCTCGGCGCGTTCCAGCAGGGTGACCTGCCAGCCGGAGCGGGCCAGCGCGCCGGAGACCGCGAGGCCACCGACCCCGGCGCCGACGACCACCGCGCTTCGCATCGGTGCCGCCCCCGCTCAGCTGTCCCGGTCGGCGGGGCGCGCGCCCGCGGCGTCGGCCCGGTCGTCGCGGGGTTCCGGCGTACCGTCCGCCGTCTGGTCGTCGACCGGCGGCTCGTCGCCGGGCACCGCCCCGCCGAGCGGCTCGCCGTCGTCGGGCCGGTCGTCGCCCTCGGCGGCCGGCTCGGGCGGCACGACGCCGCTGTCCCGCCAGGCCTGGTACTGCTCCTCGCTGACCACGCGGTAACCCTCCGGCGCGGCGGCGCGGGCCGCCGTCTCCCGCTCGGAGAGGTCGACCTGGGACAGGTCGGACGTGGTGGGCGGGGTCGGCGTCGCCGCCGCACCGAGCGGGATCAGGTACTCCCGGGGGCCGCGGACCCGCACGAAGTAGATCAACGCGCCGAGGAAGACCAGGGCGGCCGTCCACACGTTGAGCCGTACGCCGAGGATCTGGTTCGCCTCGTCGGTGCGCATCAGCTCGATCCAGAACCGGCCCGCGGTGTAACCCATCACGTAGAGCGCGAACGCCCGGCCCCGGCCGAGCTTCAGCCGCCGGTCGAGGACGAGGACCAGAGCGACCACGCCGAGGTTCCACAGCGCCTCGTAGAGGAAGGTCGGCTGGTACAGGCCCGGTTCGAGGATCGGTTGGCCGGCGTCGTCGCGCAGCGCGTGCCCCGGGTTGTCCGGGTCCATCCGGTGGATCTTCAGGCCCCACGGCAGGGTGGTCCGGGCGCCGAACAGCTCGTTGTTGAACCAGTTGCCGAACCGGCCGACCGCCTGGGCCAGTGGCAGCCCGGGGGCCAGCGCGTCGGCCACCACGCCGAACGGGATCCCGAGCTGCCGGGCCGCGATCCAGGCGCCGATGGCGCCACCGGCGACCGCGCCCCAGATGCCGAGACCGCCCTCCCAGATGGCGAACGCCTTCATCGGGTCACCGCCGGCCCCGAAGTACTTCTCGGGGGAGGTGATCACGTGGTAGATCCGGGCGCCGATGATGCCCGTGGGCACCGCCCAGACGGCGATGTCGAGCACCGCTCCCGGCGCGACGCCGCGCTGACGCAGGCGACGCTCGGTCACCCAGCAGGCCAGCACGATGCCGAGGATGATGCACAGTGCGTACGCCCGGATCGGCACCGGCCCGAGCTGCCAGACCGCGGTGCTGGGACTGGGCAGGGCCGCCTGGGGGGACAGCGAGGCGAGGGTCACGGGTGCACACGCTACCGCTGCGCACCCCCGAAGCGGCACCCCGGGCCGGCTGCGCCCGCATCTCGGTGACTTCTGGTTTGCACCGCCGTACGCTCTTTGTCCATGAGCACGCTCACCTGGGCGGTCGCCGCAGTCGTCACCGACGACGCCGGCCGGGTGCTGCTTTGCCGGCAGGGCCGGGGCGATCGCCGGTACGCGCTGCCCGGTGGGCGGTTGCGCCCGGCGGAGAGCCCGGTCCAGGCGGCGCTGCGGGACATTCGCGCGGAGACCGGCTGGGAGATCGAGCTGCTCGACCTCGTCGGCGTCTACCACCTGACCAGTCCCGCGGCGAGCAAGCCGGCCGGGCGCGCCGGGCCGCTGCCGGACGTCCTGGTGCACGTGTTCCGGGCCCGCGCGGCCGAGGTCCGACCGGTCGCCGACCCGCCGCCGGGTTGCCGGCTGTCCTGGCACGCCCCCGCCGCGCTGCCCGAGTCGGTCACCCCACTCACCCGGGCCGCCGTCACCGACGCGGCCGCCGGCCTCTCCGGCGTGCTGCGCGGCCACGACGGCCAGCCAGTGCCCGGCCACGACGGACGGCCGGTCGTGGGGCAGCCACCGGAGCAACGTGGCGAGGCGGCGACGGACCCGTCACTTCGGCCCTGACCGCTCCGGAGCGCGAGGTAACCCGTGGTCACCTGCCCGGGAGGCGTCACTCATGTGAGGCCGCCCAGCGGTCAACGGGTGGGTGTGCGGACGCCCTCGGCGAGCTCGGCGCTCAGGGTGCGCAGGGCGGTCAGTCCGTCGGCCTCGGAGGGCGCATCGAGCACGCAGCGGACCAGCGCGCTGCCGACGATCACTCCGTCGGCGTACCCGGCGACGGTGCCGGCCTGCGCACCGGTGCCCACGCCCAGACCGACACCGACCGGCAGGTCGGTGACCGCGCGTACCCGGGAGACGAGCGTCGGGGCGGCGTCGGAGGTCTGCGCCCGAGCCCCGGTCACACCCATCACAGCGGTGGCGTAGACGAAGCCCCGGCAGTGCCGCACGGTCATCTCCAGGCGGGCGTCGGTGGACGACGGCGAGACCAGGAAGGTGCGGTCCAACCCGTGTGCGTCCGAGGCGGCCAGCCACTCGTCCGCCTCGTCGGGGATGAGGTCCGGGGTGATCAGGCCCGTCCCGCCGGCGGCGGCGAGATCGCGGGCGAACGCGTCCACGCCGTAGCGCTCGACCGGGTTCCAGTAGGTCATCGTGACCACCGGGGCGCCGGTGGCCGCGACCGCCTCGACGATCCGCAGCGTGTCCGCGGTGCGTACCCCACCGGCCAGCGCGATGTCACTGGCCTTCTGGATGACCGGCCCGTCCATCACCGGGTCGGAGTATGGAATCTCCACCTCGATGACGTCGACGCCGGCCTCGACCATCGCGGTCATCGCCGCGATGCTGCCCTCGACGGTCGGAAACCCGGCCGGCATGCAGCCGACCAGCAGGGCCCGCCCGTCGGCTCGTGCCTTGTCGAAGGCCACCCCGATCCGGCTCATTCACCGCTCCTTGTCGAGGATGCCGAAGTAGTCACCGGCGGTGTGCACGTCCTTGTCGCCCCGCCCGGAGAGGTTGACCACGATGGTGGGCGCCCGGCCCAGCTCGGCGGCGAGCTTCGGGGCCAGGGTGACGGTGCCGGCGAGCGCGTGTGCGCTCTCGATCGCCGGGATGATCCCCTCGGTGCGGCAGAGCAGCTCGAACGCGGCCATCGCCTCGTCGTCCGTGACCGGCTGGTAGCTGGCCCGGCCGGTGTCGTGCAGCCAGGCGTGCTCGGGCCCGACGCCCGGGTAGTCCAGCCCGGCGGAGATCGAATGCGACTCCTGCGTCTGCCCGTCGGCGTCCTGCAGCACGTAGGTGCGGGTGCCGTGCAGCACACCCGCAGAGCCGCCGGTGATGCTGGCCGCGTGGCGGCCGGTGGCCACCCCGTCGCCGCCGGCCTCGAAGCCGTACAGCCGCACGTCCTCATCGCCCACGAAGGCGTGGAAGATGCCCAGGGCGTTGGAACCGCCACCGACGCAGGCGGTGACCGCGTCCGGCAGGGCGCCGGTGAGGTCCAGGCACTGCTGGCGGGCCTCGTCGCCGATGCCGCGGACGAAGTCGCGGACCATCGCCGGGAACGGGTGCGGCCCGGCGGCCGTGCCGATCAGGTAGTGCGTCTCGTCGACGTTGGCCACCCAGTCGCGCATCGCCTCGTTCATCGCGTCCTTCAGGGTGCGCGAGCCGGTGGTGACCGGGATGACGGTGGCGCCCAGCATCCGCATCCGGGCCACGTTGAGCGCCTGCCGCTCGGTGTCGACCTGGCCCATGTAGACCACGCACTCCAGGTCGAACAGGGCGGCGGCCGTCGCGGTGGCCACGCCGTGCTGGCCCGCGCCGGTCTCCGCGATCACCCGGGTCTTGCCCATCCGCTTGGTGAGCAGCGCCTGGCCGAGCACGTTGCGCACCTTGTGCGCCCCGGTGTGGTTGAGGTCCTCGCGCTTGAGCAGCACCCGCGCGCCGACCTTCGCGGAGAACCGCCGGGCCTCGTAGAGCAGCGACGGGGTACCGGCGTAGTCGCGCAGCAGCGCGCCGAACTCGGCCCGGAAGGACTCGTCCGCCATCGCCGTGCGCCACGCCTCGTTGAGCTCGTCCAGCGCGGCCACCAGGGCCTCAGGCACGAATCGACCGCCGAAGCGGCCGAAGTGGCCGGCGGAGTCGGGCTGCGTACCGGCCGCCGGGGCCAGCGCGTCGCTGCTCATCGGACATCCTCTCGGTGGGGCGTCAGACCGGTGCGAGGTCAGCGCACCGGCCGGGGCGTTGCCGGGTGATTGCCGGCGTTGACCAGCTCGGCCACCGCCTCCCGGGGGCTCTTCTGCGTGACCAGGCCCTCACCGACCAGGACCGCGTCGGCGCCGGCGGAGGCGTACCGGATCAGGTCGTGCGGGCCGCGGACGCCAGATTCGGCGATCTTGACGACGCTGCTGGGCAGGCCGGGCGCGATCCGCTCGAACACCGACCGGTCGACCTCCAGGGTACGCAGGTCACGGGCGTTGACCCCGATCACCTGCGCGCCGGCCTCCAGGGCCCGGTCGGCCTCCTCCTCGTCGTGCACCTCGACCAGCGCCGTCATGCCCAGCGACTCGATCCGCTCCAGCAGGCCCATCAGCACGTTCTGCTCTAGCGCGGCGACGATCAGCAGGACCAGGTCGGCGCCGTGCGCGCGCGCCTCGTGCACCTGGTAGCTGGAGACCACGAAGTCCTTGCGCAGCACCGGCACGGAGACCGCGGCCCGGACGGCCGCCAGGTCGTCCAGCGAGCCGCCGAACCAGCGGCCCTCGGTGAGCACGCTGATCGCCCGCGCTCCGCCGGAGGCGTAGTCGACGGCGAGGTCGGCCGGATCGGCGATCTCGGCCAGGCGGCCCCTGGACGGCGAGGAGCGCTTCACCTCGGCGATCACCGCGACGCCGGGCTTGCGCAGCGCAGCGTACGCGTCCAGCGGCGGCGGCGCCGCCGCAGCCAGTTCACGGATCCGCTCCAGCGGAACCTGTTCCTGGCGCCGGGCGACGTCCTCGCGTACGCCAGCCAGGATCTCGTCGAGCACGCTTACGGACGCTGCCTGACCGGCGTCGTCCCCCTCCGCGTGCGCATGCTCATCAGTCACCATCGGACTCCCCTCTCCGGGTGTCATGGGCCGATGCTAGGGGCAGCCGACCTGAGCCGGGAGCCGGGGGTATGGCGCTGCTCACGAAAAGGCCTGCGGCATAATGGCCGACTTGCCGTGAAGGGGATGTCACTCAGCGCCACCTCCGGCGTCAATCCATCGATCATGCCACCCGACCAGCGACAACAATGATAATTGTCGATGCTGTGAGCAAGCTCAAGGCCGAACGGCCGGTGCCTGGTCACGGCCGAGGCGGGACAGTTGACCGGGCGGTCACTCCGGCGAAACGTCAGCCGGCCAGCATCGTCCTCAGGCAGACTCGATGCCGCGCCTGCCCGACCGTCGCCAACTCCTCGTGCGAGGTGACCATGAGCATTTCCGAGCCGACCCCGAGCATCGGGCTGACCACCCTCTCTCGGACGGTGGCATCGCTCGCCGTGGGGGTGGTGCACACACTTGAACGGGCCGTGGTCGGCGAGGGGCGGATGCGGACCGCGCGCGGCAACGCCTGGGAGGCGGTCTGCGCCGACCGGGCCCGCGCCGACCAGCGCGCCGAACTGGACCGGCTGGTGGCCGAGCTGACCGCCGCCCGCGCCGCCGCCCGCCGCCAGCAGCGGGAGCGTCAGCCGGTCGGCTGACGCCCGGCCACACCGGCCGTCAGGTCAGCCGGCCGTGGGGTCCTCGCCCCGGTCCAGCGCGTCCCACGCCTCGGTGGTTCGCCGCCCGGCCATCGGTCCGGCCGGTCCGGCCTCCGGAGGCGGGCCCTGCGTGCTGGTCCGCGCCGGCCGCTCGTACCGGGCGCCCATCGCCGGCCAGCCGCCGCCCCGCAGCGCGGTCCACCCGCCACCCGCCACGGCCAGCAGGCCGCCGAGCAGACAGAGCGCCGGCCACTGCCGGCTAACCACGCCGTCGAGGCCGGTGACCAGCCCGTACCCGCCGCCGGCCGCCACGGCCAGACCGAGCGCGCCGAGCAGAACGCCCAGCAGCCGCCGCGCCCGGCCGCGAGTGGCCAGCACCGCGCCCGCGCCGGCCAGCGTGACCAGGGCCAGCGCCGGCAGCCACGGCAGCAGAGCAGCGCCGCTACGGGCGTCGCGGACCGGCGGCAGCGGCGCCGGGCGGGCGGTCAGCTCAACCGACCAGCTCCGGGTCGACGCCCACAGCGCCAGGCCGGCGCCGGCCAGGCAGAGCAGCACGGCGTACGTCAGCTGACGCCGACCCGCCACGGCCCGGTCCGGCGGTTGCGTCGGGCCGGTCATCGGGCCCACCTTTCGTTCGCGACTGCGGGGCTCCGCTGCGCTGCACTCCTCGCGCTCACCGGGCCCACCTTTCGTTCGCGACTGCGGGGCTCCGCTGCGCTGCACTCCTCGCGCTCACCGGGCCGGCCGCAACGTCTCGGCGGCCGCGATCGCGGCCAGCACGGCGGCGGCCTTGTTGCGGGTCTCCTGGTCCTCCGCGGCCGGGTCCGAGTCGGCGACCACCCCCGCGCCGGCCTGCACGTAGGCCCGGCCGTCACGGATCAACGCGGTCCGGATGGCGATCGCCATGTCCAGGTCGCCGCCGAAGCCGAAGTAGCCGACCGTGCCCCCGTAGAGGCCGCGGCGGACCGGCTCCAGCTCCTCGATGATCTCCATGGCCCGCACCTTCGGCGCACCGGAGAGCGTGCCGGCCGGGAACGTCGCGGCGAGCGCGTCGAACGCGATGCGATCGTCACGCAGCGTGCCGGTCACGGTGGAGACGATGTGCATCACGTGGCTGTACCGCTCGATGGTGGCGAACTCGGGCACCTCCACGCTGCCCGGCTGGCAGACCCGGCCCAGGTCGTTGCGGCCGAGGTCGACCAGCATCACGTGCTCGGCGCGCTCCTTCGGGTCGGCGAGGAGTTCGGCGGCGAGCCCGGCGTCGGCGGCCGGCGTGCCGCCGCGCGGCCGGGTGCCGGCGATCGGGTGCAGGAGCGCCCGGCGCCGCCCGTCCGCACCGCCGGTGACCTTCAGGTGCGCCTCCGGCGACGAACCGACGATGTCGAAACCGTCGAAGCGCAGCAGGTACATGTACGGGCTGGGGTTGCTGGTGCGCAGCACCCGGTACACGTCCAGCGGATCGGCGTGCGTCGACCGCTCGAAGCGCTGGGAAAGCACGATCTGGAAGCACTCGCCGGCCCGGATCGCCTCCTTGGCCGCCTCCACCGCCTTCGGGTAGCCCCCGTCCGGGGTGCGGCAGAGCACCTCACCGGCCGGCGGGCGCTCGACGGTGGAGATCATCGGCGGGATGGGCCGGGACAGCGCGGTCGTCATCGCGTCCAGCCGGCCCACCGCGTGGTGGTACGCGGCGGTGACCTCCGCGGCGCGGCCCGGAGCGTCCATCGGCGGCAGCACCGCGTTCGCGACCAGGAGGGCCGAACCGTCGTAGTGGTCGAGCACCACCAGGTCGGTGGCGAGCATCATGCCCAGCTCCGGCACGCCCAGGTCGTCCTCGGTCAGCTCGGGCAGCCGCTCGAAGCGGCGGACGAGGTCGTAGCCGAGGTAGCCGACCATGCCGCCGGTCAGCGGCGGCAGGCCGCTGGACGGGTCGCCGGAAGGGCCGGCCAGAGCCGCGACGGTCTCCCGCAGCACCCGCACCGGATCACCATCGGTGGGCAGCCCGGCCGGCGGTTGGCCGAGCCAGCTCGCCACGCCGTCCCGCGCGACCAGCGTGGCGCTGCTGCGTACCCCGATGAACGAGTACCGCGACCAGGCCATGCCGGCGGAGCCGACGCCCTGCTCGGCGGATTCGAGCAGGAAGGTGCCGGGCCCGCCGGCCAGCTTGCGGTAGACCCCGACCGGGGTCTCCGCGTCGGCCAGCAGCCGCCGGGTGACCGGCACGACCCGCCAGTGGGCGGCCAGCTCGGTGAAGGTGGCCAGGTCGGGGCTCACCGCGCCGTCGGTCATGCGCGTGCCTCGGAACCGGTGACGGGCAGCTCGGTGAAGAAGCACGTCCGGTGTCCGGTGTGGCAGGCGGCGCCGACCTGGTCCACGCTGACCAGCAGCGCGTCCCCGTCGCAGTCCAGCGCCACCGAGCGGACGTACTGGTGGTGCCCGGAGGTGGCGCCCTTGACCCAGTACTCGCGCCGGCTGCGCGACCAGTACGTGGCCCGGCCGGTGGTGAGGGTGCGGTGCAGCGCCTCGTCGTCCATCCAGGCGACCATCAGCACCTCGCCGGTGTCGTGCGCGCGGACCACGGCCGCGACCAGGCCGTCGGCGGTGCGGCGCAGGCGGGCCGCGATGGCCGGGTCGAGCTGGGACGGGCAGGCCGGCACGGGCGCCGTCGGGCCGGTCGGATCGCTGGGGACGCCGGTCACCGGCGCGTCAGGTACGGGCACAGTGACCCATTGTCCCGCACGCGGCGCGGGTACCAGCGACGGCTCCCGCCGAGGCTGCGGCGGGTGGCTGGAGGGCCGGGCCAGCTGAGCGACGTAACGGTCCAGCCGGCCGTCGACCAGGGCGTCGGCCAGGTCGCTGCCGGCCGCTTCGGCGATCTGCTCGGCGTACGGGCGGATCAGCGGCAGCGTTCCGGCGACCAGTCGCACGGCGGCCGCCCAGAGCTGCCCGGTGGAGCCCGGACGCAGCCCGAGGCAGAGCAGCATGTCGTCCCGGTAGCGGGGCGGGGCGACCGGCAGCTCCAGGGCCGCCGCGAAGGCCGCCCGGCGGGAGAACACCCGTACCGACGGGTTGGCCGGGCGCAGCACGGAGGGGCAGAGCCGGGCCAGGTCGGCCACGGCGAGCCGGACCCCGAGGCGGTCGTCGGCGGCCCGGGCGGCGGCAGCCTTACCCAGCGTGGCGATCAGCTCCTCCAGCCGGGGCGGTTCGGCGGGCTGGCAGAGCACCGGAAGGTCGATTCGGCGCCGCCAGTACGGGTCGGCCCAGAGCAGTCGCGCCGGTGCGGTGACCGGCAGCCCGAATGCCCAGTCGGCCGGCTCACCCAGCCGGTGCACCCAGGAGCGGACGTCCCGCGCGGCCACCGAGACGTGGGTGAGCCGGCCCGCGGACTCGGCCAGGTACGCCCTGCGGGCCTCGTACGGGGCGCCGCCGACCAGCACGTCGAGGTCGACGTCGCTGTGCGCGGTGGCGGCCCGCCGGGCGTGACTTCCGCGCAGGAGGATGCCGACGACAGGTCGCTCGGCCGCCTGCCGCAACCGCGCGGCCCAGTCCTCGAGAAACCCGCTGTCCGGTAACGGAGCGTGATCCACGGCGTCATCGTGCCGTACGCCCCATCGGTGCGCAATGCCCGTTGCCGGACCTGATGTCCGGTCCGGGGGCTACTGCCCGTTCTCACACTCGGCGCGGCGATACGCGGGAGTCGATCGTTGCGCCGGCGCCGGTATCTCATCTAGCGTTGAGTTCAACAGATGATGAGTTTCCCCGGAGGTACGTGATGGACGACGCGATAGCGGTCCGCGACCTGAAGGTCGACCGGGGCGGGCGGCGGGTGCTGGACGGCATCAGCTGCACCGTCCCGCGCGGTGCCGTGACCGGGCTGCTCGGCCCCAGTGGCAGCGGCAAGACGACGCTCATGCGCGCGGTCGTCGGGGTGCAGGTGGTCACCGGGGGGACGGTCACCGTGCTGGGCCAGCCGGCCGGCTCGCCCGCGCTGCGGCACCAGGTGGGCTACCTGACCCAGGCGCCGAGCATCTACGCCGACCTGACCGTGCGGGAGAACGCCCGATACTTCGCGGCCCTGCACGGGCGGGGTCGCGCCGAGGCGGACCAGGCGATCAGCGACGTCGGGCTGGCCCGGGCGGCCGGCCAGTTGGTCGGCACCCTGTCCGGCGGCCAGCGCAGCCGGGCGTCCCTGGCCTGCGCCCTCGTCGGCGAGCCCGAGCTGGTCATCCTCGACGAGCCCACCGTCGGTCAGGACCCGGTGCTGCGGGCCGACCTGTGGGCCCGGTTCCACGCGATGGCCGCCACGGGCACCACCCTGCTGGTGTCCAGCCACGTGATGGACGAAGCGGCCCGCTGCGACCGGCTGCTGCTGATCCGGGAGGGCCGGCTGATCGCCGACGACAGCCCGGCCGCGATCCGCGCCGCCGCTGGCGTGGACGACCTCGACGAGGCGTTCCTGCGGCTGATCCGGGCCGGCGAGCCGGGTCCCGCGGAGGCGGCGGGCCCCGCCGACGCCACGGCCGGACGGGACGCGTCGTGAACGCGAGGAGAGCACCCGGCCCGCGGGTCCCGCGGCCGCGAACTGGAGGCATGTCATGAACCCGCGGATCCTGGCGGCCACCACAGGCCGCATCCTGCGCCAGCTCCGGCACGACCGGCGCACCATCGCGCTGCTCGTGGCGGTGCCGTCCGCCCTGCTCACCCTGGTCTACTTCATGTACGCCGACCAGCCGACCCCGCCCGGGCAGCCGTCGACGTTCGACCGGGTCGCGCTGGTGATGCTCGGCATCTTCCCGTTCGTGATCATGTTCCTGGTGACCAGCATCGCCATGCTCCGCGAGCGCACCTCCGGCACCCTGGAGCGACTGCTCACCACCCCGCTGGGCAAGCTCGACCTGCTCTTCGGCTACGGCATCGCGTTCGGGTTGGCCGCCGCCGCGCAGGCCGCCGTCGCCGCCGGGGTGGCGTACTGGATCTTCGACCTGGACACCGCCGGCAGCAGCGGGCTGGTGATCGGGATCGCCGTGATCGACGCCGTGCTCGGCGTCGCCCTCGGGCTGTTCTGCAGCGCCTTCGCCCGCACCGAGTTCCAGGCAGTACAGTTCCTGCCGGTCGTGGTGATCCCCCAGCTGCTGCTCTGCGGGCTGTTCGTGGCCCGCGACGAGATGGCCGGCTGGCTCCAGGCGCTCAGCGACGCCTTCCCCCTGTCGTACGCCGTCGAGGCGTTGCAGGAGGTCGGCGCCAACGCCGAGCCGACCGGGACGATGTGGCGGGACGTGGTGGTGGTGCTCGGCGCGGTGGTGCTGGCGCTGGTGCTCGCGGCGGCCACCCTGCGCCGGCGCAGCGGCTGACCGGCGGGCGAACGAAGGGCGGCGATGGCGCGGCGGACCGGCCGGCGACCCGGCAATCAGGGCACCCGCGAGGCGATCCTCGACGCGGCGCGGGCGGCGTTCGCCGAGCGCGGCTTCGACGCCGCCTCGATCCGCGCCATCGCCGGCACCGCCGGGGTGGACCCGGCGCTGGTGCACCACTACTTCGGCAGCAAGGACCAGCTCTTCCTGGCCGCGATGAACTTCCCGGTCGACCCGGGAGAGGTGGTGCCGAAGGTGCTCGCGGGCGGCCAGGACGGCATCGGCGTACGGCTGGTCCGCACCTTCCTCGGCGTCTGGGACTCGCCGGCCGGCAGCGCCGGGGTGGCCCTGCTGCGCTCCGCGGTGAGCAACGAGTGGACGGCCCGACTGCTGCGTGAGTTCATCACGACGCAGGTGCTGCGCCGGGTGATCGACCAGCTCGACGTCGAGCCGACCGAGCTGCCGCTACGCGGCTCGCTGGTCGCCACCCAGCTGATCGGGCTGGGCATGATGCGGCACGTGATCCGGCTGGAGCCGGTCGCCTCCGCCGACCCGGAGACGCTGGTCGCGGCCATCGGCCCGACCGTGCAGCGCTACCTGACCGGGCCGCTGCCGAGCTAGACCGTCAGCGCTTCCGGCGAGTGGTCAGCCCGGCGGGCGGACCTCGGCACGGTGGCGCAGCGGCGGCAGCAGCCGGACCAGATCGTCCGGGTCGGCCACCGGGCACGGGAAGGCGAGCCGGACCCGCCGCCGGGCGCCGGGGCGGCCGAGAGCGACCACCAGCCCGTAGCGGTCGATGCGCACCACCCGGGGCGGCCCGTCCGGGGTCTGCTCGGTCAACCCGAGCTGCCGGCGCAGGTACGCGGCCACCTGGCCGGCGTCGCGCTCCGTGAGGTCGGCCAGCAGCCGCGCCTCGACCGGATGCACCGGGTCCGGCTCGGCCTCGGCGTACTCCCCCGGGTCGATCCGCTGCACGACGCCGGCGCGTTCCCAGCGGACCTCGACCACCTCGAAGCGGAACAGCCGGAACCGGACGCCCCAGGTCGAGCAGGTCGCCGGTCGGCTCCACCGCGGCGAAGTCGACCGCCGCGCGGCGGGCCTCGGCGCCATGCAGCTCGGCTGCCCAGCCGGAGACCCAGGCCCGTCCCAGCCCCGGTGCGCCGGCGGCGGGCGGCAGGTCGAGCACGTCGAGCACCACCGCGACGTCGCTGCCCCCGGCGGCCGGCCGCAGCGCGGCGGCCAGGTGGCTGGCCACCGGGACCAGCAGCAGCACCCGACCGTCCGCGTCGGTCACGTGCCGGGCGTGGTGCGGGCCCGGCCGGTGGGCCAGGTGGACGAGACCGGGCAGCCGGCCGGCGACGAGGGTACGAACGATCTCGGCGGGGCTGGGCCGCATGGCGCGACCTCCTTCAGAGGTTAGGCTTACCTAACCCGGAGCGTAGAGCACCCGGCCGGCGGCGTCCAGCCATCAAGCCGCAGGTGGGTACCGCTCCGTTACCGGGTCTGCTCCAGCCAGGAGGCGTAGAGCAGGCCGTAGACCGAGTCGGCGTCGCGGACCAGCTCGTCGTGCGGGCCGCGCTGCACGACCCGCCCCCGATCCACCACGATCACCTCGTCGGCGGCCTGCGCCGTGGAGAGCCGGTGCGCGATGGCCAGGGTGGTCCGACCTCGGGTGACCGCGTCCAGAGTGCGTTGCAGGCGCACCTCGGTCGCCGGGTCCACCGCGCTGGTCGCCTCGTCCAGCACCAGCAGGTCCGGGTCGGCCACGTACGCCCGCGCCAGCGCGACCAGCTGCCGTTCCCCGACGCTGAGCGCCTCACCGCGCTCGCCGACCGGCGTGTCCAGGCCGGCCGGCAGGCCGTCCAACCAGTCCGCCAGGCCCAGCTCCGTGAAGGCGACGCTGAGCTGCTCGTCGGTCAACTCCGGCCGGGCGAACCGGACGTTGTTCCCCACCGTCGCGTCGAAGAGGAACCCGTCCTGCGGGACCATCACCACACGCGAGCGCAGCGAGTCGAACCGGACCTCCGCCAGCGGCACCCCGGACAGCAGCACGGCGCCCGCCGACGGATCCATCAACCGGGTCAGCAGCTTGGCGAAGGTGGTCTTGCCGCTGCCGGTCTCGCCGACCACCGCCACCCGGCTCTTCGCCGGGATGTCCAGGTCGATGTCGTGCAGCACCGGAGGACCGCCCGGATAGGCGAACCGCACCCCGGCGAACCTGATGTCCAGCGGCCCGCCCGGCAGCTCCCGCCCCTGCTCCCCCGGGTCAGCCACGTCCGGGGCGACGTCCAGCACGTCGAGCACCCGGCGCCAGCCCGCGATCGCGTTCTGCGCCTCGTTGAGCACCTCGGTGGCGATCTGCACCGGCTGGATGAAGAGCGTCACCAGGAAGAGGAACGCGGTCAGCTGGCCGATCGACAGCGTGCCGTCCACCCCCAGCGTCACCCCGAGCACCACCACGCCAGCCAGCGCCACCCCGGCGGCGAGCTCGCCGACCGAGCTGCCCACGATGCTGATCCGGATCGCCCGCTGCTGCGCCAGGCGCTGGCTGTCGATCGCGTCGTCCAGCCGCCGCGCGGTGCGCCCCGCGATGCCGTACGCCCGGATCACCGGCGCGCCCACCACGCTCTCGCCGATCGCGCCGAGCAGCGTGCCGGTGCGCTGACGCACCGTCGCGTACGCCGCGCCGAGGCGACGCTGCAACTGCCGGATGATGAACACCGCCGGCAGGAACGCCACCAGCACCACCAGGGTCAACTGCCAGGAGTACGCCAGCATGACGATCGTGGTGACCACCAGCTGGCCGAGGTTGACCAGCAGGATCACCCCACCCCACTGGAGGAACTGGGTGATCTGGTCGACGTCGCTGGTCACCCGCGAGACCAGCGAGCCGCGCCGCTCCGACTGCTGGTGCAGCATCGACAGGTCGTGCACGTGCCGGAACGCCCTCGTCCGCACGTTGGCCAGCGCCGTCTCACTGACCGTGAACAACCGGCGCATCATCAGGTAGCCGCAGAGCGTGGTCACCGTGAGGATCGCGGCGGTGATCACCACCACCGACCAGACCAAGTTCAGGTTCAGACCGCCGACGATGCCGCGGTCGATGCCCTGCTGCACGGCGACCGGCACGGCCACCCGGCCCACCATGTAGACCAGCGCCAGGGCCAGGGTGCCCGCCAGCCCGGTCCGCAGCTCCGGCGAGAGCGACAACCCTCGCCGCAGGGTCTGCCAGGTCGTCTCGACCCGCTCGTCCCGCTCATCAGTACTCGCCGTTGTCGTCACCGGTCCACCTCGATTTCCAGGCCCGAGGGCAGCGGCGCGACCTCGTCCTCGTACGGACGCTCCTGCGCGCGGTCGACCTCCGCCTGCTCGTAGGCGGTGACCAGGTCGGCGTAGCCGGGCACGGTGGCCAACAGCTCGCTGTGCGTGCCCCGCGCGATCACCCGCCCCTGCTCCACGTAGATGACCTCGTCGGCCAGTGCGATGGTGGCCCGGCGGTACGCCACCACCAGGATCGACGCCGCCGGCACGCCGGGCTCACCCGCCGACGAGCGCAGCCCGGCCAGGATGGCCGCCTCCACCCGGGGGTCCACCGCGCTCGTCGCGTCGTCGAGCACCAGCAGGCGCGGCCGGCCGGCCAGCGCGCGGGCCAGGGTGAGCCGCTGCCGCTGCCCGCCGGAGAGCGAGGTGCCCCGCTCACCGACCATCGTGTCCAGACCCTCCGGCAGCGCCGCGACGAACCCGTCCGCCTCGGCCAGCCGCAGTGCCGCCCAGACGTCCTCGTCGTCGATGCCCGGCCGGTCGAGGGCGATGTTGGCGCGGACCGTGTCGTCGAAGACGAACGGCACCTGGGCGACCAGGGCGACCGTGCCGGCCAGCGACGCGGCGGTCAGCTCGCGCATGTCCACGCCGTCCAGCGTGACGATGCCGGCGTCCGGGTCGACCAGGCGCACCGCCAGCGAGGCGATGGTGGACTTCCCGGCGCCGGTCGGCCCCACCAGGGCCACCGTCCGTCCGGCGGGCACCGTGAAGCCCACCTCGCCGAGCACCTGCACGCCGGGCTGGTGCGCCTCGGCCGGCGGGTAGGAGAAGTGCACGTCGGTGAAGCTGAGGGTGGCCGGGCCCGAGGTGGCCGGGTCGAGCACCCGCCGCCCGTACGGCATCTCGCCGGTGGCGTCGAGCACCCGGCGGACCCGGTCCCAGCCGGCGACGCTGCGCGGCAGCTCGGCCAGCACCCAGCCGATGGCCCGCACCGGAAAGGCCAGCACGGTGAAGAGGAAGGCCACGCTGACCAGCTCGGTGACGCTGATCGCGCCCTGGCGCAGCCGGAACGCCCCGACCACCAGCACGGCCAGGGTGCCGAGGCTGGGCAGCGTCTCCAGCAGCGGATCGAAGACGCCGCGCAGCCGGCCGACCGAGATCAGCGCGTCGCGCAGCTCACCGGCCCGGCCGGCGAATCGGGCGGTCTCCTGCGCCTCCCGGCCCATCGTCTTGACCACCAGGGCGCCGTCGAAGCTCTCGTGAGCGATGCCGCTGACCTCGGCGCGCAGCCGCTGCGCCCGGGCCTGCCTGGGCGCCATCCGGCGGGAGTAGACCACGTTGAGCGCGAACAGCGCGGGGAAGACCGCGAGGCCGACCAGGGCCAGCGCCCAGTCGGTGGCGAACAGCGAGACGATCGCGCCGACCAGCATCACCAGGGTGCCGACCGCGAAGGGCAGCGGCGCGATCGGATACCAGGCCGCCTCGACGTCCGAGTTGGCGTTGGAGAGCAGGGTGCCGGTGGCGTTGCGGTGGTGCCAGGACAGCGGCAGGTCCAGGTAGCGACGGGTGACCCGGCGGCGGTACGCGGCCTGGAGGCGGTACTGCATGTAACCGGCGCCGAGCCGGCGGCCGAAGATGCCCACCACCCGCAGCACGCTGATGCCGAACAGGGCGATCGCGGCCAGTGCCAGGCTGCCGGTGGCCACCTCGCCCCGCGCGATGGCCGGCACCACCACGTCGCCGACGACCCCGCCGACCACGTACGCGCTGACGATGACCATCGAGCCGAACAGCACGCTGCCGACCACCGCCACCGTGAAGATCCGTGGCTGCTCCCGGATCGCCTGCCGGAGAACCCCCAGCCCCCGGCCGAGCACATCCCGACTTGTCTTGCTCGCCACGCTCTCCCCCGCCGTAAGCCATCATTATCTCCCTCATCCTTACCGGTCAGGACCACCCCTGCCGACTCGGACCGCATATGTCGACCATCACGTATCCGAGGGCGACGAGATCGGTTCTGCCGACCGGGCGTCCGCCGGCGGGCGCCGACGGGCCCGTGGGCCTACGATCGGGCAATGCGGTACGCCCGAGCCGAGCGCGAGGCGCTGGCGGATCTTCTGCTGGCCCTCGGGCCGGACGCGCCGACGATCAACGAGGGCTGGGCGACCCGCGATCTCGCCGCGCACCTGGTGCTGCGGGAGCGCCGCCCGGACGCGGCCGGCGGGATTTTGCTGGCCCCGCTGCGCGGGTACGCCGAACGGGTCCGGCGCCGTCTTGCCGCCCGGCCCTACGCCGACCTGGTGGCGCAGGTGCGCCGACCACCGGTGTGGAGCCCGGTCAGCAACCCGGTGACCGACGAACTGGCCAACATGCTGGAGTTCTTCATCCACCACGAGGACGTGCGGCGGGCCGGGTCGGGGTGGCTGCCGCGCGAGCTGCCGCCCGGCCTGCAGGCCGCGCTGTGGAGGCGGGCCGCCCCGCTGGCCCGACTGGCTCTGCGCCGCTTTCCGGCGGACCTCTACGTACAGGCGCCGGGGTACGGCGAGATCTCCGTCGGCCGCGGCGGCGAGCGGCTGCGGGTGGTCGGCGCCCCGGCCGAGTTGACCCTGTTCCTTTCCGGCCGGCAGCGGGTGGCCCGCGTCCAGTTGGACGGCTCGGCGGCGTCCGCGCGACTGCTCCGCAACGCCAGCCTGGGATTGTAACTCTCTGCACCTAAACGGTCACGACCTCGCTCGTGGAAAGCATCGCGCCCAGCGACGCATAACGATCCCTGCTCCCGTACGCTTCACCGCGCCGTTCCGCGCCGGGGCGGCACGAGTGGGGGCACATTGTGCGGACTTTCGCGATCTCGGCGCTGCGGGAGCCCCCGTTTCCCGTAGGGCGCCACGAGGCCACGGATCGAGTGGCGGACGAGAGCGTCGAGTGGGCGCGCGCGTTCGGGCTGATCGATTCCAGCCATCGGGTCCATCGGCTGCAGCGGGCGGACGCCGCCGGCCTGGCCGGGCGAGCCTCCCCCGACGGGTCGGCGGACGGGCTGCGGCTGCTCACCGACCTGATCTCCTGGCTCTTCGTGATGGACGACGCCTGCGACGAGGACGGCCTCGGCGCCGACCCGGGCCGGCTGGCGCCGGCGATCGGCACCCTTCTCGACGTGCTGGACCGGTGCGGTGACCCCGACGTCGTGCCGCCGACCGCGGGGCCGCTGGGTGACGCGCTGCACGACCTGTGCCGCCGGACCCGGCTGCACGACCGCCCGACACTGCTGCTGCGGTTCGTCAGCCAGGTACGGGAGTACCTGTTGGCGCTGCTCTGGGAGGCGACCAACCGGGAGCGCCGACGGGTTCCCGAGGTCGCGGAGTACGTCCAACTGCGCCGACACATCGGCGGCGTGCACCCCTGCCTCACCTTGACCGACCTGGCGTCGGAGGAGCCGCCCGAGCCGAGCCGGCACGCCGACCCGGCGCTGGCCGCCCTGGACCTGCTGGCGGTGGACCTGGTCTGCTGGTGCAACGACCTCTTCTCCTACGGCAAGGAGAGCCGGGCCGACCCGGACGCGCACAACCTGGTGACCGTGATCGCCCAGGAGACCGGCACGGACGAACCGGGCGCGCTGCGGGCCGCGGCCGACCGGTTCAACCAGGGGCTGACGGCGTACCTGACCGCGGAGGACACGCTGCTCGCCAGCGGGGACGAGGGGTTGCGCCCGGCGCTCGCCGCCCGGCGCAACTGGATCCGGGCAACCTACGACTGGTCACTGGTGGCCGCCCGTTACGCCTGATCCGGCGTACCGGATGGCGGGACGGGGGGCCCGGACGATCACCGGGGCTAGCCGATGCCCGGCGACAGGCAATACCCTTCGGTAACCACTATGACGTGACGATCGTCACGCCACCACCCCCGAAGGCGGCTACAGCGATGGCTCTCGATGTCCCGTACCGCTCCATCCCGGACATGTTCCTCAAGCGCGTGGCGGCCACCCCCGACCGGCACGCGTTCGCTTACCCGGCCCCCGACGAGTCGGGCCCGGTCTGGCTGACCTGGGAGCAGGTCGGCCAGCGCGCCAAGGCGGTCGCCGCCGGCCTGCACGGCCTGGGCGTCGGCCAGGAGGATCCCGTCGCGATCCTCGCCAACACCCGCCTGGACTGGGTGATCGCCGACCTCGGCATCATGTGCGCCGGCGGGTCGACCACCACCGTCTACCCGACCACCGAGCCGGCGGACGCGACCTACATCATCGCCGACTCCGGCTCGAAGGTGCTCTTCGCGGAGAACCCGGCCCAGGCCGCCAAGATCGCCGGTGCCGACCTGCCCGCGCTGACCCACGTGGTGCTCCTCGACGGCGCCGCCGACGAGACCGCCGCAGTCCCCCAGCTCACCCTCGCCGATTTGGAGGAGCGGGGCGCCCGCGCGCTGGCCGCCGAGCCGGATCTGATCGACATGCTCGTGGCCGGCATCGGTCCGGAGCACCTGGCCACCCTGATCTACACCTCCGGCACCACCGGCCGGCCCAAGGGCGTCGAACTGCTGCACGGCGGCTGGTGCTGGGAGGCCGTGGCGCAGGCCGAGGTCGGGCTGCTCCGCGACGACGACCTGCAGTACCTGTGGCTGCCGCTGGCCCACTCGTTCGGCAAGACGCTGCTCTGCGGCGCCATCCACGTGGGCCTGCCCACCTACGTCGACGGGCGGGTGGACAAGCTGGTCGACCTGCTCTCGGTGATCCGGCCGACGCTGATGTGCGGCGCTCCCCGGGTGTTCGAGAAGGTCTACAACAAGGCGGTGACCACCGCGCAGGGCGCCGGCGGCGCGAAGGCGAAGATCTTCGCCTGGGGCGTCCGGGTCGGCAAGGAGAAGGTGACCCTGGAGCAGGCCGGCAAGCCGGTGCCCGCCGGGCTGAAGCTGCGCTACGGGTTGGCCGAGAAGCTGGTGTTCAGCAAGCTCCAGGCCCGCCTGGGCGGCCGGATGCGGGTCCTGGTCTCCGGCGCGGCTCCGCTCAGCCCGGAGATCGCCACCTTCTTCGCCGCCGCCAACCTGCCGATCTCCGAGGGCTACGGCCTGACCGAGACGAGCGCCGGCAACTTCGTCAACCCGCCCTCCGGGCTGCGGATCGGCACGGTGGGCCGGGCGATGGGCGACCTGGAGTGCCGGATCGACACCGACGGGGAGATCCTGGTCCGCGGCCGGCCGGTGATGCGCGGCTACCACAACCTGCCGGAGGAGACCGCCGCCGCGTTCACCGAGGACGGGTTCTTCCGCACCGGCGACATCGGCAGCCTCGACGAGCAGGGCTACCTGCGGATCACCGACCGGAAGAAGGACCTGGTCAAGACCTCGGGCGGCAAGTACATCGCGCCCTCGCACATCGAGGGGATGTTCAAGGCGATCTGCCCGTACACCTCGCAGGCGGTCGTCGTCGGGCAGGCCCGCAACTTCTGCACGATGCTGGTCACGCTGGACCCGGACGCGATCCGGGGGTGGGTGGCCGGCGGCCCGCTGGAGGGCCGCGACTACTCGGCCATCGTCACCTCGCCCGAGGCCAAGGCGATGGTCGAGGAGTACGTCGCCCAGCTCAACGCCAAGCTCAACCGCTGGGAGACGATCAAGAAGGTGGCGATCCTGCCGCGCGACCTGACCATCGAGGACGGCGAGATCACCCCGTCGTTGAAGATCAAGCGGCGCGGTGTGGAGAGCAACTTCGCCGCCGAGATCGACAAGATGTACGCCGGCACCCTCGCCGAACTCTGAGACGAGCCCTGAGCTCGACCGCCGGCGGCCCCGCACCGATCAGGTCTCGGGGCTGCCGGCGTTCACGGGTGCGCAGCCCGCCGGTGCGTCTGGCCGGCCGCCGCGACCGGTGCCGTGCACCGCTGTGTTCCGCCACCCACCCGCGCCGCCTGCTCCGGTCAGTCGCCCGGAGCCGCGCCCGCGCCGTGCTCCGCGAGGAAGGAGTCCCGCAGCTCGCGGCGGGCAGCGCCGAACAGCCGCACCTCGGCGACCACCATTCCGACGCAGACGGCGGCCAGCAGGCCCAGCGCGGCCAGCGCCGGCAGGTGGTCGGCCACCGGCAGCAGCGCCACCAGCAGCAGCATCGTCGCCACCCGAGGCCAGTTGACCGAGGCCATGTTGCGCAGCCGGAAGCCGAGGTGGCCCAGCAGGTAGAGGATCACGCCGCCGTAGAGGGCCAGCAGTCCCAGCCCGTGCAGCGGGTCGCTCAGCTCGTGCTCGGTGCCGTCCCCCACGTACGACAGCACCTTCTTGAAGCCGAGGGCGAGCAGGATGATGCCGGCCACCATGGGCAGGTGCAGGTAGGTGTAGGAGTCGCGGCCCAGCGCGGCGCGGGCGGCGCCCTCGGCCCGGTGGAGCACCCGCTCGGCGGCGATCGACACCACGTCGAAGTACGCCCACCAGAGCGCGGCGGTGACCATGATGGCCAGCACCGAGGCGACGATGATCGGCCAGGAGATGGGCAGCGCGGTGACCCCCACGCCGATGGCCACCAGCGACTCGCCGAGCGCGATGATGATGATCAGGCCGTGCCGTTCGGTCCAGTGGGCGGCGGAGAAGATCTGCCAGCCCCGCGCCCCGATCGCCATGATCCCGCCGTAGTCGACAGCGAGTGCGAGCACCCAGAGAGCCGTGCGGATCGTGTCGACCTGCTGTGGTGAGTCGGTCAGCCGCTGCGGCACCACCGCGGCGGAGAAGAGCAGCAGCGCCCCGGCGAGCATCGGCAGGGCGGCGCGGAGCAGTTGACGGCGCAGCCCGGCGTCACCACGTGCCGCGAAGTAGTAGAGCACCAGGTGCAGCACCCGGACGACCAGGTAGCAGGCGGCGAAGACCACCGGGCCGGAGAGCCCGCCGGGAAGGTCGTCGAAGGCTTCCGGGATGGTCACCGCGACCACGAACATGGTGGCCATGACGGCGAACAGCACCACCCGCACCAGGCCCTCGTCGGCCCGCACCGTGTTGCCCAGCCAGGCGTAGCAGCACCAGCACCACCAGAGCAGGGCCAGCAGCAGCAGGCCCCGCAGCAGGCCGGCACCGGTGAGGTCGTCCGCCATCAGCGCGGTTACCTGGGTGAGCGCGTAGACGAAGACCAGGTCGAAGAAGAGTTCCAGCGGGGTCACCGTGGAGCCCTCGGTCATCGCCCGCATCCGCGGCGTCCGCCGCGTCGTACCGCCAATCGTCACGGCGCACAGTCTCGCAGTCCAGGCGGACCGGCGAGGCCCCCGCGACGACGTGACGGCGATCCCAGCCGGGGCTTGCGCTCGGGGCGACGGTCTCAGGCGATGACGGCGGGCTCGCTCCATCGCTGCCGGCCGGTGCGGTCCAGGTCGTAGCGGACTGCGGCGATCCGCCCGACGGCCTCGACGAGGTCCGCGGCGGGCAGGGTGAACGGCAGCCGCAGGAAGCGCTCCAGGGTGCCGTCCAGGCCGAACCGGGGGCCGGGCGCCAGCCGGACGCCGACGTCCTCGGCGGCCCGGGCCAACGCGCTGGAGACCGGGCCGTCCAGTTCGGCCCAGAGCGTCACGCCGCCGCGTGGCACGGTGATCCGCCAGTCCGGCAGCCGGTGCGCCAGCGCGCCGAGCAGCGCGTCGCGCTGGGCGGCGAGCTGGGCGCGGCGGTCCGCGACGATGGCCTTCGCGTCGGCGAGCAGGTGCACGGCGACGAGTTGGTCCAGCACCGGGCTGGCCATGTCCACGCCGACCCGGACGGCGGCCAGCCGCTGCACCTGTGGGGCGGAGGCGCGTACCCAACCGATCCGCAGGCCACCCCAGTACGGCTTGCTCATCCCGCCGATGCTGACCACCCGGCTGTGCCGGTCGAAGGTGGCCGTCGGCGGGGGCAGCTCGGTGCCGTCCAGCGGCAGGTCCACGAAGGACTCGTCGATGACCAGGTCGGTGCCGACGGCGTGGGCGGCGGCCACCACCCGCTCGCGCAGCGACGCCGGCATCAGGTGCCCGGTCGGGTTCTGGAACTCCGGGATCAGGTAGGCCAGCTTGGGTCGGGTCTGCCGGAGGCTGCCCAGTAGCAGGTCGGACTCCCAACCGGCGTCGGCGGCCAGGCCGTGGGTGGCGATGCGAGCGCGCCGGCCGGCCAGCGCGGCGAGCGCGTTGGGGTAGGTCGGTGACTCGACCAGCACGCTGCCGCCGGGGGCCAGGGCGAGTCGCAGCACCAGGTCCAGCGCGTGCTGGGTGCCACTAGTGATCATGATCTGGTCGGCCGAGGTGGGCAGGCCCCGGGCGGCGTACCCGTCGGCCACCGCCTCGCGCAGCTCGATGATCCCGGTGGGGTGGTAGCCGGCCCCGCCCAGGTAGCGGGGCAGGTCCTCGGCGGCGGCGCGGGCGGCCGCCAGCAGTTGCGGCGGGGCGGCCAGCGCGGCGACGCCGAGGTCGATCATCTCCCGGTCGTCCAGCGGGGTCCACAGTCCGGTGCTGGCCACCCGGTGGTTACCGGGCAGCATGGTCCAGCTGCCGGCTCCCCGGCGGCTGGCCAGGTGCCCGGTCTCGCGCAGCTGCCGGTACGCGGCGGTGACCGTGGTCCGGCTGATCCGCAGCGCCTCGGCCAGTTCCCGTTCCGCCGGCAGGCGGACGCCGAGCGGCAGCCGGCCGTCGGCGAGCAGCCCGCGCACCGCGCCGGCCAGGGCGGCGTAGTCGGGGCTGCGGCGACGACCCGGTAGGGCGTGCCACTGCCCGAGCAGACGGGCCAATTGGCCGCCGCGCACCTGAGCTGTCATGGCCACTCCTCCGATATTGGCTTCTTCCTCCGGGAGGATTGGCACCTAGGGTGGCATGCATGGCACTGATTGGCAATCTGCGGCACCGGCCTGCGCGACGGCTGGCCCAGCTGTACGCCGGGCTGACCCTGTACGGGATCAGCATGGCTCTGATGATCCGCTCCGACCTGGGCCTCGACCCGTGGGACGTGTTCCACCAGGGGTTGGCCGAGCTGACCCGGCTCTCCTTCGGCACGGTCACCATCGGGGTCGGCGCGCTGGTGCTGCTGCTCTGGATTCCGCTGCGGCAACGCCCCGGCCTCGGCACGGTCAGCAACGTGGTGGTGATCGGCCTGGTGGTGGACGCCACGCTGGCCCTGCTGCCGGCCGGCGGCCCGCTCGGCGTCCGGATCGCGCTGCTGATCACCGGGATCGTCGCCAACGGCGCCGCCACCGGTCTCTATCTCGGCGCCCGGCTCGGCCCCGGCCCACGCGACGGGCTGATGACCGGTTTCGTGGCCCGCCGACCCGGCCGTTCGATCCGCCTGGTGCGCACGGTCATCGAGGTCACCGTGCTGGCGCTGGGCTGGCTGCTGGGCGGCACGGTCGGTGTGGGCACCGTGGCGTACGCGCTGGCCATCGGCCCGCTGGCGCAGCTCTTCATCCCGCTGTTCGCGGTGCCCGAACAGCACCCCGCGGCACCCGACCCACTGCCCGGCGTGCCCGACCCCTCGGCCACCGCGCCGGGAGCCGTCACGCCGGTGGCCCCGGCGGGCTGAGCGTTCACCGACGGTCCGCGCACCGGCACGCGCCGGTGGTGGAGGCGGTCGGTTGGTGGGTTGGTGTTCCCTTCCGCGACGCTCGCCGTCATCATCTCTGCATGGGGGAGAACGGTTGGCGCTGGACCGACGCCTGGATCTTCGTGTCGCTGGTGATCGCGAGCGGGGCCGGGCGGCACCGTCGGTCCGCCACCAGCCGCCGTCCGGAGGGCGTCCGCCTGGCCGACGTGCTCTCCACCGCCGATCACCTCAACCAGGCGATCCCGCAGCGGCACGAGGTGGAGGCCGCCGTCCGACGGCTGGTCGGCGCTGGTCTGGTCAGCGTCGCCGACGGCTGGTTCCGGATCACCGCCGAGGGCGAGCAGCTCTGGCGCTCCCGGCCACGCGCCGGTGTGGCGACCATGGTGGACACCGTCCAGGGCGTGCTGAGCCGCCGGCACGCGCCGGGCAGCGCCGAGTGGAACCTGGACGAGGCCGACCACGCGGCGGCTGTCCAGGAGTACGCGGTCCGCTCGATTCCCACACCCCGGCGTTCACCGGAGGGTCACTCCGGAGGGCACTGATGGGGGCTCAGCGCACCGGGTGGCCGCTGCGGCGCAGTGCGTCCTTGACCTCGGCCACGGTCAGCTCGCCGAAGTGGAAGACGCTGGCGGCGAGCACCGCGTCCGCCCCGGCACCGATGGCGGGCGCGAAGTGGGCCACCTCGCCGGCGCCACCGCTGGCCACGACCGGCACGTCCACCACCGCCCGTACCGCGCCGATCAGTGCCAGGTCGAAGCCCGCCTTGGTGCCGTCGGCGTCCATCGAGTTGAGCAGGATCTCCCCCGCGCCCAGCTCGGCCCCCCGCTGCGCCCAGTGCACCGCGTCGATCCCGGTGCCGCGCCGGCCGCCGTGCGTGGTGACCTCGAAGCCGCTGGGCGTGGTGCCGGCCGGGGCCCGGCGCACGTCGAGGGAGAGCACCAGCACCTGCCGGCCGAACCGGTCGGCGATCTCGGCGATCAGCTCCGGCCGGGCGATGGCGGCGGTGTTCACGCCGACCTTGTCCGCGCCGGCGCGGAGCAGCGTGTCGACGTCGGCGACCTGCCGGACGCCGCCGCCGACGGTCAGCGGGATGAACACCGACTCGGCGGTGCGGCGCACCACGTCGAGCATCGTGCCACGGTCGCTGGAGGACGCGGTGACGTCGAGGAAGGTCAGCTCGTCCGCGCCGGCCCGGTCGTAGGCGGCGGCCAGCTCCACCGGGTCACCGGCATCACGCAGGTCGAGGAAGTTGACCCCCTTGACCACCCGCCCGGCGTCCACGTCCAGACAGGGGATCACCCGCACCGCCACCGTCATGCCCGCCAGCCTATCCCCCTGCGACACGACGGTGGCCGGCCTGTGTGGCCGGCCACCGCGGGTGCCGTTTGGTGCTGTGCGTGTTAGGAAGGGGCCCTTCCTATACCGCAGGCGTTAACAGGGGGCCCTTCCTTACACCCGGACGAGCATCTTGCCCAGGTTGTCGCCGCGGAGCAGGCCGAGGAACGCCGCCGGGGCGTTCTCGATGCCGTCCACGATCGTCTCGTCGTAGAAGAGCCGGCCCTCGCGCAGCCAGCCGGCGACGTCACGGACGAACGCCTCGCGCACGTCCTCGTGGTCGCGGACCAGGAAGCCGCGCAGGGTGAGCCGCTTGCCGATGACCAGCGCCAGGTTGCGTGGTGCGGCCGGTGGCTCGGTGTCGTTGTACTGCGCGATCATGCCGCAGATGGCGGCCCGACCGTGCAGGTTCAGCACCGAGATCGCCGCCTCCAGGTGATCGCCGCCGACGTTGTCGAAGTAGACGTCGACGCCGTCCGGGGCGGCCGCCTTCAGCGAGTCGCGGACCGACCCGTCGTGGTAGTCGAAGGCGGCATCGAAGCCCAGCGCCCGCAGTCGCTCTACCTTGGCCGGCGAGCCGGCGCTGCCGATCACCCGGCCGGCGCCCTTGAGCTTGGCGATCTGGCCGACCAGGCTGCCGACCGCGCCGGCCGCGGCGGAGACGAAGACCGTCTCGCCGGGCTTCATCGCGGCCACCTCCAGCAGCCCGGCGTACGCGGTCAGGCCCGTCATACCCAGCACGCTGAGGTACGCGCTGACCGGTGCCAGGCTCGGGTCGACCCGGCGGGCGGCGGTGGCGTCGAGCACCGCGTACTCCCGCCAGCCCAGCCCGTGCAGCACGGTGTCGCCGATGCTGACGTCCGCTGCCTCGCTGGCCACCACCTCGCCGATCGCACCGCCGTCGAGCGGCGCGTCGAGCGCGAACGGCGGCACGTACGACTTGACGTCGTTCATCCGGCCACGCATGTACGGGTCGACCGACAGGTACTGGTTGCGGACCACGATCTGGCCCGGGCCGGGCGTCGGGACGTCGGTCTCGACGAGCCGGAAGTTCTCCTCAACGGGCCAGCCCTGGGGGCGGCTGGCCAGGTGGATCTCACGGTTGCTGGTCACGGGGTGGTCGTCCTCTCGTCGCGGTCGGGGCCTGGGTCCGCGACGTCACGCGGTCAGGGACTCGCGGACGGTCAGCGCGACGTCGATGTTGCCGCGGGTGGCGTTGGAGTACGGGCAGACCTGGTGTGCCTGCTCGACCAACTGCTCGGCGGCGTCGCGGGGCACGGCGGGCAGGTCGACGACGAGCTGCACGGTGAGCCCGAACCCGCCGCTGCCGTTCGGGCCGATGCCCACCTCGGCGGCGACGACCGAGCCGGTCACGTCGGCCTTGGCCCGGCGGGCGACCAGCCGCAGCGCGCCGTGGAAGCAGGCCGCGTAGCCGGCGGCGAAGAGCTGCTCGGGGTTCGCTGCGCCACCGGCGCCACCCATCTCCTTCGGCACGGCCAGGTCGAGCGTGAACGTGCCGTCGGAGGTCTCGACGTGGCCGTCCCGGCCGTCGCCGCTGGCCGTGGCGGATGCGGTGTAGAGCACCTGCATGATGGTCACTGCTCCTTCTGTCGTTGGATGGTGTCGGTGACCCGGGTGAGGGTGTCGCGCAGCGCGACCAGCTCGGCGATGTCGAGCCCGGTGGCCCGGGCGATCTGCAGCGGGATTTCGTCCACCTGCTGCCGCAGCGCCCGGCCCTGCTCGGTGAGGCCCACCTCGACCCGTCGCTCGTCGCGCGCCGACCGCCGCCGCACCACCAGGCCCGCCCCCTCCAGCCGCTTGAGCAGCGGCGAGAGCGTGCCGGAGTCCAGCCGCAGCTCGGCGCCCAGCTCGGAGACCGTGGGGGCGTCGTCGGGGCGCTCCCAGAGCACCAGCAGCACCAGGTACTGCGGGTAGGTCAGGCCGAACCGGTCGAGGATCGGCCGGTAGACGTCGGTCAGGGCGCGCGACGCGGCGTAGAGCGCGAAGCACACCTGCCGGCGCAGCACCAGGTCATCGGTCACCGCTGAACCGTAGCCCACAATTAAGTTGTGCACAACCGATCTGGTCGCGGTGCGGTCGTGACCACGGTCCGAGCCGGGTGGCTGTTACACCTCGGCCAGCGTCCGCAGCGCCTCGGCCACCGTGAAGGCGCCCGCGTAGAGCGCCTTGCCCGCGATCACACCCTCCACCCCGAGCGGCTCCAGGGTCGCCAGCGCCCGCAGATCGTCCAGTGTGGACACACCGCCGGACGCGATCACCGGAGCGTCGGTGTGGCCGCACACCTCGCGCAGCAGGTCCAGGTTCGGCCCGCGCATGGTGCCGTCCTTGGTGATGTCGGTGACCACGTACCGGCTGGCGCCCGCCTTGTCCAGCCGCTCCAGCACCTCGTACAGGTCACCGCCGTCACGGGTCCAGCCACGCGCCGAGAGGGTACGACCACGCACGTCCAGCCCGATGGCGACCCGGTCGCCGTACTCCCCGACCACCCGGTCGCACCAGACCGGGTCCTCCAGGGCCGCGGTGCCAATGTTCACCCGGGCCGCCCCGGTGCCCAACGCCGCACGTAGCGACTCATCGTCCCGGATGCCGCCGGAGAGCTCCACCTGCACGTCGAGCTGGCGCACCACCTCGGCGAGCAGGTGCGCGTTGGTGCCCCGTCCGAACGCCGCGTCCAGATCCACCAGGTGGATCCACTCTGCGCCGTCGCGCTGCCAGGCCAGTGCGGCGTCGAGCGGGTCGCCGTAGATGCTCTCGCTACCGACGGCGCCCTGCACGAGCCGGACGGCCCGGCCGTCGGCGACATCCACGGCGGGTAACAGGGTGAGGCTCACGTCTTCTCCTCGATCAGGTACGGCGGTCCAGGGCGATCACCACGACCGCCGGCAGTACGAGCAGCAACAGCACGATCAGCGCGATGCGCAGCGCCAGATCGTCGACGAACGTCCAGATCAGGATCAGCGCCGCCCCGGTGAGCAGCACGATAGCGGCACGCTCGCCCCGGGTGTGCCGGGCCAACCGACCGGACCGGCCCCGCCGCAGCTGCGGCGTCAACCGGCGAACCACCGCCCGGCGACGCTGCCGGCGGGCCACCCGGCGCTGCCGGACCGCCCGCTCCCGGGCCTGCTCGGCCTCGCGTTCCGCCCGGCGGCGCGCCCGTTCCCGGCTCACCGCGACCCCCGCCGGGCGAGCGCCGGGCGGCGACGACGCTCAGCCACCACTGGGCAGCGTGGCGAGCCAGTTACGCAGCAGCGCGGCACCGGTGTCGGCGGACTTCTCCGGATGGAACTGTGCCGCCGAGAGCGGACCACGCTCCACCGCGGCGACGAAATCGGTGTCGTGGTGGGCCGTGGTCACCGTGGCGCCGGTCGCGGCCAGCGCCGCCGGGTCACCCATCGCGTACGAGTGGACGAAGTAGAACCTGCTCTGCGCCGGCATGCCCGCGAAGAGCACCGAGTCCCGGGGCGCCCGGACCGTGTTCCAGCCCATGTGTGGCAGCCGGGTCGCGGCCAGCCGGGTCACCCCGCCCGGCAGCAGACCGAGCCCCTTGGTCACCACACCGTGTTCGTCCCCGTGCTCGAAGAGCACCTGCATGCCCACGCAGATGCCGAGCACCGGTCGGTCGGCGGCCACCCGCTCGGCGATCACCGGGCCGGCGCCGAGCGCCTCGATCCCGGCCATGCACGCCGCGAAGGCGCCCACCCCCGGCACCACCAGACCGTCGGCCGCGGCCGCGGCCGCGAGGTCGTCGGTCACCCGCACGTCCGCGCCGGCGGCGGCCAGCGCCCGCTCCGCGGAACGCAGGTTGCCCGAGCCGTAGTCGAGCACCACGACGCCGGTCATGAGCCCGAGTCCGGGAGCAGCCAGAGCACCCCGCCAGCGGTGGCCAACACGGCCAGGAGCGCGGTGACCACCACCGCGGCCTGCGGCGCGCCCTGCCGGTACAGCGACCACACCCCGCCCACCAGCACCCCGGCCAGGATCAGCAACAGCGTCGGCAACACGCGCATCAGAGAGCGCCCTTCGTGCTCGGGATCGCGCCCGCCGCCCGCGGGTCGATCGCGGTGGCCTCGCGCAGCGCCCGGGAGACCGCCTTGAACTGCGCCTCCACCACGTGGTGCGCGTCCGGGTTGCCGCCCGGCAGGGACGCCCGCAGCACGTCGACGTGCAGGGTGATCCGGGCCGCCTGGCCGAAGGACTCCCAGATGTGCCGGGTCATGCTGGTCGGGTACACCGGGCCGATGTACGGCGCCAGCGCCGGCTCGTCGTGCACCACGTACGGCCGGCCGGACAGGTCCACGGCGGCCCGGACCAGCACCTCGTCCATCGGGACGGTCGCCGAGCCGTACCGCCGGATGCCGGCCTTGTCGCCCAGCGCCTGGTCGAACGCGGCGCCCAGGGCGAGCGCGGTGTCCTCCATGGTGTGGTGCGCGTCGATCTCCAGGTCGCCGACGGTGCGCACGGTCAGGTCGTAGCCGCCGTGCCGGGCGATCTGGTGCAGCATGTGGTCGTAGAAACCGACCCCGGTGCTGATCTCGGCCGTGCCGGTGCCGTCGAGGTCGATCTCGACGAGGACCTTGGTCTCCTTGGTGATCCGCTCCACCCGGGCGGTCCGGCTCATCAGAATGTCTCCATCGCAGAAAGGAAGGCGTCGGTCTCGGCGGGGGTGCCGGCGGTGACCCGCAGCCAGCCGGGCAGGCCGACGTCGCGGACGAGCACCCCCTGCGCCAGCAGTGCGCGCCAGGCGGCGCCCTGGTCGCCGCCCACCTCGAAGAGCACGAAGTTGGCGTCGCTGTCGGCCACCCGCAGCCCCCGACCACGCAGCGTCGCCACGATCCGGTCCCGCTGCGCCATGATCGCGCTCACCGTACCGAGCAGGGCGTCCCGGTGGGCCAGTGCCGCGCGGGCGGCGGCCTGGGTCAGCACGGAGAGGTGGTACGGCAGCCGGACCAGTTGCACCGCCTGCACCACCGCCGCGTCGGCCGCCAGGTAGCCCAGTCGTCCGCCGGCGAAGCCGAACGCCTTGCTCATCGTCCGGGTCACCACCAGCCGCGGGTGCCCCGGCAGCACGGCCAACGCGCTGACCGTGCCGGGCCGGGCGAACTCGGCGTACGCCTCGTCGACCACCACCATGCCGGGCGCGACGTCCAGCACGGCGGCGATGACCGCCGGGGCCAGCGCGGTGCCGGTGGGGTTGTTCGGCGAGCAGAGGAAGACCACGTCGGGCCGGTGCTCACGGACCTGGGCCACCGCCTCGTCGGCGGTCAACCCGAAGTCGACGCCGCGCCGGGCCGGCACCCACCGGGTGCCGGTGCCGAGGGCCAGCAGCGGGTGCATCGAGTACGCCGGCACGAAGCCGAGCGCGCTGCGGCCCGGACCGCCGAACGCCTGGAGCAGCTGCTGCTGGATCTCGTTGGAGCCGTTGGCCGCCCACACCTGCTCGACGGTGAGCCCGTGCCCGAGGTACCCGGCCAGGTCGGCGCGGAGCGCCACCGCGTCCCGGTCCGGGTAGCGGTTCAGGTCGCGCAGCTCGGCCGCGAGCGCCTTGCCGATCGCGTCGGCCACCGGCTCCGGCACCGGGTAGGAGTTCTCGTTCGTGTTCAACCGCACCGGCACGTCCAGCTGCGGCGCGCCGTACGGCGACAGCCCGCGCAGGTCGTCGCGGATCGGCAGGTCGTCGAGTGAGCTCACGCCGACCCCCCGGGGAAGCGGGCCCGGACGGCCTGGCCGTGCGCGGGCAGGTCCTCCACGGTGGCCAGGGTGACCACGTGCGGGGCCACCTCGCGCAGCGCGGCCTGGGTGTACTCGATCAGGTGCACGCCGCGCAGGAAGGACTGCACGGACAGCCCCGACGAGTGCCGGGCGCAGCCGCCGGTGGGCAGCACGTGGTTGGAGCCGGCGCAGTAGTCGCCGAGCGACACCGGCGACCAGGCACCCACGAAGATCGCTCCGGCGTTGCGTACCCGCAGCGCCCACTCGCGGGCGTCGACCGTCTGGATCTCCAGGTGCTCGGCCGCGTACGCGTCGACCACCCGCAGCCCGGCCTCGAGGTCGTCGACCAGGACCACGCCGCTCTGCTCGCCGGTCAGCGCCGTGGTGACCCGCTCGGTGTGCTTGGTCGCCGGCACCTGCCGGGCCAGCTCCCGCTCGACCGCCTCGACCAGCGCCACCGACGGCGTGACCAGCACGCTCGCGGCGAGCGGGTCGTGCTCGGCCTGGCTGATCAGGTCGGCGGCCACGTGCGCCGGGTCGGCGGTGTCGTCGGCCAGGATGGCGATCTCGGTCGGACCGGCCTCGGCGTCGATGCCGACGACGCCCCGCAGCAGCCGCTTGGCGGCGGTCACCCAGATGTTGCCCGGGCCGGTGACCAGATCGACCGGCTCGCAGCGCGCGTCGCCCGCCGGATCCACCGCCGCCCCGTACGCCAGCATCGCCACCGCCTGGGCGCCGCCCACGGCGTAGACCTCGTCGACGCCGAGCAGCGCGCACGCGGCGAGCACCCGGGGGTCGGGCAGGCCGCCGTTGTCCTTCTGCGGTGGGCTGACCACCACCAGCGAGCGCACCCCGGCCGCCTGGGCCGGCACCACGTTCATCACGACGGTCGACGGGTACATGGCCAGCCCACCGGGGACGTAGAGCCCGACCCGGTCGACCGGCAGCCACCGCTCGGTGACCGTGCCGCCGGGCACCACCTGGGTGGTGTGCTCGGTACGCCGCTGGTCGGCGTGCACCCGGCGGGCGCGGCTGATCGACTCCAGCAGCGCGGCGCGCACGTCCGGGTCGAGCACCCCCTCGGCCTCGGCGATCGCCTCGACCGGCACCCGCAGCACCTCCGGGGAGACGCCGTCGAACCGCTCACTGGCCTCCCGGATCGCCGGGTACCCATGCTCCCGGACCGCCTCCACGAGCGGCCGGATCCGCTCGACGGCAACCGACACGTCGAGCTGGGCACGGGGCAGCAGGCGGCGCGGGTCACCGAGACCATTGCGCAGGTCGATCCGATTCAGCACCCTTGCGAGTCTAGGCGGCCGGACCGGAGCGCACCCGGGCCGCCCGTCCGCCGGGACGGTGAGCCGGGCCACGCCGACGTGGGCGAGATTGGCTAGGCTCCACCTGTGACCGCACGGCTGCCGGTGTTCCCGCTCGCAACGGTGCTCTTTCCCGGGTTGGTGCTGCCACTGCACATCTTCGAGGAGCGTTACCGAGCCCTGGTCCGGCACCTGGTCGGCCTGCCCGAGGGCGCCTCGCGCGAGTTCGGGGTGGTCGCCATCCAGGCCGGCTGGGAGGTGGCGCCGGCCGGTCCCGGCGCCCGGCCCACACCCGCCGGCGGCGAGGTCACCCTGCACGAGGTCGGCTGCACCGCCGAGCTGCGCCAGGTGACCGAGCTGGCCGACGGGGGCTTCGACATCGTCACGGTCGGGCGGCGCCGGTTCCGGATCGCCGAGGTCGACGAGAGCTCCGCGCCGTACCTGACCGCCGAGGTCGAGTGGCTGCCCGAGCCGGCCGGGCCGGACGAGGTGGCCGACCTGCTGGCCGCCCGGGTGATCGCCGTGTTCCGGCAATACCTGGGCCTGGTCCGGTCCGACCCGGAGGAGATCTCCGAGCAGCTCCCCGAGGACCCGACCGTGCTCTCCCACCTCGTGGCGGCGACCGCGGCGCTGACCGTGGACGACCGGCAGCGGCTCCTGGCGATCGACGACACCGCCGCCCGGCTCCGCGCCGAGCTGCGGCTGCTCAACCGCGAGGCGGCTCTGCTGCGTCAGGTGCGGGCGGTTCCGGTGCCGCTGGCGGAGCTGGCGTCCCCGCCGACACCCAACTGAACGCGGTCGGGTCGGGCTCCGGCTCCGGGCGCAGCGACGGCCAGCGCGACCAGCCGGCCAGCAGGGTGTACGTGATCGCGGCACCGAACGCCGGCAGCAGCAGGTTGCCGTGCGGCACCGGCAGCACGCCGAGCAACCAGTCGACGCCGCCGGCCCGCAGGTCGGCGGGTTTGGTGAAGGCCTGGCCGGCCGGGGCGGTGTCCAGCAGCCGGTCGAAGGTCGCCAGGCCGATCCGCCGACCCACCTGCCAGGCCACCGGCGCGGCGGCCAGCGCGCCCAGCACGGCGGCGATCAGCCCGACGGGGCCGCGCCGGCGGCGCAGCACGAACCACAGGCCGAGCGCCGCGAGCACCCCGAAGGCGAGCCCGAGCAGGCTGAACCAGCCGTCCGCGGCGATCGGCTGCTCCGGCTGCGGCTCGGCGTAGATCGCGCCCTCAGCGGTCTTGAGCACCGGGGTGTCGGGCGCGAGCGCGGCCCAGAGCAGCCCGAGCGGCGCACCCAGCACGGCCAGCGCGAGCACGACACCGGCCACCGTCACCCCGGTCCGCGCCGGCCTGCGCGGCGGATCGGCCGGGACGGCGCCGAAATCCGCGTCCACGTCCGGTGGCCCCCCGCCGGCACGCTGGTCCGTTACCGGGTCGGCCGGTGTCGATGGCGCGGACGACTCGACGCCGGGCGGCGTGGGCCGGTCGGATTCGGGGCTGTCGGGGTTCACCCGATGATCCTCTCAGCTCGCCGCCCGGGCCGTGCACGGTCATCCGCGCTCCCGCCCGATGACGTGACCGCACCGCCTCCGGTCAGCGGGCGAACGGCTCCACCATGACCGAGGCGGCGCGCAGCCACGCCTGCCTGGTCTCCGACTGGAGCTGGTGATACTCGATCGACGACCCGGTCTCGAGCGCCGGGTCGTAGGGCACCACGGCCACCGCGCGGGTACGGGTGGCGAAGTGCCGTTCCAGGTCGTCCTGCAGGGCGGAGCGGCCCGGCGTGGGGCAGGAGATGAGCGTGATCGCGTTGTCGGCCAGCTCTCCCATGCCCTCCTCGTGCAGCAGGTCGAGCATCCAGTCGGCGCTGAACGCCGCGTCCTCACGCGGCACGGTGGTCACCACCAACTGGTCGGCGGCCTGCATCACGGTGCGCCAGTTGGCGCTCTCCACGTTGTTGCCGGTGTCCACGCAGACCACGTCGTGGGTACGCCGCAGCAGCTCCAGCACCCGCCGAACGGTGAACTGGTCCAGCCGTTGGGCGAAGCGCGGGCTCTCCTCGCCGGCGAGCACGTCGTACGAGCCGTCGGAGGCGTGCCGCAGGAAGTCGTCCAGCCGCTCCAGCAGGGTCGAGCCCTCCAGGATCTCGATCTGGGCCAGCTCAGTGATCAGGTGGCGGATGGTCCGGGCGTGCCGGGCGCTGCCGGCGCGCAGCCCGAGGGTGCCGCGCAGCTCGTTGTCGTCCCAGGCCAGCACGCCCCGCCCCCGCACGCTGCCGACCGTGGCCGCGGCGAGCACCGTCGCGGTGGTCTTGTGCACCCCGCCCTTGGGGTTGGCGAACGCGAACACCCGCGGAGTGCCGAGGTCGCGGCGGAGCACCCCGGTGGCCCGCTCCAACTCCTGGTCGACGCCCTGCGGACGCCATTCGATACGCGGCGGGTAGCCGCGCTCGGCGATGGCCGAGCTGATCGGCGGAGCGGGCGGTGGGACGACCGGCGGGGCCGGCGGCGGCGTGACCGGCGGGGCGGACGGGGACGGCGGGGGCACGGGGTAGCCGGTCTCCGGCTGGTAACCGGTCTCCAGCAGCGCGTACCGGGACTCCACCGGCGGGTTGCCGTGCCGGTAACCGTTGTCCAGCATCGCGTAACGCGACTCGACCGGCTCGGCCTGGCGGGACGGCGGCTCGGGCTCGGGCCGGTACGCCGGCTCCGCCCGATAGCCCGGCTCCGGACGGTACGCCGGCTCAGCGCGGTACGCGGGCTCGGCGCGGTAGGCCGGCTCGGCCCGATACGCCGGCTCGGCCCGGTAACCCGGCTCGCCCCGGTGGTCCGGCTCCGGCCGGTACGCCGGCTCGGCCCGATAGGCGGGGTCGACCCGGTAGGTCGCCTCGGCCCGGTAACCCGGGTCCGCGCCGTACGACAGCTCGGCCGGATGCCCGATGGCCGACGCCCGCCCGGCGTAGCCGTCGGGGGCCGCGCGCCGCGGCAACGGATCCGGCGGCGGTTCGTCGGCTCGCCGCTCCGGTTCGGTCTGCTCGGGGGCGCGGGCGCCGTGCCGGGCGCGGTCCAGCAGCGCCCGCCACCTCGGCGCTGGTTCGGCCGGCCGGCCCCAGCCGGTCTCACTGCCCTCCACGGCCCGCCCTCCCAGCGCCATCGATCTCCGTCTGACAGGCTACGAAGGAAACCCTATTCGGACCACACCACGGCACGCACACCACCCGGCGCAGATCACGACGGGGAGGGCGTCGGTGGCCCGGTGCCGGTGGCGTCCGGCGAGGTGGTGACGCTCGGCGGGGCCGACTCGGTGGGACCGGTCGTCGACGGTTCGGGTGATGGGATCGTCACGACCGGTGCGGGTTCCGACGATTCGCCCATCGTTGCCGAGGGCACCGGCGCGACCGGCGGCGACTCAACCGGCACCTCCGGGGTCGGCTCCGCGCTCGGCCCGGTGTCGGCCGGCGGGCGGACCACGTCCTGCTGCTCGGGCAGTGGCGGCGTGAAGACCGTGCGGTCCAGCCGGTACACCTCGGGGGCGGGGTCGACCGCCCGCACGTCCGGCCGGGTCGCCACACCGCGCAGCGCCACCGGCGCCGCCCGCACCACCGCCGCGTACACGCAGGCGCAGCCGGTCCGGTACCCGGCCGCCTCGGCCGCCGCCACGGCCGCACCGCTGGCGTACCGCTCGCGCAGCTCCCGCACGTCCGCGCCGTCGCCGCTCACCGCGGCGGCCTTCGCCCGGTAGTCCGCGGCTTCGGCGTCCTTGCGGGCGGCCACCTGCGCCATTCCGGCGACCACGTCGTCCGGCACCCGCAGCGCGGGAATCTTGACGATCTCGGTCTGCCGGCCGGGCAGCGGGACCCGCCCGAACACCGTCGAGACCGACACGTCGCCGAGCACCGCCGCCAGTCGCTGCGGCGGCAGGTACGCATCCAGCGTGACCAGGGCGTAGGTCCCCTCCCCGGTGGCCGGGGCCGCCGTGGGCAGCGCGGCCAGGTCGGCCGCGGCGGACCGCAGGTAGCCGGGGACGGAGTCGCCGTCGACCACCCCGACCCGGGTCACCTCGCCCACGGTCCGGTCGCCGACCGGAGCGTCGTCGACGGCCCAGACCGCGGTGCCCAACACCGCCGCCGAGGAGAGCAGCGCGGCCCAGGTGAGCACCCCGGACCGCGCCGACCGGTCGCCCAGCCGGGCCACGGCCCGGGTCAGCGGCGGCAGCAGCCGTTGGTCCAGCTGCCGCAGCAGGTCGCCGGCGCGCACGGGCGGGATCCCCTCGTCGGATCGGTGTCGGGCGGTCGCCGCTCAGTCACGCAGGATCTGAAGCGCGCGGTCCAGGTCGTCAGGGTAGTCGCTGACGAACCGGACCTCGTCCCCCGTTCGGGGGTGCAGAAAGCTCAACTCGCGGGCGTGCAGCCACTGTCGGGCCAGCCCAAGCCGGGCCGACAGGGTGGGATCGGCGCCGTAGGTGAGGTCGCCCACACAGGGGTGCCGCAGGGTTGAGAAGTGCACCCGGATCTGGTGGGTGCGGCCAGTCTCCAGGCGGACGTCGACCAGGCTGGCCGCCGGGAACGCCTCCAGCGTGTCGTAGTGGGTGATGCTCGGCTTGCCGCCGGAGACCACGGCCCAGCGGTAGTCGTGGGTGGGGTGCCGGTCGATCGGCGCGTCGACGGTGCCGCGCAGCGGGTCCAGGTGCCCCTGCACCACCGCGTGGTAGCCCTTGTCCACCTCGCGGTACTTGAAGGCCCGCTTCAACGCGGTGTACGCCTGCTCGCTCTTGGCCACCACCATGATCCCGGTGGTGCCCACGTCCAGCCGGTGCACGACGCCCTGCCGTTCGGCGGCGCCGCTGGTGGAGATGCGGTGCCCGATCGCGGCGAGGGCGCCGATCACCGTCGGGCCGGTCCAGCCCGGGCTCGGGTGCGCGGCCACGCCGACCGGTTTGTCCACCACCACGATGTCGTCGTCGGCGTACACGACCCGCAGGCCCGGCACCGCCTGCGGCACCACGATCGGCGGGGCGACCGGCGCGGGAAGCGTGACGTCCAGCCAGGAGCCGGCCTTGACCTTGTGCGAGTTGGCCCGGGCGGTGCCGTCGACCAGCGCGTCCCCGGCATCGACCAGGGCCGCGGCGGCGGTACGGGAGAGCCCGAACAGCCGGGACACCGCCTGGTCCAGGCGCATCCCGTCGAGCCCGTCCGGCACGGGCAGTGAACGGTGGTCGCCGCCGGCGGCGAACGCGGAGGTCACGCCCGCTCCCGCTGGTCGGCGTCCTGGGTGGCGCTCGCGTCGGCGGGGTCGCCGTCGCGGCCGACCCGTCGGCCGTCACGCTGGCGGCCGGTCAACTCCAGCAGCACGGCCAGCAGCACACCGCAGACCAGCGAGCTGTCGGCAAGGTTGAACACCGGCCAGACCTGGCCGTACGGGTCGAAGAGGCTGACCATGTCGACCACGTGCCCGTGGAACGGGGAGGGCGCCCGGAAGATCCGGTCGACGAGGTTGCCCAGCGCGCCGCCGAGCACCAGCCCGAGGGAGATCGCCCAGGGCAGCGACCGCAGCCGCAGCGCCATCCAGACGATCCAACCGACCACCCCGATGGTGATCAGCGGGAAGACCCAGGTGTGGTCCGCGCCGATGCTCCACGCCGCACCGCTGTTGCGGGTCAGACTGAAATAGACCACCCCGCCGAGCAGCCGGACCGGCTCCCGGTCGGTCAGCGTGGCCAGCGCGAGGTGCTTGGTGACCAGGTCGGCCAGCAGGGCCACCAGGGCGACCCCGGCGAGGATCGCGACGGCCCTCGGCCGGGGTTTGTCGCCGCCCGGGTCGGTACGGCCGGGTTCGGCGGACGGTACTGCGGTCATGCGCTCCCCATCGACAGTCTCGGCGGTGATCGCTCACCGTCTCATCGCCGCCGGGGAGCGGACCTCAGCGCCGCTCCTCCAGCTGCTTGCACGTCACACACAGGGTGGCCGACGGGAAAGCGGCGAGGCGCTCGACCGGAATCGGGTTGCCGCACCGCTCGCACCAGCCGTAACCACCCTCGTCGAGGCGCTCCAGGGCGCGCTCAACCTGCGTGATCCTTTCCAGGATGCTGTTGGCGAGAGAGATCTCCTGCTCCCGCTCGAGCGTCTTGGTGCCGGTGTCGGCCTGGTCGTCCCCGGCCAAGTCGGTCAGCCGATCGCGCTGCAGCTCGGTGATCTCACTCAGCGTCTGATCGTACTCGGCGCGAAGCTCGTCCCGCCGCGCCGCCAACGCCGCCCGGATCTTCTCGGTCTCCGCCGCGCTGCGGGTGGCCTTGGCCACCGGCTTGCGGCCGGCGGTCCTGGTGTCGGCTGGCTTCGCCATGGGTCGCTCCCTCGGCCGCGGAACCGCGTGGACCGCGGCACCTGGTCAGGGGGCGCCGACCAGGGCGTCCCCTATGTACGAAAAGGGGCGCGCGGCGACGATGGCCGCGCACTCCGGAGGTTGGCAAGAATACGGAACGTACAGGCGTCCGACAACGTGCCGCACCGTCGCACCGCTTAAGAGCCCCGAGCCCTGCCTAACTGGGGCAAAAGGAACGCTAGCAGATCAAAGGTCCGCCTCATCGCCGTACTCACCAAACCACCGGGCCAGCCGACCCCGCCTGCTGACGGCCCGCAACCGGCGCTCGGCGGCGTCGCGTACCCCGCCGGTGGCGACGATCAACAGGCTGTCGCCGGTCTTCAGCCGGGTGTCCGGACCGGGCACGAAACCCACCCCGTCCCGCAGCACCAGGGTGACCGAGGCACCCAGCGGCAGCCGCAACTCGTCGACGTGCACGCCGGCCAACCGCGAGCCCGTCGGCACCTCCAACTGGAGCAGATCGGCCCGCATCCGCTCCAGCGGGGCGGTCTCCACGTGGATCTCGGTGGCCTCGGCCGGCGCGGTGATCCGCAGCCGGCGGGAGAGCGGCCCGAGCGTCCCGGTCTGCACCAGCGTGAAGATCACCACCAGCACGAAGACCGCGTCGAAGAGGCGCTCCGCGCCGGGCACCCGCTCGGAGAGCGGAATGGTGGCCAGCACGATCGGCACCGCCCCGCGCAGCCCCGCCCAGGACAGGAACGCCTGCTCGCGCAGGCCGACCCGGAACGGCAGCGCCGACACGACCACCGACAGCGGCCGGGCCAGCAGCACCAGCGCCAGCCCGGCGACCACCGCCGGCAGCACCGCCGCGTCCAGCCGGCCCGGCGAGGCCAGCAGCCCGAGCAGCACGAACAGACCGATCTGGGCGAGCCAGGCCAGCCCATCGGCGAAGCCGAGGATCGCCTGCCGGTGCGGCAGCCGGGCGTTGCCCAGCAGCACCCCGGCTACGTAGACGGCGAGGAACCCCGAGGCGTGCAGCACCGCTCCCGCGGCGTACGCCAACACCGTGATCCCCACCGCGGCGATCGGATACAGCCCGGCCGAGGGCAGCGCCGCCCGGCGCAGCGCCCAGGTGCCGGCGACACCGGCGCAGACCCCCACCGCGGCCCCGACACCCAGCTCGTAGGTGACCAGGGCGGCCTCGTACCACCACGGGTGCGACAAGCCCCGGTGGGACAGCAGCACCACCAGCAGCACCACCGGGGCGTCGTTCATGCCCGACTCGGCCTCCAGCGTCGCCACCAGCCGGGGCGGCAGGCGCAGCCGGCGCAGGGTCGCGAAGACGGCGGCCGCGTCGGTGGAGGAGAGCACCGCGCCGTAGAGCAGCGCCAGCCGCCAGTCCAGCCCGAGCAGCAGGTGCAGGGCGACGCCGACCAGCACGATGCTGACCACCACACCCACCGTGGACAGTGCTGCGGACAGCCCGAGGACCGGCCGCAACGTGCTCCACCGGGCGGTCAGGCCACCCTCCGCGATGATCACGATCAGCGCGCAGAAGCCGAGGGTCCGGGTCAGCTCGACGTCGTCGAAGCGGATGCCCAGCCCGGCCTCGCCGATCGCCACGCCCAGCGCCAGGTAGACCAGGAGGCTGGGCACCCCGAGCCGGGTGGAGAGCCGGACCGCGCCGACCGCCACGAGCAGCACCCCCGCGCCGAGCAGCAGCGCGATATCCAGCCCGGGCGTCACGGTTGCCTGGCCCGGACGTTCCTCACCCCACGGATCCGTCGCGCAGCCGGCGCAGCACCCCGGACAGCTCCGGGCCGGGACGGTCGACGAGGAACAGCTTGTCCCGGCTGGCCGCGCCGGTACGCAGTGACACCGAAGCCGGCCGGACGCCCAACGCGCCGGCCAACGCCCGGCGGGCGGCCTCGGTGGCCCGACCGTCCACGGCCGGGGCGTGCACCGCGATCACCAGGGCCGGGCCGTGCGGGCCGTCGAACCGGCCCCCGACCCGGTCCCGGGAGGAGCCGGGCTTCACCCGCACCGCCACGGTGAGCGTGTCCTGCGCGGGCACCGGTGCCGCTTCAGATCGGTCGGGCGTCGGCGAGCAGGGCGGTGGCCGGCGCACACTGCGCGCACGGGGTGAAGCCGAGCTCGACGGCCTCGGCGACCGGGAGCGTCTCCGACGCCCGGCCGACGAGGTGCGGGCAACTGGCGAGGTGGTAGCGGGGGCGACCGTCCACCACCTGGACGGGGTCGGGCAGCCGGGCCACCCGGGCCGCCTCGGCGGGGGTGACCGGCTGCGCGGCCGGCTCCTCGTCCCTCATGCCATCGGCCGTTGGCGCATCGACGCCGGACGCCTCGTCGGCCGGCGCCGGGAAGGGCGACGCCTGACTGGCGGACGAGGCGTTGGAAGCGTGGTCGGCGGTCGCGAACGGTGGCCCCTGGTCGGCCGGCGGCTCGGGTGGTTGCCGCCACCCGGTGCCGCCGGTACCGACCGTCGTGGGCATGTGCTGGATTGGCACTTCCGGCTCGACCAGCGGCGGCCCGTACGCGACTCCCGGCCCGGCCTGGTTGGCCGTGCGGGGTGCTCCGGGGCTCCGCCGGCCGGTCCGGCCGGGCTCCGCCATGACGCGGTTGGCGGCTGCCTGGCGGGCGCCCACCACCAACGCCACGGCGGCCAGCAGACTGGCCGCGATGGAGATGATCAACATAATGCTGGAACCACCGGCCAGGCCGAGCACCAGTAGCACCACCGCGACGAGGATGAGCAGGAGACTCGCGACTATCACGGCTCACCCCCGCCGCGTCGTACCGTCCAGGCGGGGCCGGCGACCGTCACCATCTGCGGACAGCGATCGCCGGCCGGTGCTCAGCGTCCGGCTTCGAGGGCGCCGGAGCGCCCGCCGCCGTACGAACCGGCGAGACCCGCGGCGGCCAGCCCGTTGCCGCCGGCGACCCGGCCTGCCTCGGAGCGGGTCATCTCGGCTTCGAGGCCCTGGCCGCGACCGTCGAGGTCACGCAGCTGGCTCTCCAGGTACGCCTTGAGCCGGGTGCGGTACTCGCGCTCGAACTGCTTGAGCTCCTCGATGTGCTTCTGCAGCGCCGTGCGCTTGGCGTCCAGGCCGCCCATGGCCTCCTGGTGCCGCTGGCGGGCGTCCCGCTCCAGGGCGTCGGCCTTCGCGCGAGCCTCGCGGGTCACCTCCTCGGCCTTGCCGCGGGCCTCGGACAGGAGCTGGTCGGCCTCGCGACGCGCGTCGGACACGTGGTCGTCGGCGGTGCGCTGGGCCATCATCAGCACCCGCAGGGCCTGCTGCTCACCGTCACCGGTGACCGCACCCGGGCCGCCGGTCGCGCGGACCTGCTCCAGCTCGGACTGCATGGCGCGGGCGGCCTGCTCGGCCGCTGCCTTGTCGCGCTGCACCCGGTCCAGCTGTGCCTTGACGTCGTTGAGCTCCGCCGCGAGTCGGGCGTCGCCGCCGGGGCCGGCGGGGGCACCGCCACGGCCGCCGCGCTCCACCTGGGCGCGCAGCTCGTTGTTCTCCTCGATGAGACGGGCGAGCTCGCGCTCAACCTCGTCCAGGAAAGCGTCGACCTCCTCCTCGTCATACCCCCGCTTGCCGATCGGCGGCTTTTTGAAGGCGACGTTGTGTACGTCGGCCGGGGTCAGCGGCATCGAAACTCCTCGGGTCAGTTGCGGCCGCGAAAGCGCGTCGGTCATCAGGCAGATGCCCTGATCGACGGCCCTAACACGAACTCCATCAGCACGAACAGGATAACCAGGAGCACAAGGGAGGCCAGGTCAATGCTCACGGTACCAATTCGCAGCGGAGGGATCACACGCCTCAACGCGTTGAGAGGGGGATCAGTGACGCTCCACACGGATTCCAGTCCCGCCGATGCTCTGCGCCCCGGCTGCCACCGGCGGCCGTACTGCAGGACGGCGCTCAGCACAAACCGGGACAGAAGAAGGAGCAGGAAGACATAAAGGATCAGGTACAACACTTGCAGCAAGATCGACAACACGGTCAGCGACGTCCCTCGGGTCGGGCGATCAACTCAGACTGAAAAAGCCGCCCTCAGCGATCTTGGCCTTGTCCTCCGCGGTGACCTGGACATTGGCCGGTGAGAGCAGGAACACCCGATTGGTCACGCGCTCGATCGTACCGCGCAGCCCGAACGCCAGCCCGGCGGCGAAGTCAACCAGACGGCGGGCATCGGCCTCATCCATCTCGGTGAGGTTGATGATCACCGGAACCCCGTCGCGGAAGTGCTCACCGATGGTGCGCGCCTCCCGGTACGTGGTCGGGTGCAGCGTGGTGATCTGGTAACGCTGCTCCTCCTCGGGCGCCCGCTCCCGTGCCGTGACCTGCGGCGCGAGGGCAAGGTTGTCCCGGGTGTGGTACGTCAGCGCGCCGGAGGTCTCGCCAGCCGAGGACCTGGTGATCGACCGGACGCTGGACCGCTCGACCCGCTCCGGACGCTCGCCGTCGCCCCGGTCGGAGTCACCGACCCGCCCGTTCGAACGCTCGGAGAGCCGACTCCGCTCGCCGGCCCGCGGCCGGGGAGCCGGCGGCTCCTCGGTGTCCTCGTCGTCCTCGTCGGCGAACTCCTCGGCGTACCGGCTCTGCCGGTAACGCGAGTCGCGGTAGCCACCCTTGTCGTAGCCACCGTCGTCGTAGGCCCGCTCATCGTCCTCTTCGACCAGACCGAGCCAGACCCCCGCCTTGCGCAGTGCACCCATCCCGCGCCCTTCCGTCCGCCGTGCGGCACGCGCCCCCGTGCCATGTCGCCCGTCGCGAGTGGACAAACATGCCCATCGGACCGGAACGGCAATCCCCCTGGCGCGCGATTCGCGTCGCGCGCCACGACCCCCGACTGGGAGACGCCGTTCCTGAAACAACACTGATGTAATTTGCTTCTCTCGCGGTCAGGCTACCGCAGCGTGGGGCGCATTCCGAGCAACGCGCTACCGACGCGGACATGTGTCGCGCCGTATTGGATCGCGATTTCCAGGTCGCCGCTCATTCCGGCGGACAACGCGACCGCTCCCGGATGGACCAAGCGAAACGCCTCGGCCACCTCGGCCAGCCGGGCGAAGGCCCGCTCCGGCGCCCAACCCAGTGGCGCCACCGCCATCAGGCCGGCCAACCGCATCGTCGGCGAGTCGACGACCGCCTCGGCCACCGGCTCCAACCCGACGCCCGGGTCGGCCGAGCCCGGCAACGCGCCGCCCCGGGCCGGGTCGCCGTCGATGCTCACCTGGATCAGGGCGGCCAGCGGTCGCTCCCGCCCGGCCGCCGCGGTGGCCAGCGCCCGGGCCAGCCGGACACTGTCGACGGAGTGCACCACGTCGGCGTACCGGACCACCGAGCGGGCCTTGTTGCGCTGCAACTGGCCGATGAAGTGCCAGCGCGGGCTCACCCCGGCCGCGGCGACCTCGGCGGCCTTGCCGGCCGCCTCCTGGTCGCGGTTCTCTCCCACGTCGGTCACCCCGAGCCCGGCCAGCGCCAGCACGTCGCTGGCCGGGTAGGTCTTGGTGACCGCGATCATCGTGACGTCGGCACGATCCCGGCCGGCGCTGGCGCAGGCGTCGGCGATGCGGGCCCGGACCTGGGCCAGGCCGGCCGCGAGTTCGGCGCGCCGGTCCGGTCGTACCGTGGCTGAGCTGTCGGTCATCGGCGGTGCTCAGGACCCGTTCTTGAGGAAGTCGGGCACGTCCACGTCGTCGAAGAGCACCCGGCGCGGCGACTGGGTCGGCGCCGGCATGGTGGCCGGTGCCGGGACCGGGGCGCTCTGCGCCGCCGGCTGGTTGGTGTTGGTCTTGCGGGCCGGCTCGGCCGCCTTGTACGCCGGCGCTCCCCCGTCGAAGCCCGCCGCGATGACCGTCACCCGCACCTCGTCACCGAGCGCGTCGTCGATCACGGCGCCGAAGATGATGTTGGCGTCCGGGTGGGCCGCGTCGGTGACCAGCTGGGCCGCGTCGTTGATCTCGAACAGGCCCAGGTCGGAGCCGCCGGCGATGGAGAGCAGCACGCCGCGGGCGCCGTCCATGCTCTGCTCGAGCAGCGGGCTGGAGATGGCCGCCTCGGCCGCCTCGACCGCGCGGTTCTCGCCGCGGGCGCTGCCGATGCCCATCAACGCGCTGCCGGCACCGCTCATCACGCTCTTGACGTCGGCGAAGTCCAGGTTGATCAGACCCGGGGTGGTGATCAGGTCGGTGATGCCCTGCACACCGGAAAGCAGCACCTGGTCGGCGGTGCGGAACGCGTCCATCATGCTGATGCCGCGGTCGCCCAGCGCCAGCAGGCGGTCGTTGGGGATGACGATCAGGGTGTCGCACTGGTTGCGGAGTTCGTCTATTCCGGACTCGGCCTGCACCTGACGGCGCTTACCCTCGAAGGAGAACGGCCGGGTCACCACACCGATGGTCAGCGCGCCGAGCTTGCGGGCGATGTTCGCCACCACGGGCGCGCCACCGGTGCCGGTGCCGCCGCCCTCACCGCAGGTCACGAAGACCATGTCGGCGCCCTTGAGCACCTCCTCGATCTCGTCCCGGTGGTCCTCGGCGGCGTTCTTGCCGACGTCCGGGTTGGCGCCGGCGCCCAGCCCCCGGGTCAGCTCCCGGCCGACGTCCAGCTTGACGTCCGCGTCACTCATCAGCAGCGCCTGGGCATCCGTGTTGATCGCGATGAACTCGACGCCCTTGAGCCCAACCTCGATCATCCGGTTGACGGCGTTGACGCCGCCGCCCCCGATGCCGACGACCTTGATGACCGCCAGGTAGTTGTGCGGAGGTGTCATCTCCGGTCCTTTCCTTCGAGATTGGCTTCGGCCGACCGGGTACGGCGTGGCCAGACCAGCGGCCGACGACAGCTGTCACCAGCGAGGATCAGAGCTGAACCATCACCCTCTACTAGAGGCTTACAGTTATGTCAACCACTGATCCTCTTCGGGGCAACGTAAGCGCCGCCGCGCGATGAGCCAAGGACCCGACCGGCGTGTCGCCGCCCGGAGCGCAACGAGTCACCTTTCCGCACCTCGCGGCAAGCCCCTCGGTCAGCGGAAGGTCACCACATCCGGTGCGCTCACGTCGATCCGGTCGGTGTCCTCGCCGAGCAGCGCGGTGGCCACCCGGGCCTTGTCCGTGCTCCGGGTCGCGTCGCCCCACACCACCGTCCGGTCACCGCGCAACCGCAGGCTGATTCGAGCCAACCCCTCCACGGTCACGTCCACCAGCTCGCCACGCAGCTGCGGGGTCAGCGCGACGAGCACCTCGAGCGCGGCCCGGGTGCCCGGATCGTCGGCGGCCGGTCGAGCCACCTTCACCAACGGCAGCTCGGCGGGGCGTCGGGCGACCGTCCGGAACGCCACCCCGGCCCCGTCGACCAGGGCGAACGCCTCCCCCTGCGGCACCGCCGCCACCGGAGTCCGCTCGGTCACCCGGACCACCAGCGCGCCCGGCCAGTCCCGCGACACCGTGGCCCGCTCCACCGGCGCCAACGCACCGACCCGCCGGGCGGCGGCGGCCAGGTCCACCCGGGCCAGCGGCACCCCGTCCGGCACCCCGACCGCATCGCGCACCTGCACCGGGGTGACCAGGCCGGCACCCTCCACCTTCACCTCGCGGACCCCGAACAGCCCGGTGCCGAGCACCGTCCAGGCGACCAGCCCGGCCAGCGCGAGCACCCCGGCGGCCACCGCCCACGGCAGCGCCGCGCGCATCCGGCGCTGGCGGGCCCGGGCCATGAACCGGCGGGTCGACGGTGGGACCGCGTCACGGCCGGCCCGGACCAGCTGCCAGCGCCGGACCGGACCGCGTCGCGCAGCGCCGCCGTCGGCGGCGCTTGTCCGCCCTCGGGCCGGGCCGGGGCTCATCCGGCCGTGGGCGCCGCGCCGTCCGGTGCGGCGGTGCCACCGAGGGCCGCTCCGTCGCCACCGGCGGTCGCCCCGCCGGGCACCGGACCACCGACCGCGGGGGCGGGGGCGGGGGCCACCGGGTCGACGGTCGCGGTCGGCGCGGAGCCGGCGCGCGCGAGCAGGCCGGCCAGCAGCTCGTCACCCATCAGCGAAATCGGCGGGGCGCCCATGGTCACCACCACGTCGCCCTCGCGGGCCCGGCGGATCACCTCGACCGGCGCCTCCTCCCAGGAGTCGACGAAGACCTTCCGGTCGGCGGGCAGCGCCACCGCCTCGATCAGCGCCGCCGAGCCCTCACCGGGCTGGCGCAGCTCGCCCGGCCCGAAGACCTCCAGCAGCACCACCTCGTCGGCGATGGCCAGCGCCTCGGCGATCTCCGCCTGGGAGTCGCGGGTGCGGTACAGCCGGTACGGCTGGAAGACCACGATCAGCCGCCCCTCCCCGGCCACCTCACGCAGCGTCTGCAACGCCAGCGTCATCGAGGTCGGGTGGTAGGCGTACTCGTCGTAGACCAGCACGCCGTCCGCGACACCCTTGCGCTCGAAGCGCCGCCGCACGCCGGGGAAGACCGCCAGCGCCGCCTCCGCCGCCGGCAGCGGCAGATCCAGCAGGTACGCGGCCAGCACCGCGGAGGCGCTGTTCAGCCCCATGTGCCGCCCCGGCACCGGCAACCGGAACTCGCCCAGCGACCGGCCGTCGATCGCGGCCAGGTAGCGCACCCCGCGCGCGGACGAGACGATCTCGGTCAGTCGCAGGTCGGCGTCGGCCGCCTCGCCGTACGTGTGCACCCGCCGCCCCTCGGCGCGCAGGGTCTCCGCCAGCCGCCGCCCGCCCGGGTCGTCGGCGCAGGTGATGATGAACCCGTCCGGGTCGGTGAGCCGGGCGAACTCGACGAACGCCGCCTCCAGCGTCGCGTAGTCGCCGTAGGTGTTCAGGTGGTCCGCCTCGACGTTGGTGATGATCGAGACGTACGGGCGGTAGATGAGGAACGAGCGGTCGCTCTCGTCGGCCTCGACCACGAAGTGCTCACCGGTGCCGTGGTGGGCGCCCGAGCCGACCTCGGAGATCTCCCCGCCGATCACGAACGACGGGTCCACCCCGGCCTGCTGGAGCACCATGGTCACCATCGAGGTGGTGGTGGTCTTGCCGTGGGTGCCGGCCACCGCGATCGCGCGGCGGCCCGTCATGGCCGCCGCGAGGGCCTCCGAGCGGTGCAGCACCCGCAGACCGCGACGGCGGGCCTCGACCAGCTCCAGGTGGTCCTGCGAGATGGCCGAGGAGTAGACGACGGTGTCCACGCCATCGAGGTTGGTCGCCTCGTGGCTGAGGTAGATGGTGCCGCCGAGCGCCCGCAGCCCCGCCAGCGAGGGCCACTCACGCAGGTCGCTGCCGGACACCCGGATGCCCCGGGTGAGCAGCAGCCGGGCCACGCCGAGCATGCCCACCCCACCCACTCCGATCAGGTGAACCGCGCCCAGGTCCTCGGCGGTCAGCGTGCCGGCCGGGGTGAACTGCGCGGTCATCGGGCCACCGCCTGGATGACGAACGAACGCAGCGCCTCGTCACCGTCGCGCCGCCCGTAGGCGGCCGCCGCGGCGCCCATCGCGTACAGCCGCTGCGGGTCACGGATCAGCGGGATGACGGTGCGCTCCAGCCAGGCCGGGGTCAGCTCCGTGTCGTCGACCAGCAGCCCACCGCCGGCCTCCACCACGGGCAGCGCGTTGCGCTTCTGCTCCTGGTTGCTGTGCGGGTACGGCACGTAGATCGTGGGCAACCCGATCGCGGCCACCTCGGCGCAGGTCATCGCCCCGCCCCGGCCCAGCATCAGGTCGGCGGCGGCGTAGCCCAGCTCCATCTCCGACAGGTACGGCAGCGTCACGTACGGCACCGGCAGGTCGGTGGGGATCGGCACCGGCTCGTTGCGGGCGCCCATCACGTGCAGCACCTGCACGCCGTTGCGGGCCAGTTCCTTGGCCGCCCCGGAGACCGCCAGGTTGATCGAGCGGGCGCCCGACGAACCGCCGGCGACGAAGAGCACCGGCAGGTCGGGGCGGAGCCCGAAGTGCGCGCGGGCGGCGTTGCGCAGCGCGTACCGGTCCAGTGTGGCGATGTTGCGGCGCAGTGGCACGCCGACCACGGTGGCGTCGCGCAGCGCCTCGGCCTGGACCGGTTGGTGCGGGAACCCGACCGCGACGTTCTTGGTGAACTTCATGCCCAGCCGGTTGGCCACACCCGCCGGCACGTTCACCTCGTGGATCACCATGGGCAGCTCCCGGCGCCAGGCGGCGAGGTAGGCCGGCACCGAGACGTACCCGCCGAAGCCGACCACCACGTCGGCGCGCACCTCGTCGATCACCTTGCCCGCGGCGCGCGCCGCGGTCCACATCCGGCCCGGGGTGCGGACCAGGTTCATGTTGACCGACCGGGGCAGCTGGTACGCCGGGATCTGCCGCAGGTCGTAGCCGTGCGGCGGGATCAGCTCGTTCTCCATGCCGCGTGGTGTGCCGAGGCAGGTGATCCGGACGCCCGGGTCGTGTCGGCGCAGGCAGTCGGCGAAGGCGAGCAGCGGGTAGACGTGCCCCCCGGTGCCACCTCCCGCGAGCACCACCGAACGCAGCGGACCCATCAGCGTCTCCTCTCGCTCGCCGTACCCCCGCGGCGCCGGTCCTGCCGGACCCCGCGCGGTGCGGCCTGGTCGTCCTGTCGCCGTTCGCGGGACCGGGGCACGGACCCTCGGCCAGCCGACGGCGTCGCCGGCCGGCGACGCCGACCGGGAAGCGGCGGCAACGGGGCCCAGAGTAGTCGGACCCACCGGGCCGGCGGACGGGCATGCAGTGCTCTGGCCGCATCGGGTTCGGCGCGCGCGAAGGACGCCAGCATGCCGATCGCCGCCAACGTCACGACCAGGGCACTTCCGCCGTCGGAGATGAACGGCAGCGGCAGGCCGGTGATCGGCAGCAGCCCGACCACCCCACCGATATTGATCACGGCCTGGCTCACCAGCCAGGTGGTCACCGCGGCGGCGGCGAGCCGGCGGAACGGGTCGTCGACCCGCCGGGCGATCCGCAGCCCGGTGTACGCGAGCACCGCGAACAGGCTGAGCACCACCACGCAGCCGATCACGCCCAACTCCTCGGCGATGATCGCGAAGATGAAGTCGTTGTGCGCCTCGGGCAGCCAGTCCCACTTGAGGCTGCTCTTGCCCAGCCCGACGCCGAACCAGCCGCCGTGCTCGATGGCCAGTCGACCCTGGTAGAACTGGAGGCAGCCGTCGAGCTTGCACTTCTCCGGGTCCGGCGGGTTGAAGAACATGGCCAGCCGGGCGAAGCGGTAGTTCTCCTCGCCCTGCTCGCCGGAGCCGGCGCCCAGCGATGCCACCGCGATGAGCAGGCCGACGCCGAGCAGACCGACCACCGTCAGCACGCCGAAGACCCGCATCCGGACGCCGGCGGCCCAGAGCAGACCCACCACCAGGGCCAGCAGACAGAGCATGGTGCCCGTGTCGTTGTAACCGACCAGGACGAAGAGCAGGCCGACCACCGGGAAGAGCGGGGTGGCCAGCTCGCGCCACCAACCCAGCGCGGCACCCTTGCGGGCGACCAGGTACGCACCCCAGAGCACCATCGCGAACTTGGCCAGCTCGGACGGCTGGAGCTGGATCCCGCCGACGAACAGCCAGTTCAGTCGCGCCTCGACCGGCCCGAACCCGGCCGACCGCTGACCGGTGAGCCGGGCGTAGGCGACCAGCAGGTTCAGCACCAGCAGCAGTGCGACCGAGGTGATCAGCAATGGCCGACCCAGGGATCGGTAGGTGCTGGCGGGCAACCGTTGGCAGGCCCAGAACACCCCGATGCCGATCACCGCGAAGATGGCCTGCTTGGTCACCGAGGCCGAGGCGTTGCCGTCCTCGGCGTAGTCCTTCACGCTGGTCGCCGAGAAGACCATGGTCAGCCCGATCAGCAGCAGCAGGCCGGCGCTGGACAGCAGCAGGTAGTAGGAGGCCAGCGGCCGGTCCAGCAGGCCTCGCAGCGCCGCGAGCCCATCGGCCGCGTCCAGCCCGCGCAGCGGCGCGGCAGCGACCGGGTCCGGCGCGCGCGGCCCCCCGCCCGGCTCGGCGCCGCGCTTGTCGTCCGGGCCGCGCTTGTCGTCCGGGCCACGTGGCGCCGCGGTACGCGACGCACCCGGTGACCGCCGCGGCCGGCCGGCTGTCCTGTCCTCGGTGCCTGGTTCCTCCCCCACCGGGACATCATCACCGCTTCGTGCGCCGGGCACGCCCACACCGGCGCCCCCGGCGTGTCGGGCGGACACGCCTCGGCCCCCGGCGGTCCGCCGTGGGCGGAACCGGGGGCCGAGGTGGGGTGGCCGGCGCGCGCCGGTCAGGTCATGTTGGCGAGGAACTCGCTGTAGAACAGGCCCAGCGCGATGGCCACCCCGATGCCGGCGATGATCCAGAACCGGACCACGATGTTGACCTCGCTCCAGCCGGCCAGCTCGAAGTGGTGGTGCAACGGCGACATCCGGAAGACGCGCTTACCGGTGGTCCGGAAGGAGATGATCTGGATCACCAAGGACATCGTGATGATCACGAAGAGCCCACCGATGATCGGCAGCAGCAGGATCGTCCGGGTGGACATCGCCATGCCGGCGATCAGGCCGCCCAGCCCCAGTGCACCGGTGTCACCCATGAAGATCCGCGCCGGGGACGTGTTCCACCAGAGGAAGCCGACACAGGCCCCCGCGGCGGCGCCGGCTATCAGCGCGATCTCCAACGGGTCGCGGACCGCGTAGCAGTACGACTGGGTGTAGCTCGGGTCGGCGCACCAGTGCCGGTACTGCCAGAACGCGATCAACGCGTACGCGGCGAGCACCATCACCGAGGCGCCGGTGGCCAGACCGTCCAGGCCGTCGGTGAGGTTCACCCCGTTCGTCGCGCCCATCACCACGAAGATGAAGATGATCACCGCGCCGATCTTGCTGACCTCCAGGGCGTCGATGTCCCGGATGAAGCTCAGCGTGGTGCTGCCCACCGTCTCGGTGTTCGTCACCGCGCCCGACGCGTCGGTCATCGTGCTCGGGAAGTAAAGCGCCACCACGCCGAAGACCGCGCCGACCAGGATCTGGCCGAGCAGTTTGCCACGCTTGTTCAGCCCGGCGCTGTTGCGCTTGCGCACCTTGAGGAAGTCGTCGAGGAAGCCCACCGCGCCGGAGAACACCATCAGTCCCAGCAGCACCAGCGCGGTGATGGTCGGCTCGACCTGGGCGATCTGCGCGTCCGGCAGGGTGGTCAGGGCCAGGTGCCCGGCCACGTACGCGATCACCGTGGCCAGGATGAAGACCACGCCGCCCATCGTCGGCGTGCCCTTCTTGGTCTGGTGCATGGCCGGGCCCTCGGCCCGGATCGGCTGGCCGGCCTTGAGCCGGGCGAACACCTTGATCGCGATCGGGGTGCAGAAGAGCGAGACGATGAAGGCCACCCCGACGGCGACGATGACCGCCCTCACGCGGTAGCTCCGTTTCCGGGGGTGCCGTCGGCGCGCAGTGCGTCGGCCACCTCCCACGTCCGGTACCGGGAGCCCTTGACCAGGACGACATCGCCCGGCCGTAGCTCGCCCCGCAGCACCTCGACGGCCGCCGCCTGATCGGTGAGCAGCACCGACTCTCCTCCCCAGTTCCCTACCGCTGTCGCGCCCTCATGGATCGGCGCAGCCGGCTCGCCCACCACGAGCAGCCGGTCGACACCCAGCTCGGCCGCGAGTTGGCCGAGCTCGGCGTGGCCGTCCCGCTCGAACGGCCCCAGCTCGGCCATGTAGCCGAGCACCGCGACCGTACGCCGATCCCGGCCGAGCGTGGCGAGCGCCTTCAGCGCCGCCGACATCGAGGCCGGGTTGGCGTTGTACGAGTCGTCGATCACGGTCACCCCGTCGGGGCGGTCGAAGACGTCCATCCGCCGGGTGGAGACCAACCCCAACTCGCCGAGCGCCGTGGCCAGCTCGGCCAGCGGCATGCCCAGCTCCCGGGCGACCGCCGCGGCGGCGAGGGTGTTGGAGACCTGGTGGCGGCCGGTCAGCCCGAGGCGCACCGGCGCGCTCCCCTCCGGGACGACCAGGGTGTACGACGCGCGCCCCCGGTCGTCCAGCGTGACGTCCTCGGCCCGCACGTCGGCGTCCGGGGCCTCCCCGTAGCGGACCACCCGGGCCCGGGTGCGGCTGGCCATCGCGTCCACCCGCGGGTCGTCGGCGTTGAGCACCGCCAGCCCTTCCGGCGGCAGCGCCTCGACCAGCTCCCCCTTGGCCACGGCGATGGTCTCCTGCGAGCCGAACTCACCGATGTGCGACGTCCCGACGTTGAGCACCACGGAGATCCGCGGCGGGACGATCTCGCACAGGTAGCGCACGTGCCCCACCCCGCGCGAGCCCTTCTCCAGCACCAGGTAGCGGGTGTCCGGCCCGGCGCGCAACGCGGTGTGCGGGTGCCCCAGCTCGTTGTTGAACGAGCCGGGCGGCGCCACCGTGGCCCCGAGCCGGGCGGTGAGCTGGCCGATCAGGTCCTTGGTGGTGGTCTTGCCGGAGGAGCCGGTCAGGCCGATCACGGTCAGCCCGGGCAGCCGGTCCACCACCGCGCGGGCCAGCCGGCCCATCGCGGTCAACGCGTCGGCGACCAGCACCATCGGCACACCGGGCACCTCGCGGGTGCCGAGCACGGCCACCGCGCCGGCCGAGATCGCCCCGGCCGCGTAGTCGTGCCCGTCGACCTTCTCACCCGGGAAGGCCACGAAGAGCGCCCCGGGCCCCACCTTGCGCGAGTCGAACTCGACCGGCCCGGTGACGGTGGCGGCCGGGTCGGCGGCGACCAGCCGCCCCTCGACCGCCGCGGCCACCTCGGCCAGGCTCAGTGCGATCACCGCTGACCCGCCAGGTCCCCGAAGCGGGCCCGCAGCGCGTCGGCCAACTCGATGCTGTCGTCGAACGGGAGCACCTCGCCCGCCACCTCCTGGCCTCGCTCGTGACCCTTGCCGAGCAGCGCGATCACGTCGCCCGGCGCGGCCAGCCGGACGGCCTCGTCGATCGCGGCCCGGCGACCGGCCACCTCGATGATCCGGGCGGCCGTGCCGGCCCGGTACGCCCCGGCGAGCACCTCGGCGCGGATCTCCGCCGGATCCTCGGTGCGCGGGTTGTCGTCGGTCACCAGCACCACGTCGGCCCCCTCCGCGGCGGCGGCCCCCATCACCGGCCGCTTGCCCCGGTCCCGGTCTCCGCCGGCACCGATCACGCAGATCAGCCGGCCGGCGCTCAACTCACGCAGCGCGGCCAGCGCGGCCACGATCGCGTCCGACTTGTGCGCGTAGTCGACGACCCCGCGCACCGGCCCGGCGACGTCGACGAGCTCCAGCCGGCCGGGCACACCGCCGCAGGCGGCCACGCCGGCGGCCGCGATCGCCGGGTCGACCCCGGCGCCGACCAGCGCGGCGATGGCCAGCAGCGCGTTGGCGACGTTGTGCCGCCCGGGCAGCGCCACCCCGGCGGGCAGGACCACACCGTCCGGGCCGTGCGCGGTGAACCGCTGGGCGTACCCCTCGCCATCCACGCCGTCGGCCCACCAGGTCGCGGCCGGGTCGCCGGCGGCCGAGTAGCTGATCGTGGCCGGCCGGTACAGCGGCTTCAGCGCCGGGTCGTCGTGGTTGAGCACCTCGACCGCGCACCGGCCGTCGAAGAGCTGCGCCTTGGCGGCGAAGTAGTCGGCGCTGTCGGCGTGGAAGTCCAGGTGGTCGGAGCCGAAGTTGGTGTAACCGCCGACGGCGAACCGGACACCGCCCACCCGGCCCATGGCCAGCGCGTGGCTGGAGACCTCCATGACCACCGCGGTGACCCCCCGCTCGCGGGCGGTGGCCAGCATGGCGTGCAGGTCGGTCGCCTCGGGGGTGGTGCGAACGCTGTCGATCACCAGGTCACCGAGCCGGGTCTCGACGGTGCCGATCAACCCGGTGGTGTGCCCGGCGGCGCGCAGCCCCGACTCGATCAGGTATGCCGTGGACGTCTTTCCGGCGGTGCCGGTCACGCCGATCACGGTCAGCTCCGCGGTCGGGTCGCCGTAGACGGCCGAGGCCAGCTCGCCGAGCACCGCGCGGGGGTCGGGCACCACGAGAGCGGGCAGGCCGGTCTCCGCCGCCAGCTCGGCGCCGGCCGGGTCGGTCAGCAGAGCCACCGCGCCCGCCGCGGCGGCGCCGGCGGCGAACTCCGCGCCGTGCCGGCGGGCGCCGGGCAGCGCCGCGTACAGGTCGCCGGGGCGGACCTCCTGGCTGGCGTGGGTCGCCCCGGTGACGACCACCCCGGCGGCGTCCGCCGGCAGGTCGACGGCGAGCCGGACGGCGAGATCACCGAGCCGGACTCCGGTCACGGTACGTGGACGTGGATTGCCGGGCACGGCGTCAGACCCTACCCGGTCGCACGGTTCCGGCCGCACAGCCGCCCCGGTGGTTCTTCGGCACTCACCGATGATGTCTCGCCGTCGCTGCTCAGCGCGGATAGACCACGAACTTGGGCGCCGAGCCGCCGGTGGACGGCGGTACGCGGTAGTGACGCAGCGTGAACTGCATCATGTCGCGGAACGCCGGCACGGCGATGGCGGCACCCCCACCGGCGGGCGCGTACACGAAGACGGCGATCACGTACCGGGGCTTCTCCGCGGGAGCCATGCCGATGAACGAGGACACCTCGCCGGGCTGCTTCTTGCCGTCCACCAGCCGCCAGCCGGTGCCGGTCTTGCCGGCGATCCGATAGCCGGGCACCGCCGCGCCCACGCCGGTGGCGCCGTCGACCGTGGTGACCGCCTCCAGCATGGTGCGCAGCGCCGCCGCGTTCTGCGGGCTGAGCACCGAGCGGGTCACCGGGGCCGGCGCGGGAGTGCGCTTGCCGTCCGGGCCGATCGTCTCCTTGACAAGGTGCGGCTGGACGTACGTGCCGTCGTTGGCGATGGCGGCGTACGCGGCGGCCATCTGCAGCGGCGTGGCGTCGACGCTGTGCCCGATCGGCACCGACCCGGCCGACGACCCGCTCCACTCGTCGGCCGGCAGCAGCCGGCCGCTGGCCTCGCCGGGCACCCCCTCACCGGTGGGCTGGCCAAGCCCGAACCGCTTCTGGTAGTCGATCAACCGGTCCCGGCCGAGCTTGTCGGCGATGGTGATGGTGCCGACGTTCGACGAGTAGGCGAGCATCCCGGGCACGCTCATCCGCCGGCCGTTGGCGAAGTGCGTGTCGGAGAACCAGGTGTCGCCCTTCTTGATGCTGTTCGCGATCGGCAGCGTGGTGTCCGGGGTGATCACCCCCTCCTGCAACGCCGCGCCGAACGTGATCGCCTTGTGCACCGAGCCGGGGTCGACCACGAAGCTGGTCGCCGCGTCCTCCCGGGCGACCGGATCGCTCGGGATCGGCTTCGCCGCGTTGTAGGTGGGGTGGCTGGCCTGGGCCAGCACCTCGCCGGTGGGCACGTCGATGATCACCGCCGCGGCCGTGGCGCCGCGCTGCTGCCCCATCCCCGCACTGAGGATCTGCTGCGTGCGGAACTGCAGGTCACGGTCGGTGGTGAGGGCTATCGAGCTGCCCGGCTTGGCCGGCGTGGTCCGGCTGTAGCCGCCCGGGATCGGCGCGGCGAGGTCACCGAGGCCGGCCTCGTACACCCGCTTGCCGTCCTGCCCGGCGAGCAGCTCGTCGTAGCGGGCCTCCAGCCCCTCCAGCCCGACCATGTCCTGGCTGGTGAAGCCGATCAGGTTGGCCGCCAGGTCATCGCCGGGCACCTCGCGGCGCTCGTCGCGGTGCACCCCGATGCCGGGCAGCTCGAGCGCCAGCACCTGCTTGGCGTTCGGGATCTCCACCCCCCGGGCCAGGTACTCGAACCGGGACGGGTTGCCGTTCTCCAGCTTGCGGGGCTTCATCAGCTCGGTGAGCCTCGACGCCGGGATGCCGAGCAGCGGGGAGAGCGCCTTCGCGGTGGCGGCGGAGTCCTCGATCTCGGTCGGGTCGGCGAACACGTACCGCGCCTCGACGCTGTGCGCCAGTGGCTCGCCGGTGCGGTCGTAGATCGCGCCGCGCGGCGCGGGCAGCTCGACCGTGCGGGTCCGGTCGGCGACGCCGCCGCCGGCGTACGCCGGGGTGTCCACCGCCTGAAGGAAGATCAGCCGGATCCCGATGGCGGCGAACAGCGCCAGGGTCAGGGCGGTGCCGAGTCGCAGCCGCAGCCGCGGGTCGGCCAGCTTCGGCGGTCGCGGCGGCTTGCGGGACGGCCGCCGGGCCGCCGGGCGGTCGGC